>NZ_JACIUW010000002.1:0-382611 GCF_014145825.1 Stenotrophomonas sp. I18B00994 | reverse complement strand
GCATACCCGCCAGGCCTTCATCGAAGCCGGCTACCGCTTTGGTGGCCGGCACTACCGGATCGCGCGGACCCCGTGGATCGCTGGCAACAAAAAACCCGGCCGGGGCCGGGTTCTTGTCTGCTGCCCGGCCCCTAAGGGCAGGGCGGCAACGCCGGATCAGGCGGCCTTGAGGGCCTTGATGCGGTCGTTCAGGCGGCTCTTGTGGCGAGCAGCCTTGTTCTTGTGGATCAGGCCACGCGCGCTGAAGCGATCCAGGATCGGCTGGGCAACGGCGAAGGCGGCTTCGGCGCCGGCGGCATCGTTGGCGTCCAGCGCCTTGATCACTTTCTTGACGGCGGTGCGCAGCATCGAGCGCTGAGCCACGTTGCGCGCGTTGCGCACGACGGTCTGCTTGGCGCGCTTCTTGGCGGACTTGATATTGGCCACGGTGGTGGTTTCCTGAAAAAATCGGTGTTATGGGAACAGCAAGCTAGCTAGTATGATGGCGTAAGAAATGCACGTCAAGTCGATTGTCAAGAGGGACGCTGAGTGAGTTCACCCAAGTTGTTGCGGGGCCTGCTGTCGTTCAGCAGCATGACCATGGTCTCGCGCGTTCTCGGACTTGTCCGGGACTTCGTGGTGACCACCACGTTCGGCACCAACGCCATCACTGATGCTTTCTGGGTCGCCTTCAGGGTACCCAATTTCCTGCGGCGTTTGTTCGCCGAAGGCTCTTTCGCCACCGCTTTCGTGCCCGTGTTCACGGAAGTGAAGGAGACCCGCAGCCACGCCGAGCTGCGTGAACTGATGGCCCGCACCGCCGGCACCCTGGGCGGGGTGCTGATGCTGGTCACTGCGCTGGCGCTGATCTTCGCGCCGCAGCTGGCCTCGGTCTTCTCCAGTGGCGTTGATACCGATCCGGTCAAGCAGGGCCTGCTGGTCGACCTGTTCCGCCTGACCTTCCCGTTCCTGTTGTTCGTGTCGCTGACCGCCCTGGCCGGCGGCGCGCTGAACAGCTTCCAGCGCTTCGCCATGCCGGCGCTGACCCCGGTCATCCTCAACCTGTGCATGATCGCCGGCGCGCTGTGGCTGGCCCCGCGGCTGGGCGGCACCCCGGAAAAGCAGATCCTGGCGCTGGGCTGGGCGGTACTGGCTGCCGGCATCCTGCAGCTGCTGTTCCAGCTGCCCTCGCTGAAGGGCATCAACCTGCTGACCCTGCCGCGCTGGGGCTGGAGCCATCCGGGCGTGCGCAAGGTGATGACGCTGATGGTGCCGACCCTGTTCGGCTCCTCGGTGGCGCAGATCAACCTGCTGCTGGACACCGTCATCGCGGCCAAGCTGACCGATGGCTCGCAGTCCTGGCTGTCGCTGGCCGACCGCTTCCTGGAGCTGCCGCTGGGCGTGTTCGGCGTGGCGCTGGGCACGGTGATCCTGCCGGCGCTGGCCCGTCACCACGTCAGCACCGACCGCGAAGGCTTCTCGCGCTCGCTGGACTGGGGCCTGCGCATGACCCTGCTGATCTCGGTGCCGGCCATGCTGGGCCTGCTGCTGCTGGCCGAACCGCTGATCGCGACCATCTTCCAGCACGGCCAGTTCAGTGCCTTCGATACCCGCATGACCGCGCTGTCGGTGTACGGCCTGAGTTTCGGCCTGCCGGCGTTCGCCCTGCTGAAGGTGGTGTTGCCGGCGTTCTACGCACGCCAGGACACCAAGACCCCGGTGCGCGCGGGTGTGGCCGCGCTGGTGGCCAACATGGTGTTCAACTTCGCCCTGCTGGCGGTGCTGTACCAGGTCATGGTGCCGGACGAGCTGAAGGCGCAGGGCGTGATGGCGGCCATCGGCAAGCAGCCGGGCCTGCATCTGGCGCTGGGCATTGCCAGTGCACTGTCCAGTTACCTGAACCTGGGCCTGCTGTGGTACTGGCTGGGCAAGACCGACGTCTACCAGCGCCGGCCGGGCTGGGGCGGCTATCTGCTGCGACTGCTGCTGGCCTGTGCGGCCATGGTTGGTGTGCTGCTGGCCCTGCTGCACTGGCTGCCGGGCTTCTCGGCGATGAGCGTGTGGGAGCGGATCGGCAGCCTGTCGCTGCTGGTCGGCGGTGGCGGTGTCACCTACGCGGTAGCCATGCTGGCGATGGGCTTCCGCCCGCGCGATCTGCGTGGGCATTGATCGCGGCTTGTGGCGGCTATACTTCAGGGTTACACCATTGAAACGGCGGCCCCGGTCGGGCCGGAACGAGAGTTGATGAGCAGGCTGTTCAGAAGCGTCGAGGGCGGGGAGCTGTTCCCCAACGGAAGCGTGGTCTGTATCGGTGCATTCGACGGCCTCCACCTGGGCCATCGTGCGCTGGTCCGCCACGCGGTTGCCCGCGCGCGCGCCTTGGGCGTGGCCGCCGTGGCCGTGGCGTTCGAGCCGCTGCCGCGTGAGTTCTTCGCCCAGGGCACACCGCCGCCGCGGCTGACCCTGGCGCGCAGCAAGGTCGAGATCCTGCGCGAGCTCGGTGTCGATGCGGTCGGCCTGCTGCGATTCGACGCGGCGATGGCCGCGATGCCGGCCGAGACCTTCGTGCGCCAGTTGCTGGTCAAGCGCCTGAGTGCGCGTGAGGTCTGGATCGGCCCGGAGTTCTGCTTCGGCAACCGCCGCCGTGGCGACCTGGCTCTGCTGCAGAAAATGGGTGCCGAACTGGGTTTCACTGCGGGCGAAATTGAAGCGGTCGACCTGCATGGCGAACGCATTTCCAGCACCCGCATCCGCCAGCTGCTGCAGCAGGGCGACTTCGCCCGTGCCAACGACCTGCTGGGCCGTCCGTACGCGATCAGCGGCCGGGTGGTGCGCGGGCGCCAGCTCGGCCGTACGCTGGGCTTCCCCACCGCCAACCTGCGGTTCCCGAAGACCCCGGCGCTGTCGGGCATCTACGCGACCTGGGTGCATGGCGTGTTCGACCAGCCGTGGCCGTCGGTGTCCAGCTTCGGCACCCGCCCGACGGTGGAGGGCGTGGAGCCGCTGCTGGAAGCCCACCTGTTCGATTTCCAGGGCGACCTGTACGGGCGCCACATCGATGTGGAGTTCGTCGCCAAGCTGCGCGACGAAGAGAAATTCAATGATCTGGCGGCGTTGACCGACCAGATGCACCGCGACGCCGAACAGGCGCGCGCCATCCTTTCCGAACATAGATTGCGAGCCACTGCGTGAGCCAGGACTACAAGACCACCCTGAACCTGCCAGCCACCGAATTCCCGATGCGCGGCGATCTGCCCAAGCGCGAGCCGGGCATTCTGGCGCGGTGGGAAGCGCAGGGGCTCTACCAGCAGCTGCGCGACAACGCCGCCGGCCGCCCGCTGTTCGTGCTGCACGATGGCCCGCCGTACGCCAACGGCCGCATCCACCTGGGCCACGCGGTCAACAAGATCCTGAAGGACATCATCGTCAAGTCGCGCTACCTGGCCGGCTTCGATGCGCCCTACGTGCCGGGCTGGGACTGCCATGGCCTGCCGATCGAGATCGCGGTGGAAAAGAAGTGGGGCAAGGTCGGCACCAAGCTCGACGCCGTTGAATTCCGCCAGAAGTGCCGCGAGTTCGCCGAAGAGCAGATCAACATCCAGCGCGTGGACTTCAAGCGGCTGGGCGTGACCGGTGACTGGGACAACCCGTACAAGACCCTGAGCTTCGACTTCGAAGCCAACGAGATCCGTGCACTGTCCAAGGTCGTGGCCAACGGCCACCTGGTGCGTGGCGCCAAGCCGGTGTACTGGTGCTTCGACTGTGGCTCGGCGCTGGCCGAGGCCGAGATCGAGTACCAGGAAAAGGAATCGCCGGCGATCGACGTGGCCTACGCAGCACGTGACGCGCAGGCCATCGGCCAGGCGTTCGGCGTGAGCGTGCCGGCCGACGTGGAAGTGGCCGTACCGATCTGGACCACCACCCCGTGGACGCTGCCGGCCTCGCTGGCGGTGTCGCTGGGCGCGGAGATCACCTACGTGCTGGCCGAAGGCCCGGCGCACCACGGCAAGCGCCGTTGGCTGGTGCTGGCTGCGGCGCTGGCCGAGCGCGCGCTGCAGCGCTATGGCGTCGAAAACGTGGTGCTGCACGGTGAAACCACCGGTGCGGCGCTGGAGAACCAGCTGCTGGCGCACCCGTTCTACCCGGAGCGCGAGATCCTGGTGCTCAACGGCGACCACGTCTCCGACGAGGACGGTACCGGTGCGGTGCACACCGCCCCCGGCCACGGCCAGGAAGACTTCGTGGTCAGCCAGAAGTACGGCCTGCTGGACAAGTACAACGCCGGCCAGGTGACCCCGATCGACGGCCGTGGCGTGTACCTGGAATCGACCCCGCCGGCCGGTGACGTGGTGCTGGCTGGCCAGCACCTGTGGAAGGCGCAGGAGGCCATCGTCGGCGTGCTGCGCGACAACGGTGCGCTGCTGGCGTTCCATCCGATCCGCCACAGCTACCCGCACTGCTGGCGCCACAAGACGCCGGTGGTGTTCCGCGCTACCCCGCAGTGGTTCATTTCGATGGACAAGGCCAACCTGCGCAACGATGCGCTGGCCGCCATCGACACCGTGGGCTGGTTCCCGACCTGGGGCAAGGCGCGCATCCAGAGCATGGTCGACGGTCGCCCGGACTGGACCATCTCGCGCCAGCGCACCTGGGGCGTGCCGATCGCACTGTTCACCCACCGGCAGACCGGCGAGATCCATCCACGTTCGGTGGAGCTGATGCAGCAGGTCGCCGACCGCGTCGAAGCCGAAGGCATCGACGTGTGGTACTCGCTGGATGCCGCCGAACTGCTGGGCGCTGAAGCCGCCGACTACGAGAAGGTCACCGACATCCTCGACGTCTGGTTCGATTCGGGCGTGACCCATGAAGGCGTGCTCGCCGCGCGTGGCTTCGGCAAGCCGGCCGACCTGTACCTGGAAGGTTCCGACCAGCACCGTGGCTGGTTCCAGTCCTCGCTGCTGACCGGCGTGGCGATCGACAAGCGCGCCCCGTACAAGCAGTGCCTGACCCACGGCTTCACCGTGGATGAGCACGGCCGCAAGATGTCCAAGTCGCTGGGCAACGGCATCGAGCCGCAGGACATCATGAACAAGCTGGGCGCGGACATCCTGCGCCTGTGGATCGCCTCGGCCGACTACAGCAACGAGATGTCGCTGTCGCAGGAGATCCTCAAGCGCAACGCCGATGCCTACCGCCGCCTGCGCAACACCGCACGCTTCCTGCTCGGCAACCTGGACGGTTTCGACCCGGCCCAGCACCTGCGTCCGCTCGACCAGATGGTCGCGCTGGACCGCTGGATCGTGCATCGCGCGTGGGAGCTGCAGGAGAAGATCAAGGCGGCCTACGACGGCTACAACATGGCCGAGATCGTGCAGCTGCTGCTGAACTTCTGCAGCGTGGACCTGGGCTCGCTGTACCTGGACGTGACCAAGGACCGCCTGTACACGATGCCGACCGATTCGCACGGTCGCCGTTCGGCACAGAGCGCGATGTACCACATCGCCGAAGCGTTCACCCGCTGGGTTGCGCCGATCCTGACCTTCACCGCCGACGAGCTGTGGGGCTACCTGCCGGGCGAGCATGCCGGCCATGTGCTGTTCACCACCTGGTACGACGGCCTGGCGCCGCTGCCGGCCGATGCCCAGCTCAACGCCACCGACTTCGACCAGTTGCTGGCTGTGCGCGAGCAGGTGGCCAAGGTGCTCGAGCCGATGCGTGCCAACGGCGCCATCGGTGCCGCGCTGGAAGCGGAGATCACCATTGCCGCCAACGAGGAGCAGGCCGCGAAGTGGCAGCCGCTGGCCGATGAACTGCGCTTCCTGTTCATCAGTGGCGACGTGCAGGTGCGCCCGGCGACCACCGACGAGGTGTTCGTCAGCGCCCAGCCGACCACCAAGGCCAAGTGCGTGCGCTGCTGGCACCACCGCGCCGACGTCGGCAGCAACGCCGATCATCCGGAACTGTGCGGCCGTTGCGTGAGCAACGTGACCGGCGCCGGCGAAGTGCGGAGCTGGTTCTGATGGCCGCGCCTCGTCCGCATCCGAACGCCCTGGTCTGGCTGCTGCTGTCGGCGGCCATCATCGGCCTGGACCAGTGGTCCAAGGCCTGGGTGCTGTCGAGCCTGCCGGAGTTCCAGCCGGTGGTGGTCATCGACGGCTTCTGGAACTGGTACCGCACCTACAACACCGGCGCCGCGTTCAGTTTCCTGAGCGACGCCGGTGGCTGGCAGAAGTACTTCTTCACCGCGCTGGCGATCGCCATCAGCGGCCTGATGGCGTGGTGGCTGCGCGGCACCGCGCGCGGCAACTGGAAGGCCGCGGTGCCGTATGCGCTCATCATCGGCGGCGCCATCGGCAACGTGATCGACCGCCAGGTGCACGGCCACGTGGTCGACTTCATCCAGTGGTACGTGGGCAGCTACACCTGGCCCTCGTTCAACATCGCCGACTCGGCCATCGTGGTGGGTGCCATCGGCATCGCCCTGTTTGGCCTGTTCGACGGCAAGTCCGCCAAAAAGGCGGATAATGCCAATCCGAAACCGTAAGCCGGCCGCTGCCGGGAGATTGAACTGATGGATGTGCTGCTCGCCAACCCGCGTGGTTTCTGTGCCGGTGTCGATCGTGCGATCGAGATCGTCAAGCGCGCGATCGAAACGCTGGGCGCGCCCATCTATGTTCGCCATGAAGTGGTGCACAACCGCTTCGTGGTCGACGACCTGAAGCAGCGCGGGGCGATCTTCGTCGAGGAACTCGACGAAGTGCCGGACAACAACACGGTGATCTTCAGCGCCCATGGCGTGTCCCAGGCCGTGCGCCAGGAAGCCGAGCGCCGTGGCCTGAAGGTGTTCGACGCCACCTGCCCGCTGGTGACCAAGGTCCACTTCGAAGTCGCCCGCCACTGCCGTGCCGGCCGTGACGTGGTGCTGATCGGCCACGCCGGTCACCCGGAAGTGGAAGGCACCATGGGCCAGTGGAACCGCGAAGCCGGCACCGGCCAGATCTACCTGGTGGAAGACGTGGAGCAGGTTGCCACGCTGCAGATCAACCAGCCGGAAAACTTCGCCTACACCACCCAGACCACGCTGTCGGTGGATGACACGCGCGGCATCATCGATGCGCTGCGCGAGCGTTTCCCGGCGATGCAGGGCCCGAAGAACGACGACATCTGCTACGCCACGCAGAACCGCCAGGATGCCGTGCGCGATCTGGCCAAGCGCTGCGACCTGGTGCTGGTGGTCGGTTCGCCGAACAGCTCCAACTCCAACCGCTTGAGCGAGCTGGCCCGCCGTGAGGGCGTGGAGTCGTACCTGATCGACGGCGCGCACGAGATCGACCCGGCATGGGTGGCAGGCAAGCAGCACATCGGCGTGACCGCCGGCGCCTCTGCACCGCAGGTGCTGGTCGATGGCGTGCTGGCGCGCCTGGCCGAACTGGGCGCCACCGGCGTGGGCGAGCTGGACGGCGAACCGGAATCGATGGTGTTCGCGCTGCCGAAGGAACTGCGCCTGCGCCTGGTCGACTGACCGGGAAGCGCCTCATCCACGCATGGCGTGGATCTACTGGAACTGCTCTGGCGGGTGCGAACCTGCACACGGTGGGTGCGAGCCGGCACATGGTGGGTGCGGACCTTGGTTCGCACGCTTTTTCGCACGCAAGGATGGGCGGCCCGCCCATGACCTTTGGCCATGGGGCAGGGCACGTTACAGGCCTAGCATCGGAAGATTCTCCGTTGTTGGAACCTGGCCGATGAAGACCCGAGCCTTGGCGATGTCGTTGCTGTTCGCGCTGGCGGCCACGCCTGCACTGGCACAGACCTCGCCACCGGCGAACGCGGTGGCCCCCGGCCTGCTGCGCATCGATGTCGACGCGCGCGATCTGGCCCGGCGCATCTTCAAGGTGACCGCTACGGTGCCGGCCAAGCCCGGCCCGATGACCCTGCTGTACCCGCAGTGGATTCCCGGCAACCATTCACCCACCGGCCCGATCGACAAGCTGGCCGGCCTGCGCGTGACCGCCAACGGCACGCCGCTGGCCTGGCAGCGTGACCAGTTCAACGTCTATGCGTTCAGGGTGAACGTGCCCGAGGGCGTGAGCGAGATCGTCGCCCACTTCGACTTCCTGTCCTCGCAGGGCGGCAGCCAGGGCCGGGTGGTGATGACCCCGGAAATGCTCAACCTGCAGTGGAACGCCAATTCGCTGTATCCGGCCGGCGTCGATGCGCGCAACCTGCAGGCGCAGGCCAGCGTGACCCTGCCCAGGGGCTGGTCGTTCGCAACCGCGCTGGAAACCGCGCGGCGCGACGGTGACACCGTGGTGTTCAAGCCGATTTCCTATGACCATCTGGTCGATTCGCCGTTGTTCGCCGGCGAGCACTACCAGCGCATCGATCTCGATCCGGGCGCGAAGGTGCCGGTGCACCTCAACGTGTTCGCCGACGAGGCCAAGTCGTTGAAGCCCACCGACGCGCAGATCACCCTGCACCGCGCGTTGGTGCAGCAGGCCGACAAGCTCTACGGTGCGCGCCACTACAACCACTATGAGTTCCTGCTGGCGCTGACCGACCGTCTCGGCGGCATCGGCCTGGAGCATCACCGCTCCAGCGAGAACAGCGCCGATCCGGGCTATTTCACCGAGTGGGACAGCAACGCGTGGATGCGCGACCTGCTGCCGCACGAGTACACCCATTCCTGGAACGGCAAGTACCGCCGTGGCGCCGATCTGGCTACTGCCAATTTCAACGTGCCGATGGGCGACAGCCTGCTGTGGGTGTACGAGGGCCAGACCCAGTTCTGGGGCCAGGTGCTGGCCGCACGCTCGGGGCTGTGGTCGACCGCGCAGGCGCGCGACATGCTGGCCAACGTGGCCGCCACCTATGACCGCGGCCGCCCGGGACTGGCCTGGCGCCCACTGCAGGACACCACCAACGACCCGACCATCGCCCAGCGCCGCACGTTGCCCTACCGCAACTACCAGATGAGCGAGGACTACTACTCCGGCGGTCAGATGCTGTGGCTGGAAGTGGAGGGCAAGCTGCGCGAACTGAGCGGCAACCGCCGCAGCCTGGACGACTTCGCGCGTGCGTTCTTCGGCGTCGGCAATGGCGATTGGGACGTCAATCCGTACACCTTCGATGATGTGGTCACGACCTTGAACGGCATCGCGCCGTACGACTGGGCGACGTTCCTGCGCGGGCGCCTGGACGGCCACGGTTCGTTGACCGGCGGCCTGGAACTGGCGGGCTGGAAGCTGGTTTACCGCGATACCCCGAACGACGCCTACAAGGCGCAGGAAAAACGTGCCAAGGCGGCATTGCTGGCCTATTCGCTGGGCGCGACCGTGCTCGACAGCGGTACGGTTGGCGATGTGATCTGGGACAGCCCGGCGTTCAACGCCGGTCTTGCACCGGGCATGAAGGTGATCGCGGTTGGCGGCCGTGAGTACAGCAGCCAGCGCTTGAAGGATGCAGTGGCGGCCGCAGCAAAGGACAAGGCGCCGATCGTGCTGCTGGTGAAGCAGTTCGACCGCATCGAAACGATGAGCATCGCCTACCACGGTGGCCTGCAGTACCCGGTGCTGGAGCGTATCGCCGGCAAGCCTGACCGCCTTGCAGAATTGTGGAAGGCCCGATGAAGCCGCGCGCCCGCGATGGCGTGATCCTGCTGATGGCGATCCTGGCCATCGTCGGCGCGTTCCTGCACGGTGACGGGCGCTGGCTGCATTGGCTGGCCAAGCCGACCACCACGCTGCTGATCGCTGCCATCGTCTGGCGCCTGCATGATCCCACACAGCCGTTCTATCGACGCGCGGTGCTGGCCGGCATGCTGCTGTCGTGCGTGGGTGACATCGCGTTGATGCTGCCGATGGATGCGTTCGTGCCGGGCCTGGTCGCGTTCCTGCTGGCCCACCTCTGCTACATCGTGGCCTTCCGCGAGGGCCTGCGTGCGGGGCGTGGGCTGTTGGCGGCCAGCGTCCTGCTGGCGACGTTTGCCGTGCTCAACGTACTTGGCCTGTGGCCGCACCTGCCCGCACCGATGCGCATTCCGGTGCTGGCGTATGTGGTGGTGCTGGCCTCGATGGCGGTGCTGGCACTGGCACGCCAGTGGTGCCGGCCACAGCCCGCTGCCGTGGAAGCCAGCAGCGCGCGCTGGGCGGCCGCCGGTGCGCTGCTGTTCGTCGCCAGCGATTCACTGCTGGCCTGGGACCGCTTCGCCGGCGGTCTGCCGCTGGCCAGCCTGCTGGTGCTGTCCACGTACTACGGCGCGCAGTACGCCATCGCCCGCTCGGTGAAATAGAAAAAGGGGACGGAGGGGATTAAGTCGCAATCCGCACCAAGGCACATGCGACTTAATCCCCTCCGTCCCCTTTTTTTGTGGCCTATCGGCGGTTCACGCCGCGCAGGGTGCCCTGCGCATCGAACTGCAGGCGCACGGATTCGCGGTCACCGGCGACGTCATCCGGCAGCCACACCAGCTTGCCGCCTTTGCGCACGATCACGTAGACGTGGCCGACTTCGGATGCGGGGTTCTGCAGCGCGTTGCGTTGTTCCTGCAGTGCCTGCGCCACGCGCGACACGGCCTCGAAATCGATGCTGGCCAGGGGTGTGCTGCTGCGCTGCAGGCTGATGGTCGGCGCGAACTGCTGCGGGTTCACCGGATTGCCCTTGCGCCACTGGCCACGTTCGAAGTGGTAGCTGTCGACGTGGCCCGGCTGTTGCGGGTCGACCAGATCGAGGTTGATGCGGCCATCGTCATAGAAGTGGATGCTGTGGAACACCGTCAACCGCTGTCCGGCCAGCGCTGGCAGCTGCTCCAGTGCCTGGCGGGCAGCCAGCAGGTAGTCCGCATCGAACAGGCGATTGTTGCGCTCGGGCGCCGCAGCGGTACTCGCCGCGGGGAAGGCGGCCGGGGACGGCACAAGCGATGCGGGTTGCTCGCGCGACGACTGAGACGGGACGGAGGGTGGCAACCGGTCCGGCTGTACCGAATGCCCCAGCGTTTCGCTGATGGTCTGCAGGGCGCCGCCGGCAACGGCCACGCCCGCCAGAACCAGCAGCAGTACCAGGAACACGGTGTGGGTGGAGGGCGGCTGTTTCATACGCCCTCCAGGCGCACGTTGCCCCGGTCATCCGGGTCGTACAGCAGGGTCACGTTTTCGCGCGGGATGTTGGCTAGATCGATCAGCGGGATGAAGCGGCGCACGCTCACCTGCTGTACGCGGCCGTCACGATCGGTGTACTCCAGCTGGAACTCCACCTGCGGCTGTTCGTTGAGGTAGGTGCCGGTCTGACGCACTTTCAGCACCCTGGCCTCCACGCCGATGCCGCGGTACTTCAACGCGTCGCCGCGCGCATCAGCCTGCAGCAGGCGGCCAAGCAGGCGCAGCCCCAACATGTACCCACACAGCACCAGCGGGCACACCAGCAGCGGGTGGCCGAAGGACAGGAAGGTCCAGCCAAGGCCCTCGCTCTGCAGCCGGTAGGTCGCCACATAGGCAGCGGCTACCAGGACGATGCAGAGCGCTGCGCCGATGCTTCGCCGCCACAGGCTGGCGACATCCAGTTCGGGCTGGGCACCGTCCAGTACCACGTTCGGGAACGCGCCCGGCACCCTGCTCAGGCGTGCATCGACGTGCCTGCCGACGCCGAAGCGCTGCAGTTGCGGCTTGCTGTCGACCACCAGCAGCTGTTCGCGGATCGGCGTGCCGGACAGGTTCTTGAAGGACAGCTGCAGTTTCCATTGCGCGAAGCCACGCACCTGTACGCCGGTCTGTTCAGCGTGTTCGATCAGCGCATCGCGCGGTTCGCCATCGGCGAGGATCGAGCGGACGCGATGCAGGGCGCGCGGTGGGCCGAGCAGCAGGAAATGCAGGAACGCGAACAGCAGAGAGAGCCATGCAGCCAGCGACAGCACAAGCAGCAGCAGGGACAGCCATGGCGCGCTGCGATCAGCCAGCGCCACCGGCCAGGAGGTTCCGAAATAGAGGATGCAGGGGAAGGGCAACGCGAAGAACAGCAGGAACGCGCCCCAGAACCAGAGATAGGCTTTCATGGGGAAGGTGGCAGACCGGTGGAACAGGCCGCGTAGCGTACTACGCTCAGCGGAACTGCAGGGTAAGCAGGTAGTAGCGACCCAGTGGATCGTCCAGCCCCGGCATCTGCCCACCATTGCCGACCAGGTAGTTCACCGGTTGCGCATCAAGCACGTTGTGCACGTCCAGCGCCGCGATGACGCGTGTGCCCAGGCGGCGCGCCAGGTGCAGGTTCCAGCGCAGCTGGCGCGGATTCATGCAATGGTTCTGTTCGATCTGCCGCTGCGGGCACTCGGCGCCGGGCAGCCATGCGCGGGTGCGGCCCACCTGGTTGCCGCGCAGGGCGATGTCCCAGTTGCTGTTCTGCCATTGCACGTTGAGGACCGCCGCCATCTCGGGCGTGACATGCCCGCGCAGGTCGATCGCCGGCTCGTGGTCCCGACGGCGGCGCAGCTCCTGCTGCTTCAGCGCGTCCAGCGAGAACAACCACTGGCCGGTGCTGCCGGTGTCGACCCGGTATTCGCCACGCAGCACCCAGTTGCGGGAAGTGGTGCGGCCGATATTGTCGAACGACAGGCGGAGGCTGCTCAGGTTGCCATCCTCATCCAACTGCCAGGTGTCACGGTTCCACACGGCATCGGCCGGCTGCAGCGCGAGGATCTCGTTGCGCAGCTCGACGATGTTGTGGGTCAGCGAAAGCGAGAACGCATCGCTGGGTGACCAGGTCGCCGCCAGCGAATGGCTGCGTGAGCTCTCGGCCTTGAGCGCGTTGTTCTCCTCCACATCCGCAGTGACCACACAGCGGCCGTCCGGCTCGCTCTGTGCACAAGGTGGCAGTGCGCTTGAGACGGGCAGGGTAAGGGTACCGAACTGTCCTGGCGGGCGGCGCTGTTCGAACAGGCTGGGCGCGCGATAGCCGCGGCCGCTGGCCAGCAGGAACGACCAGTGCGGTGTTGGCGTCCAGCGCAGGCCGGCACGGGGCGAGAATGCCGTGTAGTCGCCGTCGTAGTCCCAGCGCGCGGCCAGGTCCATGCGCAGTTCCGACGTGAGTGGCAGGCCCAGTTCCGCATACGCGCCGCCACTCTGCCGCGACAGGCGCCGCTGCTGCTGCGGCAGCCCCAGTGCCAGATCGCCCTGGCTCAGCAGGGTGTCCGGGTGCGACGTCCAGCGTTCATGGCGCAGATCGATGCCGGTAGCCAGCTGCGCATTGCCGCCCCGCATCGGCATCAATGCGCGCTGTATGCCCCACCAGCCCTGCCACTGCTCGGTAAGTCCACGGTTGCGGATCGATGGGAACAGCGAAGTGGCTTCATCGGCGGGCAATGCATCGAAGCCTGGCAGGAACCTGAGCGACTGCGCCGCCTCGATGAACGGTTCGGCGCGCACGGTGCCCGGCGTGGCCAGGGTGACGTCGCTGCGCTGCGCGCTGATGCCGGCGTCCCAGCTGTGGCTGCCCTGGTCCCGGCCGATGCCCAGGGTGAGATCGGCGTCGGTGGCACGGACCTGGGGACGCACATTGCCGGCTTCGCGCAGGACACTGTTGAAGGTGTAGCCGTACAGGCCGAGGGCGACGGCGGTCGGGCCCAGATCGAAACGCTGCCGGTTGTGGCTGGCGCGGGCTTCCGCATAGACGTAGCGTCCCTGGCCACGCTCATGCCGGTAGCGCAGATAGGCCGAGGCGGTATCGGAGGCCGGTTGAAGCGAACGAGGGCGCGAACTGTCGAACCAGCAGGCGCCATTGCGTCGTTTCAATGGTCCGTCGCAGCGCGTAGCGGGCCAGTAGTCGCCATCGCGGAAGGCGCCGATCAGGTACTGCGACGTCTCCGCGTGCCAGTCACGCTGGTCCCCCGCCAGGTGATCGACGCGATGCAGGTCGATGCTTGCGAACCAGCGGTCGCCGCTCCCGCGCAGGCCTCCGGTGGCGGCCTGCACGCGGTACTGGCTAGCGTCGCCACGACTGCTCAGACCGGTCTGCAGCGTTGCCTCCGGGCCGTCGGCCTGGTCGCGGAGGATGATGTTGACCACGCCGGACATGGCATCGGCACCGTAGATGGCCGATGCACCGCCGCGCACCAGTTCGATGCGTTCGACAAAGCTGAGTGGAATGCCGCCCAGGTCGGTGAGCCCGCCCTGTTCCAGGGACACCATCGGATAACGGGGCAGGCGCCGGCCATTGACCAGGAACAGGGTGGCGCGCGGTCCCATGCCATCCAGGCTGGTGGTGGCGGCTGCACCGACAGGCAGGTACTGCGAATCGCCACTGCGTGCGCTGCTCATCGCTGGCAGCCCGTTCATGCCGGGCAGGTGTCGCAGCAGGTCGAACAGGCTGCCGTAGCCACTGCGCAGGATATCTGCGCGATCGATCGTGGTCACTGGCAGGGTGGTCTGCACGGAGGTGCGCGGCAACCGGCTGCCGGTGACATGGATCGGCGCCAGGTCCACCTGGGGGGGCGACTGCGGGGGCATGCGCGGGCGCGGCGCCACCGTTGCCGGAACCGGCGGCGCGACGGCGGGCGCGACGTGGATGCGGCGGACCACGAAGCCACCGGACGGTGTTCGAAGGATGGTCACCGGCATGCCGGCGACCAGCTGTTTCAGGGCCGATGCTGGATCGGCCTGGCCATGGGTGCCGTTGGCATGGAGCCCCGCCAGTTCCCGGGCATCGAACACCAGAGCGATGCCGCTTTGCCGTGCCCATTGCTGCAATGCCGAGGGCAACGGGCCAGCGTTGATGCGGTAGTCGTGGGTGTCAGCCGGATCGCCTGCGAGGGCGGCAGGCGGCGCGGCGACCAGCAGCGCCAGGCACAGCAGGGGGCGGAGCAGCCCCCACTGCAGCGCGCCTGGTCCTGCCATCACCGCAGGCCTCCTCAGTACGTGCGGCGCAGTTCCAGCGCGCCATCCGGGCGCGTCTGGCCAGCAATGGACCAGCCAAGTTCCAGCGCGGACAGCAACTCCTGTGCGTCGCCTGCGCGGAACGTGCCGCTGACTGCCAGATCGGTGATCTCCGGGTCGGCGATCACCAGCGGTGCATGGCCATAGCGGTTCATGCGTTCGACCACGATCGACAGCGGGGTGGCATCGAAGACCAGCTGCCCATGCAGCCAGCCCTCGGCGGCTGCCGTGGAGGACAGCGCTGGACCGGGCTGGATGCGCCCGGAGGGGAGTACCTGCAGTTGCTGGCCAGGGGCCAGGGTGTGCTGGGCGGCGCCGTTGCTGACTTCCACCGCACCCTCCAGCAGCGCGACCTCGACCAGGCCATCGTGCAGGCGCTCGACCTGGAAGGTGGTGCCGATATCGCGGATGGTGCTGGTGCCGGCGCGCAGCT
This sequence comes from Stenotrophomonas sp. I18B00994, assembly GCF_014145825.1. Taxonomy (NCBI): domain Bacteria; kingdom Pseudomonadati; phylum Pseudomonadota; class Gammaproteobacteria; order Lysobacterales; family Lysobacteraceae; genus Stenotrophomonas; species Stenotrophomonas sp. I18B00994. Next base: position 367,281 of record NZ_JACIUW010000002.1, on the reverse strand, counting down.
GCAGTGCTTTGTTCGATGGCGCGACCTGCAGCTGCAGGCGGCCGCGTTCGAGGTCCAGCTCGCGGTGGCGCCAGCCAAAGCGTGCGTGCAGCGTCGTGCCGGCATCGAGCGTGGCTACGCTGCCATCGGGCAGGGTCAGCCGCTGCGCCTGATGCGTGTCATTGGCAAAGCGCTGCGGGGCTGGGTTGCCATCCACCGCTACCATCCAGCCCACGCCGATGGCCAGGCAGATACCAGCGGCCGCGGCCGCGGCAGGCAGCCAGCGGCGTCGGGCAGGCCGTGCCGCACGCGCCGCAGCCGTCCGCAGCCATGGGTCCGCAGCCAGGCCCTGGCCCTGCTGGAAAAGATCTTCGGCCTGCGCCCAGGCTTTGACATGGGCAGGGTCTTCAGCCAGCCAGTCTTCGAACGACTCGCGTTCGGCAGGGGTGCAGTCCGGGGCCTCCAACCGCGCCACCCAGGCGCTGGCGCGTGCGAACAGCGAGGCGTCTTCCGTGTGCCGGTGGCTGCTCATTCGGTATCCCCGTCGTTGTGCAGCGGATCCGGTCCCAACTCCTGGCGCAGGCCCTGCAGGGCGCGGGCGATGTGCTTTTCCACGGTCTTGGCTGTAATTCCACAGTGCCGCGCGATCTGCGTATAGCTCATGCCGGTGATCCGGTTGAGCAGGTACACCTCGCGCGCACGCTCGGGCAATTTGAAAAGGGCCTGCCGCAGCAGGGACAACATCTGCCCGGACTCTGCCTGGCGCAAGGGGTCCGGCGACGGGCTGGTGGGCTCGTCGTGACCATCATGCTCGGCCAGTGACAGGTGCGGTCGCGACTGCGGCGATCGGCCGCGATCGGCCAGGCGATTGCGCGCGATACGATACAGCAGCAGGCGCAGTTCGTCGGTGCCGTGCGCGCGATAGCGGATCAGCCGCTCCATGCAGTCCTGCGCGATGTCCTCTGCATCCTCCGGCCCGACGCCCCGTGTGCGCAGGAACGCGCACAGTGGCGCGCGTTCCTCGCGTACGAACGCGATGAAGGCGTCCGCAGGCGCGGGTGGCTCCGGCGCGTGGTGGATCAGGGGGGACGGAACGGACAGGGCTGGCCTCGGCTGACGTTGGCGGGTGCGCCTTCGAGTTTTACGCGACGATGACCGGATGGGGAAGAGTGTGTGGTGCCCCTCTCTCATTGTGAATGCATTCATTTTTTCCGGCCGACCGGGCTGGGGGAGATTCCGGCGCTTTGCCGTTTGACTCCTTACCCGCGTGTTGCGGGTGGAGAGAGAGAACGTATGAAGCATTCGAAGTTGAGCCTGGCCCTGGCCGGGCTGATCGCCGTTGGCGCCATCGCGGCGGCTGATGACGTCATGGCAATGAGTTATCACGTGCAGGGGGATCGCATCTTCCTGAGCGGCGGGGTGACCTACGCCGATGTGGTGTCGTTGCCCGCCTTGCTGGCCAAGGCACAGGCCGAGGGCCGGCCGATCCGCGAAGTGGTGCTGCGCACCTCCAATGGTGGCGCGCTGATCGCCGGCGAGTGGCTGCAGGGCGTGATCCGCACGTCCGGCCTGAACACCATCGTGTCCGGCCACTGCATTTCGTCCTGCTCGATCATGCAGTCCGGTGGCGTCGAACGCTATCTGGCCGGTGATCTGCCGATCGTCGATTCGGTACAGATCCACGCGGCCAGCAACAGCGGCAAGGTGATCTACACGCCATCGCCGCGGATGACCCAGATCTACACCGGCAACTACGGCGGCGGCATCGATGCCGGGCTGCTGCACAAGGCCATGTATGAAGTCGTGCAGCCCAACGGCCTGCTGGTGTTCCGCGATCCGGCGCGCACCACGGGTGCCTCGGTCACTTTCGATCCTGATGGCAGCGGCAGCAAGCTGGAGTCGTTCCCGGGCCAGGACATCTACAGCAACAGGGTCATCACCGCCAAGGGCTACCGCGATCCGGGCGATACATTGAATGTCACCGCCAACGTGAGCGGCGACATCAATCCGGGCTACCTGCGCACCGGTCGCCAGCTGCAGACCTTCGTCGATGATGACTTCGCGCGCTGGAACACCAACTGGCAATCCAGCTACATCAACCTGGCGCAGAGCATCTACAACGCGTCCAGCAATGGTCCGCAGGGCATCGGCGCGAACTCGGTACAGGACTACCAGAACGATCCGTACTACAAGGCCCTGCTGCTGTCGAAGCTGCGCCTGGGCGATCTGGATGCGTCCACGCTGGACAACTCCATGGGCGTGATCCGCGTGACCAATGGCGCGACATGGCGGACCTCCGCGACCACCGGTGCCGACTTCATGCTGGTCGACAACGGCACCATCGCGCTGGAAGGCGGCGCCCTGCGCGCTTCGGAGGTGCGGGTAATGGGCGCAGGCATGCTGGTCGGCAATGGTGACGTGGCCGGCACCGCTATGGATCTCAGTGCGCTGGCCAGCGGTACCCGCCCGTCCTGGCGCGAGGACGGCTTCAACCGCCTGCGCGTGTACGGGACCCTGATGCCGCGCGGCGGCGATCTGGTCACCCATGGCTACGTCAACATCATGCCGGGCGGGAAGGTGCTGTTCGATGTGACCGAGAACGGCGGGGCGGGCAGTGGCCGCCTGCGTGTAGGCAGTTTCTTCGACAGCAAGCAGACCGACGGCGCGCTGGTGATCTCCAAAGGGGCCTTCCTCGAACTGAACGTGGCGCAGGGTTACTACGGCCAGGACTTCCGCCGTGACCTGGTGCAGGGCCCGATCTACCAGGGCGGCTTCGAAGAGGTCGTGCGCCTGGGTGACACCGGCTACAGCGCCAGCATCACCGGCGGCGAAGTGTTCCGCCCGCGCCACAACTCGCTGCTGAGCTTCAACGTGAAGCAGGCCGCTGACGGCCTGTGGCTGACCGCCAACCCGGGTTTCGACCAGCTGGGCCTGTTCACCAACGGCACTTCCGGCGATGGCTTGGGCCGCGCGCTGGCGACTGCTTCCGATCGCAGGGATGGTGGCCTGAAGTCGCTGCTCGGCGCCCTGCAGTTCGCCGACCGTGATGTGATCGCACAGCAGGCCGGTGCCCTGCGCGGTGACGCGCACGCGACCCTGCGCCTGGCCGACAACGCATTGGTGGGCAGCATCGGCAACGTGGTGCAGCAGCACCAGGCCGCGATGCGCAGTGGCGGTGATGCCGACGGCCTGGCCTCGCAGGCCGCGCAGTCGGTGTCGGCGCAGCCGGGCATGCGCCACGGCAGCCTGTTCAACCAGCTGGCCATGCATCTGGTCGAGCCGGCGGCGGGCGGCGGTGAAGGCAGTGGCCCTGGTCGCAACCATGGCCTGTGGGCGCGCGGTTTCGCCAGCCACGGCCGCATCGATGCCGACGGTGGCGTGGCAGGCTTGAGCCATAACATCGGCGGCATCGTCGTCGGCGCCGATACTCGCGTTGCCGATGACCGCGTCACCCTGGGCGTCAGCGTGGCCGCGGCGGATATGTCGACCAAGGGCCGCGACGGCTCCGACTTCAGTGGTGACGTGCGCGCGCTGGACGTGGGTGGCTACCTGGACGCGACCTATTCGCGCGGCTATCTCTCGGCGGCGGTGCGCTACACAGACCTGCGTCACGACACCCGCCGCAGCGTCAGCGGTATCGATGGCCTGCAGCAGCCGCTGCGTGCCAAGTACAGCAACGATGCGATCTCCGCGCGGGTGGAGCATGCGTTCTCATTCACCACGGGCAAGGGCCTGGTGATCCAGCCGCTGTTGCCGGTGGTGGACTACGCGCGTACCTCGGCCACGCGCTTCAATGAAGGGCAGGGCGCGGGTGCACTGGTCGGTCGCAGCGGCAGCCTGGAGAGCATCCGCGTGGGCGCCGGCCTGCAGCTGTTCAGGACCTTCGAAGGCAACAACGGCGAGCGCATTACCCCGCGTGCCCGCGTGGTCTGGCAGAAGGAACTGGGCGACTCGCAGGCGCGCTACAGCACCGGCTTCGCCGCAGCACCGGATCTGGTGTTCGGGGCAAGCAGCCAGGCCGTGGGCGAGCAGGTGCTGGCCTGGAACCTGGGCGTGACCAGCCGCGCCAGCGAACGCCTGTCGATCATGGCCGACTACGTGGGCGAGCGTCGTGACGGGCAGATCCAGAACGGCGTGATGCTGGGGCTGGGTTACAAGTTCTGAGTGGCACAGGGCACCGGCGATGTTCGCATCGCCGGTGCCATCCCCACGGACGCGTGGCTGCGGTATGGTCGGCATGGCATTCCATCCAGGTTATTCCATGCAGATCGCCGTCTTCAGCGCCCGACCCTACGACCGTCGCTTCCTGGACGAAGCCAACCTGCGTGAGGCGGCGGGGCAGGGTTACACGTTCGTCTACTTCGATGCCGCGCTGGATGTGCATACCGCAGCGCTGGCACAGGACTGCGCCGCGGTCTGCGTGTTCGTCAACGATCGGCTGGATGCGCAGGTGCTGCGCGCGCTGCACGCGTTGGGCGTGCGTGCGGTGCTGCTGCGCTGTGCGGGCTTCAACAATGTGGACCTGGCCGCTGCGAAAGCGTTGGACCTGTTCGTCGCGCGGGTGCCGGCGTATTCGCCCGAAGCCGTGGCCGAGCATGCACTGGCGCTGGTGATGACCCTCAACCGCCAGACCCATCGTGCCTACAACCGCGTGCGCGAAGGCAACTTCATGCTCGACGGACTGCTTGGACGGACCCTGCATGGCCGCACGGTCGGCATCGTCGGTACCGGCAAGATCGGCCTGGCCACCGCGCGCATCTTCAAGGGCATGGGCTGCACGGTGCTGGGGCACGACCCGTATCCGTCGGCGGCCTTCGCAGATATCGGCGAGATGGTGGCGCTGGATGAACTGCTGGCGCGCGCTGACATCGTCTCGCTGCACTGCCCGCTGACGCCCGATACCCAGCACCTGATCAATGACGCCTCGCTGGCGCGGATGAAACCGGGCGCGATGCTGGTCAATACCTCGCGCGGCGGATTGGTGGATACCCATGCAGTGATCCGCGGGCTGAAGTCGCGCCGGCTCGGCCACCTGGCCATCGACGTGTACGAGCAGGAAAGCGCGCTGTTCTTCCAGGACCTGTCCGGCGAGATCATCGACGACGAGGCCTTCCAGCGCCTGATGACCTTCCCCAACGTGCTGGTGACCGGCCACCAGGGCTTCTTCACCGTGGAGGCGCTGCAGGAGATCTCGGCGATCACGCTGGGGAACCTGCAGGATTTCGCGGCTGGGCGGGTGTGTGCCAACCGGGTAGAGGCGGACTGAGCCGGGTGGATTGACCGCCGGGGCGCCCAGCCCGTAAAATCGCGGGCTCCGCCGGAATAGCTCAGTTGGTAGAGCGGCGCATTCGTAATGCGTAGGTCGCAGGTTCGACTCCTGTTTCCGGCACCAGTTGTAGAAAAGCCCCGGCCTTGGTCGGGGCTTTTTTTATGCTCTGGTAGTGCCGGCCGCTGGCCGGCAACCCCAGAAGTGCCAGCCCATGGCTGGCAGGTCGCGATTTCTGAGTCTCGCGATCTACCCGCCCCTCCGGCTTCCCAGGCGCTTGGCTCCTTGCACAGTTCCTGACCTGGCAACTGCAGCCGGTCATTCCTGTGCTATGAATACCCAGCCTTGCTTCAAGGCTCTTTCAGAGATTGGAAGGATGCGCAGGTTCGGGGGAACTGCAGGCGGCGTGTTTACCCGCTTCAGGAGATGTGGAGATCGAATTCGCAAGCTGGGGGCATCAGGCGCCTGGCTGTGTTGTGTGCTGCTGATCGGCCTTGGCCTGTCGCCAACCGCAGTCGCCCAGACCACTGTGACGTACATCCACACTGACGCCCTGGGCTCGGTCGTGGCTGAGAGCGATGCCAACGGCAATGTGATCAAGCGCTATGACTACGAGCCCTACGGGGCCGTGGTCGGTGGTCAGGTCACGGACGGGCCGGGGTATACCGGGCACGTGAGCGACTCGGCAACGGGCCTGATCTACATGCAGCAGCGCTACATGGATCCGCAGTTGGGGGTGTTCCTGTCGGTTGATCCGGTCACGGCGTATGAGCAGCCGGTGGGGCAGTTCAACCGGTATAGGTATGCGAACGGGAATCCTTACAGGTTCACCGATCCAGATGGGCGAATCGTCAAGTACGCATTTGAAGGCGGAGCGACGCTGCGTGATGGTGCTGCCGTGCTCAACCATTGGATGAAGTCAGAAACCATCAGCTCTGAACTGAAGCAGATTCTCCTATCCGATGAGACCTACACCATACAGTTCAATCGCAATGGTGATTTTGGATATGACGAGAACAAGAGAATCATCAGCATTGATGTCACCTCTGGACTTCGCGTCAAATCCTCCGGGGAGATCCAGTCTCCTGCTCTGGGGGGCGGTCACGAGATGAGCCATGCTGCCCAGCATGATCGGGTTGGATTGTCCGCTTTCCAGGCTTCGCTTGTTGCGCCACAGTCCAACTCGGAGAGCAACGGCGTGATGCAGATCCGAGTCGGCGTATCTTCGGAGGAGGCGCGGGCTACGGGGGTGGAGACCCGGGCCGCGCGTGAGCTGGGGGAGCCTGCCCGGAAGAGCTACAGCGACACGAACGGCACGGTTAATGTCTGCTCCCCCACCAGCAATCGGGAGTGTTGAATGAACCGCGTTCTGATGCTTGCGTTGGCCTTGTCCAGTGCCTCATGTCACGCCGGTGAGGAGCTCCCTGGGCCTTGCCAGGCGGCAAGCAGTCCGGTGGAGTCCATTGCGCCGGTCGTTCCCGCCGCGACCGAGATGCAGGTGCGTGGCTCTGTCGTGGCGACCGTCGTCGTTGAAGAGGATGGGCGGGTGACAAATCCCGTCATCACGCGGTCACAGTTTGAAGCGCTGGACCGGGGCAGGGTCGACAATGCTGCTTATGAGCGCGCAGCCTTGGTTGCCGTGGCGAAGTGGCGTTTCCCTCCGGTCCCCTCCCGCTGCACCAGGAAGGTCACATTCGATTTCCAACGTCTGGATTGAATGAGCCCGGTCAGGCCATGGAAGGCGTTGGCAATCCCCGCCATGGGGCAGCGCGAGTTGGGGAGAAGATCTGCCTCAATAAGCAAGATCGAAATAGTAGATCTTCTTTGCTCCGAACACGCCGCAACCTTCGCTGGTGAGTGCGTGGAAGCCGATCGGTGTCCGCGATGACGCCGCCGACAGGATGGCCGCGTACTTTTCCCGTCCGGATTTGTCGCTGGCCAGATCGATTGTCCAGCGCCCGTCGGAAGCACACTCGTTGTTGGTGGGCTGGCCTTCCAGCCACACGGAAACGAACGTGGATTCGACAACCAGTTTGGTGATTTTTCCGGTCTGGTGTGTATCGGCCCATGCGCTGCCGGACAGCAGCAGTGCACCGAGTGTGATAGCGAGCTGTTTCATGTCTTCCCTGCAGGCCCGGAGGATCAAGCCCTATATATAGCGCAGCAGGTGCCGGATCTGATGAGCACGAGCATCACCAGTTGCCGCAGATAGCCGCCGATCACCCCGGCCAGCACCCCGGCCGCGATCCGCATGGCCAGCCGGAACCATCGCCCGGTGCGTTCCCGCAGCCAGGGCAGTACCACCGTTACCTGTGCGGCCAGCAGCAACACCACCACATCCATCCCCAGTGCATCGATCAGCGACAGCAGCGGCAGCAGGTCGGGATTGCAGGCCAGTACAAGCAACAACACGCTGCACAGCAGCGCGAAGGCGCGGCGCTCGGTGGGCAGGGTGGTCCAGCGCAGTAAACGATCAATCAGGGGCATGAATCTTCTGCTCCTTGTCAGAGCGGTGCTCGCAGGCGGTCATTCCGCGCGGACGGGCTGCCGCAGCACGGTCTTCAACCGCGCCGCGTCGGTCCTGCGCGGGTCGCTCAGGTAAATCTCATGATGGGGGCCGGCAAAGGTGTAACCCAGTGCGGGCATCAGTTCGTCGTGCAGATGGGCCAGGGCCGGACCCTCTTCATCGTAGGCGCCTACGTGAAGCGTCTGCAGGCAGAGGCCTTCTTCGAGAATTTCGTGGCGAAGGCTGGCCGGAACGTCGCCCAGTTTCTTCGCCGCCTTGGCAATGGCAGCCTCCAACTGCGCTGGACGGATCCCATCCGGCGTGCGGATCATCGCCGTCCACCTCCACTCATCCTTGCGGCGTGCCACAAAGCTCGACGGATCCTCGGCGGTCCAAAGCGCTTCCAGCGGTGGCACCACGTAGTCCTGGCCCCCGGCCTTCAGGGCGAACTTCAGTGCATAGCTCACCGAGTACAGCCATTGCACCGCCTGCAGGTAGGCCGGGGCAGTGTTCGGGTCGCCGCGACCATCGACCATCAGGTAGGGCAGGGGCGGTACATCGACCGGTACGAACTGGCCGGCGGGCGGGTGATAGAGTGCCCGGTCGCGGTTCTTGAAGTCGATCTTGTCCATCGGGGTCTTCCTCCTGTGCCGAGCATCCCATGCCAGGCACCCGTCAGCACGCCTGAACCGATTCAGGTGACTTTGCCGAACGAGGGCGAACGGCCCGCGAACGTCCAGGGCCGGAATGCCGCCCTGAGTCATGCGCCCCGTCATGCCCGCGCGGTGCGACAACGTGTCGCAGCCAGAATCGGGCCTTTCCTGCGCTCGATCAATGTCAATGCCTTTCTTAAATGGTGGGTGACGGCCTAAAATTGAAAGGCTGACTCGACCCACCTCCCTACCTGTCTTCCGGACCGGTGGGACCGGCTTTGGCCGGAACAGGCAGGACGGGGAACGGCATTCCCTCGCAATTGGATCGACCGATGATTCCGTTGAAAACCCTTGGGCGCTGGTTGCGCCCGGGCCTGCTGCTGTCGTTGCTGGTGATGCTCACCGGCTGCGATGCCGTGGCCATCCTCAGTCCGAAGGGCCAGATCGGCCAGGATGAGAAGACCCTGCTGATCACGGCCACCGTGCTCATGCTGCTGGTCGTCATCCCGGTCATCATCATGACCCTGACCTTCGCGTGGAAGTATCGCGCCTCCAACACCAAGGCCCGTTACGAGCCGAAGTGGTCCCACTCGACGGCGATCGAGGTGGTGGTGTGGTCCATTCCCTGCATGATCGTGCTGGTGCTGGCGGTCCTGACCTGGCGTTCGTCGCACGCGCTGGACCCGTATCGTCCGCTGGAATCGGACGTCAAGCCGGTCACCATCGAGGCGATCTCGCTGGACTGGAAGTGGCTGTTCATCTATCCGGAAGAGAAGGTGGCGGTCGTCAACGAAATCAAGTTCCCGGTCAACACGCCGCTGAACTTCAAGATCACGTCCGATTCGGTGATGAATGCGTTCTTCATCCCGCACCTGGGCAGCATGATCTACTCGATGGCTGCGATGGAGACCAAGCTCCACCTGATCGCCAACGAGACCGGTGAATTCCCGGGCATGTCCTCGCACTACAGTGGCGCAGGCTTCGCCAAGATGCACTTCACCGCCTACTCGGTCACCGATGCCGAATACCGTCAGTGGGTGGACCAGGTCCGTGCCGGTGAGCAGACCCTGGACAAGGCCTCGTTCAAGGCCCTGGGTGAAGCACGCAACGCCGAGTGGTATCCGGTCACCTACTTCGGCAAGACCGAAGAAGGCCTGTTCGACTGGGTCATCGCCAAGCACATGGGCGACAACAAGCATTACGGCATGAAGCACTCGCACGCCGGTGCCGCCGCTGCCGATGCCGCCAGCCATGAAGCGCACGAGGGGCATGCCCCCAGTGACGCGCATGATTCCAAGGAATCGGGTGAAAACCTGGATGCCACCGAACACGAACACGCTGGCCATGCTGGCCACGCGGGTTCGGGAGAATGAACATGTTGGGAAAACTCTCTCTTGAGTCGATCCCCCACGATCCGATCGTGCTGACCACCCTGGTCGGCGCGGTGCTGGGTGGCCTGGGCGTCATGGCCCTGATCACCAAGTTCAAGCTGTGGGGCTATCTGTGGAAGGAGTGGTTCACCTCGGTGGATCACAAGAAGATCGGCGTGATGTACCTCATCGTCGCCTTCGTCATGCTGCTGCGCGGCTTCTCCGACGCCATCATGATGCGTACCCAGCAGGCGCTCGCCGTCGGCGGGTCCGAGGGTTACCTGCCACCGCACCACTACGACCAGATCTTCACCGCCCACGGCGTGATCATGATCTTCTTCGTGGCGATGCCGCTGATCACCGGCCTGATGAACCTGGCCGTGCCGCTGCAGATCGGTGCGCGCGACGTCGCGTTCCCGTTCGTCAACTCGCTCAGCTTCTGGCTGTTCGTGTCGGGCGCTGTGCTGATCATGCTGTCGCTGTGGATCGGTGAGTTCGCTGCCACCGGCTGGCTGGCGTTCCCGCCGTTGTCGGGCATCGAATACAGTCCAAGCGTCGGCATGGACTACTACATCTGGGGTCTACAGGTCGCAGGCCTGGGTACCACGCTGAGCGGTATCAACTTCTTCATCACCATCCTGAAGATGCGTACCCCCAGCATGAAGCTGATGCAGATGCCGGTGTTCACCTGGACCGCCCTGGTGACCAACGTGCTGATCGTCGCTGCCTTCCCGGTGCTGACCATCACCCTGGTGCTGCTGACCCTGGACCGTTACCTTGGTACGCACTTCTTCACCAATGACGGTGGCGGCAACGCCATGCTGTACATCAACCTGATCTGGATCTGGGGTCACCCGGAGGTGTACATCCTGGTCCTGCCGGCGTTCGGTGTGTTCTCCGAAGTCATCGCGACCTTCTCGCGCAAGGCGCTGTTCGGCTACAAGGGCATGGTCTACGCCACCGCCTGCATCGGCGTGCTGTCGTTCATCGTGTGGCTGCACCACTTCTTCACCATGGGTTCGGGTGCCAACGTCAATGCCTTCTTCGGCATCACGACGATGATCATCTCGATCCCGACCGGCGTGAAGATCTTCAACTGGCTGTTCACCATGTTCCGCGGCCGCGTGCACTTCACCACCCCGGTGCTGTGGACCATCGGCTTCATGGTCACCTTCGTCATCGGCGGCATGACCGGCGTGATGCTGGCGATCCCGGCCATCGACTTCGTGCTGCACAACAGCCTGTTCCTGATCGCCCACTTCCACAACGTCATCATCGGCGGCGTGGTGTTCGGCATGTTCGCCGGCATCACCTACTGGTGGCCGAAGATGTTCGGCTTCCGCCTCAACGAGTTCTGGGGCAAGTGCGCGTTCTGGTGCTGGTTCATCGGCTTCTACGTGACCTTCATGCCGATGTACGTGCTGGGCTTCATGGGCATGACCCGTCGCCTGCAGAGCACCGTCAACCCGGCCTACGAGCCGCTGCTGCTGATCGCCGCCGCAGGTGCCTTCATCGTTGGCGCCGGCATCCTGTGCCAGATCATCCAGGTGGCCGTGTCGATCCGCGACCGCAAGAAGACCGTCGACCTGACCGGCGACCCGTGGGATGCCCGTACGCTGGAGTGGGAAACCTCTTCGCCGCCGGCCTTCTACAACTTCGGCACCCTGCCGGAAGTCACCGAACTGGACGATTTCTGGGAGCGCAAGCAGCGTGGTGAAGCCTGGCCGAAGCCGGCCAAGTACACCGACATCCACATGCCGCGCAACACCGGCACGGGCGTTGTCATCGGTGCCTTCAGCCTGGTGTTCGGCTTCGCGATGATCTGGCACATCTGGTGGCTGGCCATCGTCGGCTTCGTCGGCATGATCGCCACGTTCATCTACCGCACCTTCGACCAGGACGTGGACTACTGGGTCCCGGCCGCCGAGGTGGAACGCATCGAGAACGAACACCGCAAGCACCTGGAAGCCCAGGGCCTGGTGAAGTCGGAGCTGAAGGCATGAGCACCAATACCTCGACCCTGAGCCACGGGCACGCCGCGCATGCGGCGGCCCATGGCCATGACGACCACGAGCACCACGACACCGGCGGCAACACCGTCTTCGGTTTCTGGGTGTACCTGATGAGCGACTGCCTCATCTTCGCCTCGCTGTTCGCCACCTACGTGGTGCTGGCAGGCGGCACCGATGGTGGCCCCACCGCGAAGGACCTGTTCGAACTGCCGTTCGTGGCATGGGAAACCGCGCTGCTGCTGACCTCCTCGCTGACCTTCGGCCTGGGCATGATCGCCATGCACCGCAAGCAGATGGGCCAGATGTACCTGTGGCTGGGCATCACCTGGCTGCTGGGCTTCGGCTTCATGTGCATGGAAGTGTGGGAGTTCCAGCACCTGATCCACCAGGGCTACGGTCCGGACCGCAGTGCCTTCCTGTCGGCGTTCTTCGCCCTGGTCGGTACCCACGGCCTGCACGTCAGCGCCGGCCTGCTGTGGCTGCTGGTGATGTTCGTGCAGCTGAAGAAGTACGGCCTGACCCCGACCAACAAGACCCGCATGGCGTGCCTGAGCCTGTTCTGGCACTTCCTGGACCTGATCTGGATCGGCGTGTTCTCCGTCGTCTACCTCAATGGAGCGCTGTAATGGCACATGACAACCATGCACACGACCACGGCACCGGCGGCGAAAGCCATGGCACCGTGAAGTCGTACCTGATCGGCTTCGTGCTGGCGGTGGTGCTGACCGTCATCCCGTTCTGGATGGTGATGTCGGGTGATTTCTCGCGCACCGTCAACGGTGTGGTGATCGCGATCACCGCGGTGCTGCAGATGCTGGTCCACCTGGTGTTCTTCCTGCACCTGGACCGCTCTTCGGAAAGCCGCTGGAACGTCAACGCTGCGGCCTTCACCGTGGTGGTGATCGGCATCATCGTGGTCGGTACCCTGTGGGTCATGCACAACATGAACGTGCACATGATGCACTGACGTCCGCGCGACGTCGCCACGCAGAAAGGCCGCCCTCGGGCGGCCTTTTTGTTTGTCGCGCCCACCGGGAATGGCACGCGCGGTGGTAGTGCCGGCCGCTGGCCGGCAATTACGGGAAGCCGGCCAGCGGCCGGCTCTACCAGGATCCACGCCATGTGTGGATGGGGTCAGAGCCCTTGCCTGCGGCAAGGGATCCGACCCCAAAGCCATTGGCCTCATCCCACCCGGCATGGCCGGCACAGGGGGTAGTGCCGGCCGCTGGCCGGCAGTTGCGGGAAGGCGGCCAGCGGCCGGCCCTACCAGGAGATCCACGCTGTACGGGGATGGGGTCAGAGCCCTTGCCTGCGGCAAGGGATCCGACCCCAAAGCCATCGGCCTCATCCCACCCGGCATGGCCGGCACAGGGTGGTAGTGCCGGCCGCTGGCCGGCAATTACGGGAAGTCGGCCAGCGGCCGGCGCTACCAGGAGATCCATGCCATGCGTGGATGGGGTCTCACCCCACCCGGCGCAGGAACTCCTCGGCGTCCATTGGTCGGCCCAGGTGGTAACCCTGCAATTGATCACACCCCAGTTCGCTCAGGTACTCGCGCTGTGCCTGCGTCTCCACACCCTCTGCCACCACCTGCAGCTGCAGGGTGCGCCCCAGCGCGATGATCGACGAGACGATGGCGGCATCCTCTTCATTGCATTCCAGATCGTGCACGAACGCGCGGTCGATCTTCAGTTCGGTGGCGGGCATGCGCTTCAGGTAGAGCAGGCTGGAATAGCCCGTGCCGAAGTCGTCGATGGCAATGTGCACGCCCATCGCGGTCAGGTCGTTGAGAATCGCCAGGCTGGCGTCCACGTCCTTCATCGCCGTGGTCTCGGTGATCTCCAGGGTCAGGCACGCCGGTTCGATGCGGTGCCGTTGCAGCACCTCGCGCACACTGTCCAGCAGCGCCGGCGAGGCGAACTGCAACGGTGACAGGTTCACCGCCATCGACCATTCGGAATGTCCGGCATCGTGCCACGCGCGCAGCTGTGCACAGGCACGGTCCAGTACCCAGTCACCGATCGGCAGGATCAGACCGCTGCGTTCGGCGATGGGAATGAACACATCCGGCGCCAGCAGGCCCAGCTCGGGATGCTGCCAGCGCAGCAGCGCTTCGGCGCCGGTGGCCGGTGCGCCGGCGGCAGGGAACTTGGGCTGGTAGTGCAGCACCAGCTCGTCGCGGGCGATGGCCTTGCGCAGGTCCTGCAGCAGGCGCAGCTGGCGGTTGGCACTGAGCTGCATCGAGGGGGTGAAGAACGTATAGCCGTTCCGGCCGGTCTCCTTGGTGTGGTACATCGCCGCATCGGCGTGTGCCATCAGCTCGCGCTCGTTGCCGGCGTCAGCCGGATACAGGGCGATGCCCAGGCTGGCGCTGACCTGCAGCTCGGCTGCATCCAGCAGGAACGGTTCGCCCGCCGCCGCGATGATCCGCTCGGCGACCACCACTGCATCGTCGGGAACATCGATGGCCAGCACGATCACGAACTCGTCGCCGCCGAGGCGGGCGAAGGTGTCCTGTGGCCGCAGCAGGCCGCCGATACGCTGCGCCACCGCCACCAGCAGGCGATCTCCCAGCTGGTGTCCGTACGCATCATTGACCGCCTTGAAGCCGTCCAGGTCGCAGAACATCACCGCCACCGCCTGGTTGCGCCGCCGCGCCTTCTCGATGGCCTGCTCGATGCGGTCCTGCAGCAGCATGCGGTTGGGCAGCTGGGTCAGCGGGTCGTGCAGGGCGGCCTGGATCAGCCTGTCGTTGGCGTGTGCCAGTGAATCGGCCAGCAGCCCGGTGCGCACGCGCATCTGCCGGTCGAACAGCGAGGCCACCAGGGCGATGCCCAGAGTCGCCACCGTGGTGACGATCACCAGCACCGCCAGCCAACGCGTGTCGATGCCGCCGCTGCCGACCGCGCCGCAGATGCTGCCCTCCGGGAAGCGCGCCGCGGCCATGCCGGTGTAGTGCATGCCGACGATGGCCAGGCCCATCACCAGTGAGGCGAGCAGGCGCAGGCGCGTGGTGTTGCGCTGCTCGGCACGCAGGCGGAAGGCAATCCACAGCGCCGCACCGGCGGCGCCGATGGCAACCGCGATGGAGGCAGCGAACCAGCCCGGGTGATAGTCGATGCCCGGCTGCATGCGCATCGCGGCCATGCCCAGGTAGTGCATGGTGGCAATGCCCAGGCCCATCAGCACGGCGCCGGCCAGCAGACGTCGCCAGGGCAGGCTGGACCGCGACACCAGCCACAGCGCATAGGCCGAGGCGCCGATCGACACGGCCAGCGAGTACAGGGTGATGCCGAGGTCGTAGCCGACCGGAATCGGCAGGTCGAAGGCCAGCATGCCGATGAAATGCATCGACCAGATACCCAGGCCCATCGCCGCCGCGCCGCCGGCCAGCCACCAGCGGGCCACGCGCCCCTCGGCGGTGGCCAGGCGGCCGGCCATGTCCAGCGCCGTGTACGAAGCAAGAATGGCCACCAGCAGGGAGATGGCGACCAGGCTCTGACTGTAACTGCCAGTCATGTTGAATCCAGAGGGGGAGGGAGGGGGCGCCCGCAAGGCGCACGCCCGCGACAGCTATCGGCGCGGGCAGGCGGGACTTGAGCGGTCGCAGCACCTGCGACCCGGCTCGGCTATCCTGCCACGCCTGTTCCCGTTGCTGGAAATCATCCGATGGCCAAAGCCCGCACCGCCTACGTCTGCAATGAATGCGGCGCCGAATTCAGCAAGTGGCAGGGCCAGTGCACCGAGTGCAACGCCTGGAACTCGCTGTCGGAAATCGTGCTGGAGAGCGCGGCGGCGGCCAAGGCGCCGGCGTCGCGCCGGGCGGGTTGGGCGGGCAAGATCGATCCGCCGAAGATCACCGCGCTGAAGGACGTGGAGCAGACCGAGCACCGCCGGGTCAGCACCGGCATCGGCGAGTTCGACCGTGTGCTCGGCGGTGGCCTGGTCGAGGGCGCGGTGGTGCTGGTCGGCGGTGACCCGGGCATCGGCAAGTCGACCCTGCTGCTGCAGGCAGTGGCGAAGATGGCGGCCGAACTGCCGGTGCTGTACGTCACCGGCGAGGAGTCGCTGGCGCAGGTGGCCGGCCGTGCGCACCGGCTGGAACTGCCACTGGATGGGGTCAACGCGCTGGCCGAGACCGGCGTCGAGTCGATCCTGCAGCATGCCTCCAGGGCGGGGCCGCGGCTGATCGTGGCCGATTCGGTGCAGACCCTGTGGACCGAGAGCCTGACCGCCGCGCCGGGTTCGGTCAGCCAGGTGCGCGAGAGCGCGGCGCGGCTGGTGCGTTTCGCCAAGGAGACCGGCACCGCCGTGTTCCTGGTCGGCCACGTGACCAAGGAGGGCGGCATCGCCGGCCCGCGCGTGCTCGAACACATGGTCGATGCGGTGCTGTACTTCGAAGGCGAGAGCGGCAGCCGCTTCCGTTTGCTGCGCGCGTTCAAGAACCGCTTCGGTGCGGTCAACGAACTGGGCGTGTTCGCGATGGGGGACAAGGGCCTGAAGGAAGTCTCCAATCCATCGGCCATCTTCCTGTCCGGCGGCAGCACCCATCAGCCGGGCAGCTGCGTGATGGTCACCCGCGAGGGCACGAGGCCCCTGCTGGTGGAGGTGCAGGCACTGGTCGATGCATCGCCGTTGTCGAACCCGCGCCGTGTCGCGGTCGGCCTGGAGCAGAACCGCCTGGCCATGTTGCTGGCCGTGCTGCACCGTCACGGCGGCGTGCTGGTCGGCGACCAGGACGTGTTCGTCAATGTGGTCGGGGGTATCCGCGTACAGGAGACCGCGGCCGACCTGCCGGTGCTGCTGGCGGTGCTGTCCTCGCTGCAGGACCGGCCGCTGGCGGAAAAGACGATTGCCTTTGGCGAGGTTGGCCTGTCCGGTGAGATCCGCCCGGTGCCCAACGGCGAGGACCGCCTGCGCGAGGCGGCCACCCATGGTTTCAAGCGCGCCATCGTGCCCAAGGCCAACGCGCCCAAGGGCGGCTCGGTGAAGGGCATGGAAGTGATCGCGGTGGAGCGCCTGTCCGAGGCTATCGACGCGGCGTGATGCGCGGGGCCCTGCCTCTACAAACGTCGTATACGGCAACGGTCAGCCTGCCTGTGCTAGTTTTTCCCGCTCGACGAAGGCGCCCTCTGGCGTCTTTCCGTGCCCAGGAGTAAACGATTACATGCAGGACACCACGCTCACCGCCCCCAACGCCGAAATCCGTCGCGCAGGGGTCGATCTCAATGGATTGATGACGGTGCTGGGCAAGCACCTGTATTCCACCCCGGTGGTGGCGCTGCGTGAGCTGGTGCAGAACGCGCATGACTCGATCATCCGTCGCCGCATCGAGCAGCCTGGCATCGAAGTGCCGTCGCGCATCTCGGTGCAGGTCGATGCCGCTGCCGGCGTGCTGCGCATCACCGATACCGGTGCCGGCCTGACCCGCCAGGAAATCCATGACTACCTGGCTACCGTGGGCGTCGGCTACACCCGGGGCCTGCGCCAGGGCGGGGAGGACGATGAAGGCCTGATCGGCATGTTCGGCCTCGGGTTCCTGTCGGCCTTCGTGCTGGCGCGCAGGGTCAGCGTGCGTACCACGTCGTACCAGACGCCGGAACTGGGTCATCTGTACGTGTCCAGCAATGCCGAGCAGTACACCGTCAGCGAAATGCCGGCGCGCGCGGTTGGCACCGAGGTGGAACTGGAGCTGCATCCGGATTTCCTGCCGCTGGCCAACGAGGCGCGCCTGCACGAGGTGCTGGGCCGCTATTGCGCGCTGCTGTCCGAGCCGATCTTCATCGGTGCTGCGGCCGAGGCGCTCAACCCCGAGCCGCCGCCGTGGCGCAGCCAGGGTGACGTCGCCGTGCATCCGGTGCAGGCGCGTCGCCAGGCGCTGCAGTTCGCTGCGCGCTTCGAGCATGATTTCGAGCCGATCGTCACCGTGCCACTGCGCGCGGATGGCGACAGCGATGCCACCGGCCTGTTGTGGGTCCAGGACGGCGCTACCTACGGCACCAGTGACAACCGCAATCTTTCGGTGTTCGTGCGCGGCATGCTGCTGGACGACGATGCGCGCGACCTGCTGCCGCCGTGGGCGGGCTTCATCGGCGGAGTGATCGAATCCTCGCGTCTGACGCCGACCGCCAGCCGCGAAGACCTGCAGCGCGATGACCAGTACCGGGCCGTGCAGCACGCGCTGCTGGAGGCGCTGATTGATGGCCTGGCCGACGTCGCACGGCAGCAGCCGGAAGCCTGGCGACGCGTTCTCACGCGCCATAATGAGGCTTTGCTGGGCGCGGCGCTGTGCGATGACCGCCTGTTCGACCTGCTGCTGGAGCACGTGCGCGTGCCGACTTCGCAGGGCGACCTGCCGGCGAGTGCGCTGCCGGCGCGTGGTGCCGTGCATGTGATTCTCGACAATGGCGGTGGCTTCGAGGAGATGCTGTTCCGTGCGATGGGGGTACCGGTCGCGCATGGCCACCGCTATGCAGTCGTGCCGTTCCTGCGTCGCTGGGCCCAGGCCAAGGGCCTGCGCCTGGTTGAACTGGGGACCGAGCAGGGTAACCGTGCACTGTTCCGAAGCGATGACAGCCTCGACGAGGCGCAGCTGGCATGGCTGCGCGAGCAGCTGGGCGACGGCGAACAGTTGCTGCCGGCACGCTTCAGCCCCGAGTCGCTGCCGGTGGTGGTGGTGCCCGACCGCGAAGCCGAGCTGAAGCAGCGGCTGGAAGACGACGAGAACGACAAGCGCGTGTCGATGGCCGCGCTGCGCTTGGCCCGGCAGTTCACCGCACGCATCGAGTCGCGCGCGCCGTCGCGGCTGTACCTCAATCTCGACAACCCGGCAGTGCAGGCGCTGCTGCGCGCCCAGCGCGAGGGGCATCCACAGGCCGAAGCCGCAGCCCGTCTGCTGCGCTCACTGAAGATCATCGTCGCCGCGCAGGGCCGCCCGCTGGCACGCGCGAACGCTACGCCCGGCCCGGATCTCAACGGCGCCTTTACCGATATCGCCGGTGCCCTGCAGCAGATGCTGCGCTGAGCACCGTACCTTCTCATCCAGCCTTCGCTAGACAGGAGCACTTACCCCATGGACATCTGGAACTGGGTCGAAAAACTGCAGGGTGACCTGCGCCAGGCCGGCCAGGCGCAGAACGCGCACCTGCTGAACCGTCTCGCCGACGAGGTGAGTGAACTGCAGATCGACCGCGTCGATGCATTGCTGCCCGAAGCGCGTGCGCTGGGCAAGGCGCTGGACAACCCGTGGGTCGACGTCTATGTCGGCCACTGGGCGCTGCGCAACCGCGTCGGCAACCGCGTCGAAGGCGAGAGCGCGCTGGGCGAAGCGGTGGCGCTGTTCGAACGTGCGCACCGTGAGGACACGCTGGAATGCCCGCAGTCGATCTGCGTGACCCAGGATCTGGCTGCCTGCTATGGCAACATCGATGGCCCGGGCTGGGTGCCCGAGCGCATCGAGGTCTGCGATGAAACACTGGGTCGCATCGACCCGAGCTGGGCGTGTTTCCAGTGCCTGAGCTGCGAGAAGGCCGATGCGCTGCTCGATGATGGTCGTGGCCAGGCGGCGCTGGATTACCTGCAGGCGCAGGCCGATGCCGTGGAGGCCTGTGGCAAGGAAGTGTTCGACAGCTTCCCGGAGATGCAGATCAAGATCCTGCTGGGAATGGGCCGTGCCGATGAGGCACTGGTACTGATCGAAAAGCGGGAGGCCGAAGTTGCGGCGTCCGGAGAATACGAGCCGGCCAACTGCACGGTGCCGCGCCGCCTGTCCAAGGCCTGGGCGCTGGCCCAGCTGGGCCGCGACGAAGAGGCGCTGCAGCAGCTGGTGCCGTGGAGCGAGCTGACTCCGAACTACTGGCGCCTGTGGGCCAACACCGCCGCCGCGCTCTGCCAGCGGGATCCTGCGCGCAACACCTGGGATCTGGGCACGCGCTTCAACACGATCATCGAGCACTTTGCCCGGGTCGGATCGCATCGCCTGCTGATCGAAGTGGCAGCGCTGAGCCTGGAGCTGGCGCTGCAGCGTGGTGCGCGCTGGGTGGCACTGCGGCAGCTGGAACTGGCCCGCACGCATCTGGCGCAGCTGCGCCAGGATCGTGGTGCTGCGGCGCTGGTGGCCGGCCTGGCCGCGCGCATCGACGCGTTGCCGGATGTCGCACCGCTGCCGGTGCCGGCGGGCGAGCTGCTGGCATGGCTGGACGCGCAGGGCGAACAGAGCCAGTCGCGCGATCCCGAGCGCGAAGCGCAGTGGTTGCTGCAGGCGCATGCCGAGTTGCCCGATGACGAGGCGCTGGCCGAGATGGCGGCCAGCGCACTCAATGCCTGCGGCGCACAGCCCGAGGCGCGCGCGCTGCTGTGGCGGTTCGTACGCGGCCATGCGCAGCACGATGGTCCCGCGGCCTACACGCTGATGCGCTGGCTGGCCGAGCAGGGCGACGACGATGGCCTGCGCCAGCTGGCCGATCTCTACCGTGGCAGCGTGCCGGTGTTCGCGCACTGGTGCGAGGTGCAGCGTGCACGCCGCGTGTCCGACTGGCCGGCGCTGGAGCAGGCGGCCCGATCCCTACTGGAGCTGTCGCCGGGCTCGCACGGCGCGCGCGGCACGCTGGCGCGCATGTACATGGAAACCGGCCGCTTCAGCGAAGCACAGGCCTGCTATGCGCAGCTGGTTGAATTGCTGGAAGATCCGAATGCCGCGCATTGGGACCACATGAGTGCCGCCAGCGCGGCACGGGATTGGGACGCCGTGCGTCGCTCGGCGAAGGCGATCGGCATGGAGCTGTCCAGCCAGGAAGGCGTGGTCGAAGAGCCGTGGGGCTGGGTGATCATCCGCAGCGAAGAGAACGGTGAGCCGATGGAGTACTACGCCCGTCGCAGCGGACCGGTGACCGCGCGCATCGTCGAGAACGCGCCGTCCAACCGCGCCCAGCAGGTGGGCGACTGGGTGGTGTTCGATGCCGCGCTGGTGCATCCGGCACCCGAGGAGGAGGAAGCACGCGAGCATTTCATCCCGACCTATGCGCAGGTGCATGTGCTGGAACGCGGAGGTTTCGCCCGCAGCTGGATGATCGATGGCGCGCACCCGGGCGAAGAGGCCTGGAACGTCTTCGTCGAGGCGGCCGAAGCACAGGGTTGGAAGGTGTGGTCGCACAGCCGCCCGGACTACACCGTCACCGACCCCGATGTGGAAGACGGCACGCTGCCCGGCCTGCTGTTCACCGTGGCCCAGCCGCAGGACCACGCACCGCTGGCACTGCACCGCTTCCTGCAGCAGCACACCGCGACGTGGCCGCATCCGCATTGCTGGCTGCGCCTGGCCGAAGCCTGCAACCAGGATCGCCAGCCGCACCTGCACGTGATCGAGCGTTACGGGTTGTAAGCCGGGTATCGGGTAGTGCCGGCCGCTGGCCGGCAGCACCGGGATATCCTGTAGTGCCGGCCAGCGGCCGGCACTCCCTCAAGGAGAAATACATGCGAAAGACAGGGATGCTCGTGATCACCGGGCTGCTGCTGGCCCCCACCGTGCAGGCTGCTCCCGCCTGCCGGGAGCCTGCGGCTGTGGCCCGCGCCTTCTACGAGGCGACGACTGGCAACGGTGATCTGCTGGATCCGCCGGCCGCGCTGGTCAGCGCGGCCTTCGGCAAGGCGCTGCGTGATGAGCGTGCCTGCCAGCAGCGCGAGGAGGGCATCTGCACGATCGATTCCGATCCGTGGCTGGATGCGCAGGACGGCGACATCGAACCCCCGGTGCGCTACAGCTGGAAAGCGGCCTCGGCGAATTCCGGCCAGGTCGAGATGCGCTATTCGGTGTGGAAGAAGGCCTACGTGACCCGCCTGCCCATGGTGCGCCAGGCGCAGGGCTGCTGGCAGGTCGATGACATCCTCACCAACAGCGGCCGTTCGGTGCGGAAGATCCTGGCGCAGCCGGTGCCATGACCGGCGGCAGCATCCACGCAGGGTGCGGTCCAGTTGCCGGCCAGCGGCCGGCACTACCAGGTGATGTTGGGTGGGTGCTGACCGTTGGTCGGCACGCTTCTATCGCGTATGCCCGAACACCAGTTCGATCACGAACTGGCTGCCGAAGAACGCCAGCAGCAGCAACAGCATTGCCGCCAGCGTCCAGTGCACCGCCTTCATGCCGCGCCAGCCGTAGCGGCGGCGGCCGACCAGCAGCACGCCGAACACGACCCACGACAGCACGCTCAGCACAGTCTTGTGCACCAGCTTCTGTGCCAGCAGGTCATCGACGAACAGCACACCGGTGACCAGGGTCAGGGTCAGCAGCGCGAAGCCGACGGTGATCACCCGGAACAGCAGTGATTCCAGGTCGGCCAGCGGCGGCAGCGCCCGCAGCCACGGGCGGAACTCGCGGCGGCGCAGCGCACGTTCCTGCAGCCACAGCATGATCGCCAGCAGCGCGGCGATGCTCAGCGTGGCGTAGGCCAACAGGGCCAGCCAGGCGTGGCTGGCCAGGCGCCAGCCCAGCACCTTGCTCGGTTCGTGGCCGTAGCTGTGGTAGGCCAGCAGCGCTGCCGCGGCCAGCGGGAACACCACCACGCCCAGTGCCGACATGCGTCCGCGCGCGCCGACCAGCGAGGTCAGCCAGGCCATGCCCAGGCCGACCAGCGACAGCGCGGCGAAGAAGTGCATGTCCGGCCCGCCGTTGGTGCGCATCGCCACCATCACGTGGTAGCTGCCATGCAGCAGCATCGCCGGCAGGGCCGGCCACAGCCAGGTGGGCGAGCCGGTGGTTTCATCGCGGCCGAGCGCGCGCACCAGCAGGGCACTGGCAGCCAGGTAGAGCAGGACGGCGATGAGAACGATTGTCATCGTTGCAGTTTCGCACACCCCTGCGGTGGTGGCGACGGCCCCGTGGCCGCAGTCCGGGGAGACAGCCGGACCCGTTATACTGTCTGCCTTATTGTCCCCCGCTTTCAGACAGGTTGCGCCGCATGTTCGAGTCCCTGACCCAGCGCCTTTCCGGCACCATCGAGCGCCTGCGTGGCCGTGGCCGCCTGACCGAGGAGAACATCCGCGAGGCGACCCGCGAAGTGCGCATCGCGCTGCTCGAAGCCGACGTTGCGCTGCCGGTGGTGCAGGCCCTGATCGAGCGCATCAAGGTACGAGCGGTCGGCCAGGAAGTGCTGAAGTCGCTGACCCCGGGCCAGGCGCTGATCAAGGTCGTGCGCGACGAGCTGACCGCGGTGATGGGCGCCGAAGCCAGCGACCTGAACCTCAATGTGCCCGCGCCGGCCATCATCCTGATGGCGGGCCTGCAGGGCGCCGGCAAGACCACCACGGTGGGCAAGCTGGCCAAGCACCTGAAGGAAAAGCGCAAGAAGAAGGTGATGGTGGTCTCGGCCGACGTCTACCGTCCGGCCGCGATCGAACAGCTGAAGACCCTGGCCGAGCAGGTCGGCGTGCTGTTCTTCCCGTCCAGTGCCGACCAGAAGCCGGAAGCCATCGTCCGTGCCGCCATCGACGACGCGCGCAAGTCGTTCGTCGACGTGCTGCTGGTCGATACCGCCGGCCGCCTGGCCATCGACGAAGCGATGATGGCCGAGATCAAGGCCCTGCACGCTGCGGTGAACCCGGCCGAAACCCTGTTCGTGGTCGACGCCATGACCGGCCAGGACGCGGCCAACACCGCCAAGGCCTTCGGCGATGCCCTGCCGCTGACCGGCGTGGTGCTGACCAAGACCGACGGTGACGCCCGTGGCGGTGCCGCACTGAGCGTGCGCTACATCACCGGCAAGCCGATCAAGTTCGTCGGCGTCAGCGAAAAGCCGGAAGGCCTGGACGTGTTCCACCCGGACCGTATCGCCAGCCGCATCCTCGACATGGGCGACGTGCTGTCGCTGGTCGAGCAGGTCGAGCAGCAGGTCGACAAGGACAAGGCGGCCAAGCTGGCCGAGAAGGTCGCCAAGGGCAAGAAGTTCGACCTGAACGACATGCGTGACCAGCTCGAGCAGATGCAGAACATGGGCGGCATCGGCGGCCTGATGGACAAGCTGCCGGGCCTGGGCAACATCCCCGACCATCTGAAGCAGCAGGTCAGCCAGGGCAAGGAAGTGCCGCGCATGATCGCCATCATCAGCTCGATGACCAAGAAGGAACGGCGCAACCCGAACCTGCTGAACGGCTCGCGCCGCGCGCGCATCGCCAAGGGCTCGGGCGTGACGCCGGCTGACGTCAACAAGCTGATGAAGCAGTACATGCAGATGGAAAAGATGATGAGCAAGATGGCCGGCGGCGGCATGAAGGGCATGCTGCGCAGCATGAAGGGCATGATGGGCGCCATGGGCGGCCGCGGCATGCCGTTCCGTTGATGCAGCGACGGGGCCGGCGCGCATTGCGACGCGGCCCCGGTCACAATGACTGGCGTATGCTGGATGGCGACTTCTCCAACAGGTATGTCGCGTGAATGCATCGCCGATTCTTGAACGCGCCGACACCTTCTGTCGGCGTTTTTCATTGCAGCTTCCGATCCTGCTGGCACCGATGGCCGGTGCCTGCCCGGTGCCGCTGTCGGCTGCGCTGGCCAATGCCGGCAGCATGGGCGCGATGGGCGCGGTGTTGTCCTCTTCGGCCGATATCGGTCGCTGGATGGACGATTTCCGCGCCGCTTCGACCGGCCCGGCGCAGGTGAACCTGTGGGTGCCGGATCCGGTGCCGACCCGTGACGTTGCCGCCGAGGCTGCCAGCCGCGCCTTCCTGGCGCAGTGGGGCCCGGACGTGCCGGCCAGCGCCGCCGATGCCACGCCCGCCGACTTCGAAGAACAGTTCGCCGCACTGCTGGCCGCACGCCCGGCGGTGGCCTCGACCATCATGGGTGTGTTGCTGCCGCGCCACGTGCAGCAGTTGAAGGATGCCGGCATTGCCTGGATCGCCTGCGCGACCACCTTGTCCGAAGCGCGTGCAGCACAGGACGCCGGTGCCGATGCGGTGGTGGCGCAGGGCATGGAAGCGGGCGGCCATCGCGGTGCGTTCGATCCGGCGATGGCCGAGCGCCAGCTGGTCGGCCTGTTCGCGCTGCTGCCGCGCCTGGCCGATCACCTGCAGATCCCGGTGATTGCCGCCGGCGGTATCGCCGATGGCCGCGGTATCGCCGCCGCGCTCACGTTGGGGGCCAGCGCGGTGCAGATCGGCACCGCGTTCCTGCGCACGCCCGAAGCAGCGATCGCCTCGGCATGGGCCGATGGGCTGGCCGCCAGCGAACCGGAAGACACCTGGCCGACCCGCGCCTTCAGCGGCCGCCTGGGCCGCGGCCTGGCGACCGCCTATGTGCGCGCCGCTGCCGCAGAAGGCGCCCCGCCGCCACGCCCGTACCCGGTGCAGCGCGGGCTGACCGCGCCGATGCGCAAGCAGGCCGCGCAGGAAAACCGCCTGGCGGCGATGCAGGCCTGGGCCGGGCAGTCGGCGTGGATGGCGCCGGCACAGCCGGCCGCCGACGTGCTGCGCGGCATGTGGGGCCAGGCGCAGGCGCTGCTGCGATGACGGTGACCTGCAACGGCCTGCCGGCACAGGTCGAGGATCTGCTGCCGGCGCTGGTCAACTACGGCCATTTCACCTCGCTGCAGGTGCGCGACCACGCGGTGCAGGGACTGGACCTGCATCTGGCGCGGCTGTCACAGGCCACGCGTGCACTGTTCGGCAGCGAGCTGGATACGGTGCAGGTACAGACCTGGATGGCACAGGCCCTGCAGCAGGCCGGCCTGGCCGATGCCTCGCTGCGGGTGACGGTGTACTCGCGCCGGTTCGATTTCCGCAACCCGCTGGCGGCGGTGCCGGTGGACGTGCTGGTGGCAGTATCAGCGCCGGTGGCCCTGATCGCGCCCAAGCGCGTGCGCAGCGTGGTCTGGCAGCGCGAAATGCCGCAGATCAAGCACGTGGGCACGTTTGGCCTGTTCGCCGAGCGCCGCGCGGCGATGGCCGAAGGATTCGACGATGTGCTGTTCGTGACCGCTGATGGCGACGTGAGTGAAGGCAGCACCTGGAACCTGGCCGTGCACGATGGTGAACGGCTGCTCTGGCCGCAGGCGCCGGCCCTGCGCGGTACGGCCGAAGCGCTGCTGAAGCGGCATTGGCCCGATACGCAGTTGGCGCGGCCGTTGGCGCTGGCTGAACTGGGCAGTGTGAAGGCCGCTTTTGCCTGCAACGCCAGCGGCCTGTGGGCGCTGGAGGCCATCGACGGGCATCTCCTGCCAAGCTCGCAGGCGCTGGCTGAACAGGGCAGGGCGGTGCTGGCGGCGGTGGCTTGGCAGGGGCTGGGGTCAGATCCCTTTTGCGGCGCAAAAGGGATCTGACCCCAAGCGAACGCCCGGGGTTGGCTCGGCCGGACTCTACCGCTATAATCGCCCGCTTACCTCGCCATCCTGGCGACTGGGCAATAGGAAAAACACCATGGTCAAGATTCGACTGACCCGCGGCGGCGCCAAGAAGCGTCCGTTCTACCACATCATCGTCACCGACGTGCGCAGTGCGCGCGACGGCCGCAACATCGAGCGCGTTGGTTTCTACAACCCGGTCGCCCAGGGCGGCGAGAAGCGCATCGAGCTGGACCTGGCCCGCGTTGACCATTGGGTCAAGAACGGCGCCCAGCCGACCGACAAGGTCCGCAACCTGATCAAGGAAGCGACCAAGTCCCAGGCCGCTGCGGCCTGATCCTGACGGGCCACGCTTCGGCGTGGCCCTCTTGGTTGAAGCAGATGAAAGATATCGAGCGCCGCATCCTGCTGGGCAGGGTTGTCGGCGCTTTTGGTGTGCGCGGCGAGATCAAGCTCGAGTCCTGGACCGAGCCACGTTCCGCCATTTTCCGTTACCAGCCGTGGATCGTGCGCAGCCCGTCCGGCGTGGAAACCACGATTGAAGGTGTGCGTGGCCGCGACAGTGGCAAGCACCTGGTCGCCCGGTTCCCCGGCGTCGAGGACCGCGATACCGTTGAAGCGATGCGCGGCACCGAGATCTATGTGGCCCGCAGTGCCCTGCCACCGCCGAAGCCCGATGAGTATTACTGGGTGGACCTGGAAGGCCTGGACGTGAAGACCACCGAGGGCGTTGCCCTGGGCCAGGTCTCGCACCTGTTCAGTACAGGCGCCAATGACGTGGTGGTGGTCCGGGGTGACCGCGAGCGGATGATCCCGTTCGTGCAGCCGGACTTCGTCAAGTCGGTCGATTTCGAGGCCAACCTGGTCGTGGTCGACTGGGATCCCGAGTTCTGAGTGTGAGCATGCGTTTCGACGTCATCACCCTGTTCCCCGAGTTCCTCGCCCAGTCCGCTGGACTGGGCGTGGTCGGGCGCGCGCAGGAGAAGGGATTGTTCAGCCTGCATGGCTGGAATCCCCGTGATTACGCCGAAGGCAACTACCGCCGGGTGGACGACCGTCCGTTCGGTGGCGGCCCGGGCATGGTGATGCTGATCGAACCGTTGCAGGCCTGCCTGCAGGCGATCCGCGATGCTGATCCGACCCCGGCGCGGGTGATCTACCTCAGCCCGCAGGGGGCGCCGTTGACCCAGGCCAAGGTACGGGAACTGGCGGCACTGCCGCGCATGGTCCTGCTCTGTGGCCGCTACGAGGGCATCGACGAGCGTTTCCTGGAAGCCAATGTCGACGAGGAAATCTCCCTCGGCGACTATGTGCTGTCGGGTGGCGAGCTGGGTGCGGCGGTCATCATCGACGCCGTGGCCCGCCTGCAGGACGGGGCCCTGAATGACGCTGAATCAGCGGCCCAGGACAGTTTCGAAGGTGATCTGGGCCTGCTCGACTGTCCGCACTACAGCCAGCCGGCCCAGCACCCTCTGGGCGACGTGCCGGACGTGCTGCGCTCAGGCAACCATGCGGCCATCGCCGCGTGGCGCCGCCAGCAGTCGCTGGTCCGTACCGCCCAGCGGCGCCCGGACCTGCTGGATGAACAGACGCTGGGCAAGGCCGACCGCACGCTGCTGGAACAGGGCCGTCAAGCCCAGAAACAGAAGGCCGCCCCCTAGCGCAGGGCCGGCTTTATCGGCTATCATGGCCAATTACCGCCAGCCCAGGCCGGCGCGCGCAGTACCCACAACAAACGTGCAGCACAGTCCGGTGACTGCATGAGCCCACGTTGTCTACATGACACGCCCACCCGAACAAGAATCGGTGTAACCCATGAGCAAGCTGAACAAGTCCATCGTCGCGGAATTCGAATCCGCCCAGATCACCCGTGAACTGCCGAAGTTCAGCCAGGGCGACACCGTTGTCGTCAACGTGAAGGTGAAGGAAGGCAGCCGCGAGCGCGTGCAGGCCTACGAAGGCGTCGTCATCGCCACCAAGAACGCCGGCCTGAACTCCTCGTTCACCGTGCGCAAGATCTCGCACGGCTACGGCGTCGAGCGCGTGTTCCAGACCCACAGCGCCATCATCGACTCGGTCGAAGTGAAGCGTCGTGGTAAGGTCCGCGCCGGCAAGCTGTACTACCTGCGTGGCCTGGAAGGCAAGGCTGCCCGCATCAAGGAAGACCTGGCTGCCGCTGCTGCCGCCAAGGCTGCCCGTCTGGCCGAAAAGGCCTGATAAACAACTTCGGTTGTTGCCGCGACGGCCACCTTCGGGTGGCCGTTTGCGTTTCCGGCATCGCATCGGCCATGCTCAGGTGATGAACGACATCAACCCGCGCTATCCCGCCGTGATCCAGTCGGCGTTGCGCTTCCTCGACGGCAAGGGACTGGCGCGTGTGCAGTCGGCGCCGTTGCTGCATCGCCTGCTGTGGCGCATGGGCATCGCACTGCCACCGCCGATCCTGGCCGGCTTCGGTACCAATGCGCTGGTGCAGGGCCTGTTGTTCGGGCTGTTCTGGACCGCGCTGATGTGGCTGATGCTGTGGCAGGGCCGCGAGCGTCCGCTGGCCTTGCTGCTGGCGGCCGGGCTGTTGGCTGGTGCGCTGTTCGGCGTGGTGATGGCCGGCTTGATGCGCTCGCTGCGCCGTCACCGCAAATTGCCGGAGTGGCGCCAGTTCCGCGCGGGGCAGGCGGACTGAGCCGATGGCGCACTGCGCCGTGACCGCCCGGCACAGGCCGCGGTAGGCTGCCGGCATCATCCCGATGGACGTGCCGTGCGATGCCTGCCAAGCGAACCGCACCTTCCGCTGCGCCCAAGCTGTTGTCAGGCGGTAATCCGCAGATCGCCAAGGGCGAGGGCGATGCCACGGTACAGGCCTATATCGCGGCGATGCCGGACTGGAAGCGGCCGATCGGCGCACGGCTGGATGCGCTGGTCGAACAGGCCGTACCCGGGGTGCACAAGGCGGTGAAGTGGAACTCGCCGATGTATGCGGTGGCCGCGGGCGAAGGCTGGTTTCTCAGCTTCCATTGCTTCACCCGCTATATCAAGGTGGCGTTCTTCCGCGGCGCTGCGCTGAAACCGGTGCCGCCGGAGCCGTCCAGGAGTGCCGATACGCGCTACCTGCACATTGCACAGGATGGCGTACTGGATGAAGCCCGGTTTCTTGACTGGGTGCGCCAGGCCGCGGCATTGCCCGGCGAACACATGTAAGCCCACCGTTCTGATCTCCTTGCCGACGAGAGCCGCTGATGGCCACGCATGCACCCAACCCGGCCGATGCCGGAACCCCGGCCGCCGAACTGATCGATGCGCGCATCGCCGAACTGGGCGACTGGCGTGGCGAAGCGCTGGCACGCGTGCGTGCGTTGATCCATGAGGCGCTGCCCGACGTGCAGGAAACCTGGAAATGGCGGGGTACACCGGTGTGGGAGCACAACGGCATCCTGTGCACCGGCGAGACCTACAAGCAGGCGGTGAAGCTGACGTTTGCCAATGGCGCGGCGCTGGCCGACCCCAAAGGCCTGTTCAACGCCAGCCTGGAGGGCAACACGCGGCGCGCGATCAATATCCATGAAGGCGCGATGCCGGATGCCGCCGCGTTCAAGGCGCTGATGCGCGCGGCGGCCATGTTCAACGCGGCGAAGAAGAAGCGGTAGAGCCGGCTGCTGGCCGGCTGTGCCGCGATGCTGCTGGAGAGGCTTGAGGTTGCCGGCCAGCGGCCGGCACTACCGCATCGGTGCGGCATCCGGGTCGGCCACCGGCGACGGCGGGCAGGCCGGAATTTCCGACGGCGTGGCCAGTTCCTCGGCGTGCGAGGGCTTGCCCATCATCTTCGCCTTGCGCCAGCCGCCCCAGCGGTAGTACGCCAACGACAGCAGCATCGACGCCAGCGAGCTGACCGGGAAACTCCACCAGATCGCATCGGCGCCCCAATACGGCTGCAGCAGCTCGGCGAACGGCACGCGCACGCCCCACAGCGAACCGGCCAGGATCAGCAGCGGCGGGATCACCGCGCCGGTGGAGCGCACCACGCCGGAGATCACGAAGCTGACGCCGAAGAACAGGAACGAGCCGATCACCACGTGGTTGAGGTGACGGGCAATGTCCAGCGCCTGGCTGGCCGGCGGCAGGAACAGGGCCAGCAGCTGGCGATCGAACAGGACCAGCGGCAGGATCAGCGCGCCGGTCAGCAGGAAATTGAACAGCACGCCCTGGCGTGCGGTGCCGCGTACGCGGTCCCAGCGCTGTGCACCGACGTTCTGCGCCGCCATCGAAGAGCACGCCGCGCCGATCGCCATCGCCGGCATCTGCAGGTAGTTCCACAGCTGCAGGGAAGCGCCGTAACCGGCGGCGGTGTCGGTGCCGTACTGGTTGACCATGGTCATCAGCAGGATCACCGACAGCGAGATCAGCACCATCTGCAGGCCCATCGGCACGCCCTTGAGCACCAGCGCTTTCAGGATGGTCAGGTCGAGCTTGAACAGGCGCATGTCGGCGCGGCCCAGCCACAACGTGTGGCGCTTGTGCCGCATGTACAGCAGCAGGCCGGCCAGCGACAGCGTCTGCGCGACGAGCGTGGCCCAGGCCGAGCCGGCGATGCCCAGCGCGGGGAACGGCCCCATGCCGAAGATCAGAACCGGGTTCAGCACGATGTCCAGTGCCACCGACACCATCAGGAAACGGAACGGCGTGCGCGAGTCACCGGCACCGCGCAGCGCGGCGGTGAGGAAGGCGAACGCATACAGCGTCGGCATCGCCAGGAAGATGATCTGCAGGTAGGCCTCGGCCAATGGCAGCGAGGCGGCCGGCGTGCCCATCGCCGCCAGCAGCGGATGGGCCATGAACCAGCCGGCGATGGCGATGATCACCGACAGGCCGATGAAGAAGGTAGCGCTGGTGCCGACCACGCGCCGCGCCTGCGCGATGTCGCGCGCGCCGATCGCCTGGCCGATCAGGATGGTCGAGGCCAGGCCGAAGCCGAACACCGAGCCGATCAGGAAGAACATGATGTTGTTGGCGTTCGCGGTGGCGGTCAGTGCCGCCTCGCCGAGGAAGCGCCCGACCCAGACCGCATTCACCGAACCGTTCAGCGACTGCGCGATGTTGCCGGCCAGGATCGGCAGGGAAAACAACAGGAGATTGCGGCCGATCGGGCCGGAGGTCAGGTCAAGCGGCGCTTTGGCCATGGAGTGGTGATCGAATCCCGGGAGGCGCACACTAGCACCAAGCCGGTTTGCGGGATGTGGCAATGCGTCAACGACTGCAGGTGAAGCGAAGGCTGGCGCTGGCCTTGATCGGCGCCGCGCTGGCCGCATGTTCGACAGGTGACCGGCTGGGCGATACCCAGGTGCGGCCAACCGACCGCCCCGAGTGCCTGGTCGGCAGCCAGCGCCAGGATCTTTCCGCCGGCGTTCCCACCTTGATCGGGGGCAGTGGCTGCCGCACCGACCCCGACAACCCGCGTCCCCTGAACAAGCGAACGGAGTAGTCCCTGCCGATGACCGAGCTTTCCCCGCTGTCGCCCAGTGTCCGCCTGGACATCTGGCTGTGGGCGGCCCGTTTCTTCAAGACCCGCAGCCTGGCCAAGCAGGCCATCGAGACCGGCAAGGTCAGCGTCGCCGGGCAGCGCCCGAAATCCTCACGCGCAGTGCGCGTCGGTGAGCAGCTGCAGGTCGACCGCGGCGAAGAGCATTTCGAGATCCAGGTGCTGGGCCTGAGCGACCAGCGCGGGCCGGCGCCGACGGCGCAGCAGTTGTATGCCGAGAGTGAGGCCTCGAAGGCGCGCCGTGCCGAACAGCGCGCGTTGCGCATCGCGGCGCGCGATGGTTTCCAGCCGCCGGAGCACAAGCCGGACAAGCGCGCACGGCGGTTGATCCGCGCGCTCGGCGATATCGACGCGTTGTAAGCAGCAGGGCGCCAGACCGGATCCGGCGCCCCCTTGGCTCAGCGCTTGCCGCCCAGCAGGCTGCCGCCGATCTTCAGCAGATCGCCCACGCCGAGCTGGCCGTCACCATCCTGGTCCAGCAGGCTGCCGAGCAGGCCGCCGGCAAGACCGCCCTGCTGCTGCACCTGCTGCTTTTCCTGACCGAGGGCCTGGCTGAGCGAGCCGGCGTCGGCCTGGCCGCCACCGAGGCGCTGGGCGAGGAAAGCCATCACGATCGGTGCGAGGATCTGCAGCAGCTGGCTGGTGCGGCCACTGTCGAGCTGGGTGGCCTGGGCCAGGCCGGTTTCCACCTTCTGCTGGTTGCCGCCGAAGATGTGGCCGAGGATGCCGGCGCCGTCGCTGGCGGCACCACCGCCACCGCCGCCCAGTACCGAACCGAGCACGCTGCCCAGGTCCAGCCCACTGTGGTTGTTCTGCAGCGCGCCGAGCAGCGCCTGCGCGCCCTGCGGCTGCGAGGCGTTGTTGCCCAGCGCGCCCATCAGCACCGGCAGCGCGGCACTGATCGCACCGGAAGCCTGGGTGTCGCTGATGCCGAGCTGCTGCGACACCTGCTGCAGCGGTGCGCCCTGCAGTTTGGCGAGAAGTTCGTCGGTGAGGCTCATCTGCGGAATCCTTGATTGGGGTGGGGCGTGCAGAAGGTACGACGCGGACCGTTAAAACGGCGACGCCGCCTCACGGGGAGGCGGCGTGCTGTTCACGGGGCAGGGCGATCAGAGCTCGATGTCTTCGGCGCCCGGGGTCGCGGTGGGGAAGTCCGCTTCCGGCTGCGCCGGCTTGAACGGATCCGACGGCTGGCTGGCCAGCGCCTTCAGCGCTGCGGCAACGCCAGCGCCATAGGCCGGGTCGGCCTTGCTGCAGTTGTCGATGTGGCGCTGCTTGATGAAGTCCGGCGCATCGCCCAGGGCGCGGGCGGTGTTGGCGAACAGGCGGTCCTTCTGTGCCTGGTTGTAGCTGCGGAACAGCGCACCGGGCTGGCTGAAGTAGTCGGCGTCGTCCTCACGGAAATTCCAGAAGTCGGCGTCACCGCGGATCTTCATCGGCGGCTCGCGGTACTGCGGCTGTTCCTGCCACTGGCCGTAGCTGTTCGGCTCGTAGTGCGGCAGGCCGCCGTAGTTGCCGTCCACGCGCATCGCACCGTCGCGGTGGTTGCTGTGCACCGGGCAGCGTGCGGCGTTCACCGGAATCTGGTGGTGGTTCACGCCCAAGCGGTAGCGCTGCGCATCGGAATAGGCGAACAGGCGTGCCTGCAGCATCTTGTCCGGCGACGGGCCGATGCCGGGCACCAGGTTGCTCGGTGCGAACGCGGACTGCTCCACGTCCTGGTACCAGTTGACCGGGTTGCGGTTCAGTTCGAACTGGCCGACTTCGATCAGCGGGTAGTCGCTCTTCGGCCACACCTTGGTCAGGTCGAACGGATGGATGCGGTAGGTTTCCGCCTCCAGCTCGGGCATGACCTGGATGAACAGCTTCCACTTCGGGAAGTCGCCCTTCTCGATTGCGGCGAACAGGTCGCGGCCGTGGCTTTCGCGGTCATGGCCGACCAGGATCTGCGCCTGCGCGTCGGTCAGCGATTCGATGCCCTGCTGGCTGACGAAGTGGAACTTCACCCAGAAGCGCTCGCTGTCGGCGTTGGTGAAGCTGTAGGTGTGCGAGCCGAAGCCGTGCATGTGGCGGAAGCTGCGCGGGATGCCGCGGTCGCTCATCACCACGGTCACCTGCAGCAGGGCTTCGGGCAGCAACGTCCAGAAGTCCCAGTTGTTGCGCGCGCTGCGCAGGTTGGTATGCGGGTCGCGTTTCACGGCCTTGTTGAGGTCGGCGAACTTGCGCGGGTCGCGCAGGAAGAACACCGGCGTGTTGTTGCCGACCAGGTCCCAGTTGCCTTCTTCGGTGTAGAACTTCAGCGCGAAGCCGCGGATGTCACGCTCGGCGTCGGCGGCGCCACGCTCGCCGGCCACCGTGGTGAAGCGCGCGAACATCTCGGTCTGCTTGCCGACCTTCTCGAACAGCTTGGCGCGGGTGTACTTGCTGATGTCGTGGGTGACGGTGAAAGTACCGAACGCGCCCGAGCCCTTGGCGTGCATGCGGCGCTCGGGAATGATCTCGCGGTTGAGGTTGGCCAGCTTCTCCAGCAGCCAGACGTCTTCCATCAGCAGCGGGCCACGTGGGCCGGCGGTTTTGCTGTTCTGGTTGTCCACCACCGGTGCGCCGAAGGCCGTTGTCATCGGCGTGACCGGATCATCGCCGTGCTTCTGCTTGGGCGTGGTGCTCAGTTCACGCTGCTGCTGGGCGCCTTCCGCCGGCGACGGCGCGGTGTGATACGGGCACTTGGGGCTGTTGTTATCGGACTGGCTCATGGCTGGCTCCTGCGGGTGAAGACGGGGTGGAACATCTTCACTCGACTTTAGCTATGGCCAGATGAAATGAATAATCGAATGAATCATTCACTTCTATAGCTTCTGTCTATAGATTGTCGGGAATTCATTGCCGGGGCCTTGTTCCGGTCGCCCGGCGGCTCGCGTCCCGACACGCTCCGATCATGGGCCAGCAGTGCTCGATTCGACGATGCGCACCGGGCGCGCTAGGCCGTCGAATGCATCCACATAACGACGATGAAGCATCCCGTCCCGGCGCAGCTGGGTGTCCTGCATCGGCCGGATCTGGGTGGTCAGCGGATTCCCGCGTGGCGCCAGTTGCGTTCCATAGCGTGCGGGGTAGGGCCCCGATGCGCCTGCCTTCACATACCGGGTTTCCTGTACCACCAGGCCGGCACGGCGAAGGCGCTCGATCTGCAGGTCGCCGATGTTGGCGGTGTAGTCGTTGCCGAAGACATACTCGGCCTGCACGCCGTCGGGCCGGTTTTCCCAGGTTGTTGAAACGCAGTTGGAGGTGCAGCCACCGGTGAATGACCAGTGTGGTGAGTATGTGTACGTCCAGGAGGCGGGCTGGATGCCGGGCCCGGACAGGGTCTTGGATACCAGCGACTTGGCCATGTAGGCATTGGGAATGCCGAATGAGCCAAACCCGAAGTTGGAGGAACTAGTGCCGATGATGCCGCAGCTGCCAGGCGTATTGTCCGATCCGTGGATCAACTGGCGAAGCGAGAACACCCCTTGTGCACCGCTGGGATGGCGCATGGTGATCACATCGTTGAAGGCCGGGTCGCCGGCATCTTCCGAGCGGAATCCCGTTGCATTCTGCGCGCAGGAATTCATGTAGAAGCCTGGATTCAGGACGGGGGGCACCATCGTCCACGGCATGGCGCCCACATGGCGGTCGGTGGAGAAGGTCCAGCGCGACTGGTCGGGAAGTACGACTTCGTTGAGCGTGCGCCCCCAGTAGCTGTCGACGTAGTTGTAACGCCAGGTGCGATCCCCGGCCCGGACGGCGCCGATCTTGCCCTGCGCGTCATAGTCGATATCGATCCGGGCTCCGTCATTGGAAATGATCGCCAGCAGGCGGGTCGGGTTGGCACCGTCGTAGCTGTAACTGACCCAGTTGCCGTGGCGGTCCTCGACACGTGTCGCGTAGAGGAAGACATCGACGACCGGAACCAGCAGGTAGGGCTGCGATGTGCCATTGCCATTGCCATCACGATAGTACTCGTTGGCCAGCACGTCGTGCTGGTCGCGGACCGCCATCCAATCGAAGAAGTAACGGGTGCCATCGGTGGTCCGCACCACAAAACCTTCGCCGGTTCCATTCCTGATGGCTGGCAGGCAGCTGACGCGCCACTGGCTGGCCGAGGTACCAATGTAGGTTGCCCCATCCTGGGGCAGGCTTGCCCCTGCTTCCTTCAGCAACAGGGATTCATAACCGACCGCAGGGAGGTTGATGAAGATGCCGCTCCAATAGGTGTGCTTCGGGATGACCCGGGTGTTGAAGTCCGGTGACGGGCCCACCCACTCGGTCGGGGACAGGTTGCTGCCGCTGCAGCGGCCGCCGCCCGCCGCGTTCCAGCCCCGGCGTTGATCGTAGGAGCCCATCATGTAGGGGGCATCGATCTCCCAGGACGCCCCCAGCGGGGCGGCAGCGCGATCCAGTCCCTGTTTCTGCTTCGGCGTTGTGCGGGTGAATGCGACCCGCATTCCACTGCTGGTCGGCACCACGACATCGGTCTGCGAGAACTGCAGCGTGCCATCCTTCCTGTTTAGGGAATCACCAAACAGATCATCGCCGAGCGCCGAGACCCGCGCACCCCGCAGGCGTTCGTCGTAGGTACGCTCGCTGCTTACGAATTCCTGTGCATCGGCCACGCCACACACCAGCAACAACGCTAGAACCGTACGCCGCATGTTCGTTCCCTCGTGATCGAATCCCTTCGCTTCGATGCCGCGGCATGTTGCCCGGCCCCATTGCATGCCGCTGGGATCGCAGTTTCAGTGACTGTGCGGAACGGCGCCCCAGCTCCCCTGTGGCGGTCTGCGTGGCCGAGTATGCAGGATTCTCCGCGGTGGCTTCCAGGGGGGCATGGTGCCCCCTGGCCAGGCGCACTTACAGCAGTGCCTTCAGCCGATACAGCGCTTCCAGCGCCTGCTTCGGCGTCAGTTCGTCCGGATTGATCGCCGCCAGCGCTTCCTGCGCCTTGCTGGATGGCGCCGCGAACAGCCCGAACTGCTGCGGGGCATCCAGCGCCTGCGGCGCCAGCTCGGCGGCGTGGCTTTCAGCGCCGCGCTGTTCCAGCTCGGCCAGTCGACGCCGTGCCTGCGCCACGGTGGCGCGCGGCAGGCCGGCCAGTGCGGCCACCTGCAGGCCAAAGCTGCGGTTGGCCGGGCCGTCCTTCACTGCGTGCATGAACACCAGCGCTTCGCCGTGCTCGACCGCGTCCAGGTGCACGTTGGCGATGCCGCTGCGGCCGCCCTCGTGCTGTTCGTCGGCCAGCGCGGTCAGCTCGAAGTAGTGGGTGGCGAACAGCGTGTAGCAGCGGTTCTGGTAGGCCAGGTGGCGGGCCACCGCGTCGGCCAGCGCCAGGCCATCGTAGGTGGAGGTGCCACGGCCGATCTCGTCCATCAGCACCAGCGAATGGGCGGTGGCGTGGTGCAGGATGTAGCTGGTCTCGGCCATCTCGACCATGAAGGTCGACTGCCCGCGGGCGAGGTCGTCGCCGGCGCCGATGCGGGTCAGGATGCGGTCGATCGGGCCGATCACCGCCCGGCTGGCCGGCACGAAGCTGCCGATGTGGGCCAGCAGCACGATCAGCGCGTTCTGCCGCATGTAGGTCGATTTACCGCCCATGTTCGGGCCGGTGATGACCAGCATGCGACGGTCCGGATACAGGTCCAGGTCATTGGGTTCGAACGGCTGTTCGCGTACCGCTTCGACTACTGGATGGCGGCCGCGTTCGATCTTCAGGCACGGCTCGGCCTGCAGCTCCGGGCGCGCCCAGTCCAGCGCCTGCGCGCGTTCGGCGAAGGCGGCCAGCACGTCCAGTTCGCTCAGCGCAGCGGCACACTGCTTCAGCGGTTCCAACTGCCCGCCAAGGGTGTCCAGCAGCTGCTCGTACAGGTACTTCTCGCGCGACAGCGAACGGTCGCGCGCGGACAGCACCTTGTCCTCGAATGCCTTCAGTTCTTCGGTGATGTAGCGCTCGGCATTGGTCAGCGTCTGCCGGCGGGTGTAGTGCACCGGCGCACGATCGGACTGGCCCTTGCTGATTTCGATGTAGTAGCCGTGGACGCGGTTGTAGCCCACCTTCAGGGTGGGAATACCGCTGCTCTCGCGCTCGCGCAGTTCCAGGTCGACCAGGAACTGGTCGGCATGGGTGGACAGCCGGCGCAGCTCGTCCAGCTCTTCATCGAAGCCATCGGCCAGCACGCCGCCGTCGCTCAGCTTCAGCGGCGGCATCTCGGCGATGGCGCTGGCCAGCAGCTGCGCGCACGCGTCGTGTTCGCCCAGCGCCGCGTGCAGGGCCTGCAGGCGCGGCGAGTCCAGCGGGGCCAGCACTTCGCGCACCGCCGGCAGCAGGCCCAGGCCGTCACGCAGGGTTGAGAAATCGCGCGGGCGCGCCGAGCGCAGCGCGACGCGGGTGAGGATGCGTTCCAGATCGCCGAGGCGGCGGAACTGCTCGCGGATGTCGGCGTCCGCACCGCGATCGATCAGGGTTTCCACCGCGTGGTGGCGCTGCACCAGCACCTCGCGCAGGCGCAGCGGGCGGTGCAGCCAGCGGCGCAGCAGGCGCCCACCCATGGGTGTCACCGTGCTGTCGAGCACGCCCAGCAGGGTATTGCGGGTATCACCGTCGACACGCGTGTCCAATTCCAGGTGGCGGCGGGTGGCGGCGTTCATCGCGATCGCCTCGCCGGCGGTTTCCATCGCGATCGAAGTCAGGTGGGGCAGGCGCTGCTTCTGGGTTTCCTCGACATAGCCGAGCAGGGCGCCGGCGGCGGCGGTGGCACGGGGCTTGTCATCGATACCGAAGCCGCTCAGATCGTGCAGCTTGAAGAAGTTCAGCAGCTGGCGGCGGCCGCTGTCCGCGTCGAACAGCCAAGGCGCACGGCGGCGCACGCCGGTGCGCTGGCGCAGGAACTCCGGCCAGTTCTCCTCGTCGGGCACCAGCAGCTCGGCCGGCTCCAGCCGTGCCAGCTCGGCTTCCAGGGCGTCGTCGGTTTCCACCTCGTTGACCAGGAAGCGACCACCGGCCAGGTCGGCCCAGGCCAGGCCGTAGCCCTGCTTGCTGCGCGACAGCGCCATCAGCAGGGTGTCGCGGCGCTCGTCCAGCAGCGCTTCGTCGGTGACCGTGCCGGGGGTGACGATGCGCACCACCTTGCGTTCGACCAGGCCCTTGGCGAGCGCCGGGTCGCCGATCTGCTCGCAGATCGCCACCGACTCGCCCAGCGCCACCAGCCGTGCCAGGTAGCCTTCGTAGGCATGCACCGGCACGCCGGCCATCGGGATCGGCGCGCCGCCGGAGCTGCCACGCTGGGTCAGGGTGATGTCGAGCAGCCGCGCGGCCTTGCGCGCGTCGTCGTAGAACAGCTCGTAGAAGTCGCCCATGCGGAAGAACAGCAGCAGGTCCGGGTAGTCGGACTTGGCTGCGAAGAACTGCTTCATCAGCGGGGTGTGATCCTTGGACGCCTTGGCGTTGCTGGTGTTGTCTTTTGTATCAGTCACTTGGGGCGTTTCGCGTCTTGGGCAGGGCGTCGGGGCGTGACCACGCGCAGGCATGGCCGGAGAGGTCATTAGTGTAGCGACCTGGGGCGGTCGATGATCCGCGGCACCCGCGCTGGGCCTGGAGGCTGTCCGTGTGCCAACGCCTGCGCCCCTGCCCCGGCACTTTGGTTGATTTCCCCAGGGTCCCACGGTAGTGTCAGCCCCGGCGATCTCCGCCAAGCGGCCTCCATGGAAAACGGGGCGACTTGTCCCCGGGCGGGCGTTGATGGAAAGAACAAGCATGACTGCAGCCTGCATGGCCGCCGAACCTCGTTACACTTGGCGTACCGTCCTGCTGAGCATCCTGGTCGCCATCGTTCCGCTTGCCGGCTCCGCACCCTACACCTTGCTGAAGGCGGTGCTGCTGCTGGCCCTGCTGGTCACCGGCGTGGTTCTGATTCGCCGCCAGCCCGATGTCCGCCTGCGCTACCGCATCGCCCGGTTCATCGTGATCGTCTGCTTCCTGCGCCTGGCCTATGCCTTCTACAGCATCCTCTGGCACGGGCTGCGCTGGAACGAGCTGGATCTGCCGGCGCAGACACTGCTCTACCTGGGTACCGCTGCTGTGTTCGCCACTGCGCTGGACTGGCGCCTGATCTGGAAGATCTTCGCCGTTTCCACCCTGGTCTTCGGCGGGTCGTGCATCGTGCAGCACCACGTGATGGGTCTTGAACGCGCGCACGGTTTCAGTGGCGGCGAATGGACGGCCATCGAGTTCACCATGGTGACGCTGTGCATGGCGTTGTTCTCGGTCATCCGGTTGATCCAGCCCAATGTGCATCCGGCCGAACGCTGGCTGCACGGCGTGGCCATCGCCGTCGGCGTCTACGGTTCGATCCTGGCGCAGAGTCGCGGGCCGATCCTGGCGTTCATTCCCGCCATGCTGATGGTGATTGTGGTGCACGTCCGGCGAACCCGGCGCTGGCGGGGGGCACTGGTCTTCGTCGGTGCCTTGGCCATCGGCGTGGTCGGCGCCACCTCGGTGCTGAACCACGAGGTGATCCAGCGCTTCGGTGAGGTCAGTGGCGAGATCTCCGGCTTCAACCAGGAAAAGGAGGTCGGCTCGGTCCGCGAGCGCATCGCCATGTGGGGCGTGGCGGTCGACGCCTTCGCCGAGCATCCCGTGGCGGGGGTGGGCCTGAACCAGTTCGGTACCTATGCACGTGAGGGCATCGCCCGCGGCGAGGTGTCCGAGTCGATCTTCCGCTACAACCACCCGCATAACGAGTACCTGGAAGCGGCGGTGACCGGTGGCGTGCCGTTGCTGCTGATCATGCTGCTGGTCTTCATCC
Source organism: Stenotrophomonas sp. I18B00994 (assembly GCF_014145825.1). Taxonomy (NCBI): domain Bacteria; kingdom Pseudomonadati; phylum Pseudomonadota; class Gammaproteobacteria; order Lysobacterales; family Lysobacteraceae; genus Stenotrophomonas; species Stenotrophomonas sp. I18B00994. Next base: position 326,801 of record NZ_JACIUW010000002.1, on the reverse strand, counting down.
TGCCCGGCATTCATTTCGTGCGGCGCCTCGGCCACGCCGACGACATCACCGCGACGATCGCCATCGCCGGACTTGCCGTGGTCATCGTCTATGCGCTTTCGGCGTTCACGGACAACGTGTTCTACCGGGCGATGCCGCATTCGTTCTATTTCTACCTGGTGCTGGGCTTCATGATGGCGACCGCCTTGCCGGCGCGTAACCTGCATCGGCCAGGGAGTCCGTCCTGATGGCGCATATCCATCTACTGGCCGCCGACAACCAGCGTGGCCTGTCCCATGACATCCAGGTGATCGAGCGCTCATTGCAGCAGCTCGGGCACACGGTGACGGTCAGCCGTCTGGACGCGGTGCGCAATGGTGGTGCCTGGAAACTGCGCGGGATGCGCCTGCGCAGGCTGCTGGCCTCGTGGCTCAGCTTGGGGCGCACGCCGGCCCGGTTCGACATCAACATCTCGCTGGAGCATGTCCGGCCGGCAAGCTTTGGACTGGCCGAGGTCAATCTGTTGATTCCGAATCCGGAATGGGTGTCCGCACGCAGCCTGCGGATCCTGCCGCGGTTCGATGCGTTGTTGACCAAGACCGAAGAAGCCACGCGCATCTTCAACGCACTGGGCATGCGCGCGCTGGAAGTCGGTTTCTGCAGCCGTGACCGCTACGACCCAGCGGTGCCGCGCAGACCGCGCAGCTTCCTGCATGCGGCCGGTACCAGTCGCATGAAGGGGACGGCTGCACTCGTCAATGTCTGGAAGCGGCACCCTGAGTGGCCCTTGCTGACCATCCTGCGCGGCGGCCCTTCGGACGAAGATGAGGGCGGGGCCGCGAACCTGCGGATCGTCCGCGAGCGGCTGCCCGACCAGGAGGTGCAGCGCCTGCAGAACGAACATGCGTTTCACCTGTGCCTGTCGCAGACCGAAGGCTGGGGCCATTACCTGGTGGAAGCGATGAGCTGCGGCGCGGTGGTGATCACCTGCGACGGCGCGCCGATGAACCAGATGATCGACGACAGCCGCGGTATCCTGGTCGCCGCGCACGAGGGCGAGCCCTGCCATCTGTCCAGAACCTGGCATGTGGATGAGAAGGCGCTGGAACAGGCCGTCGAGCGTGCGCTGGCGATGGATGAGGCCGAGTGGACCCGGCTGGGCGCCAATGCACGCGCATGGCACTTGGCCAGCGAAGTGGCGTTCCCACGCCGTCTGGGCGAGGCCCTGGCCAAGCTTTGAGCTGATGGGGGCTGGTTGCTGCAGAGTGCTCAGCCTGGCACCAGGGTGATCTGCGGATGGCTGCCGAAGATCTCCATGACGATCTCGAAGTAGGCCTGTCCCTGGCCAATCGACAGTGCCGTCAACTGAGGCTGGATGACCGGACCGTTGAACCTGCCGTCCTGATCGAGTTTGGACCGCAGCCAGGCGCGCGTGGTCTCGCGGCCCAGTGCCTCGCGGCCGTGGGCGATGTCACGCCACACCATCGTGGTGGCGGCATGACCGGCGAGCGCGCCGTAGCTGCCGTGCAGCGGGTCATCAAGCGCGTCCAGGCTTGCGCCCAGCTGCCAGTCTTCGTTGGCCATGATGTCGTTGATGGACGCGCCTTCGATGTGTGGGATCCGTGTCATCTGCAGACTGTAGCCCGCCCGGGCGACGGTTGTGTCCGGCGCAGATAATCCGGGCCGCCTTGGATGGGGTAGGCGTGATTATGGTGTCAATTTGTGTAATTTTCATCGGGCGCTGGCGTGTCAGTGGCATTCGGTAATGATGTGGCGCCATTATTGGTCGCTGCATTTTCTGACTGCCTGCACAGTTCCATATATTTGGATCGGTCCATATATAAAGTCCCGTAAAGTTTCCCTCCGCTGCGCCGTCACCCTTCATACGGCCATGATCAAGGGAATTGAGATGCTCGCCTTACGCAACCTCCGAGTGGGATCCCGGCTGGGTGCCGGGTTCGGTTTGCTGCTGCTGTTCATCGTGGCCATCGTTGGCCTCGTGCTGTACGGAAACCACCTGAAGTCCGCCCAGTTCGAGAAAGTGGTGGACGTCAACATGGTGAAGATGCGGCTGTTGAACGACATGCTGGATACCAACAACGCGGTGCTGATGCATCGCCGGCTGATGGTGATCAAGCGCGGTGAGGATTTCGACAAGGATTATCAGAAGGCGCAGGAGCTGTCGCAGACCTACGACGGTATCTGGGCCAAGTACATCAAGATTCCACGCGACGCCACTGGTGATGCCCTGGTGGCGAAAATCGACGCGGCACGCAAGGCCACCGACGCCTCCACCCAGCATCTGCACGAGCGCATGAAGGCCGGTGATTTCGACGGCGCGGCCAAGGAACTGCTCGCCGAGCACGGCTTGGCCACCGCATGGAATGAGGCGATCTCGACCCTGCTGCGGCATCAGGAGACACTGACCGAGCGCAGTCGCGAGGAATACCGTTCAACCGAATCCTGGACCGGCACGTTGTCGATCGTGTTCGGCGCGTTGAGCCTGGTACTGGGCTCGCTGGCCGCGTGGGCCATCACCCGCAGCCTGACCCGCCCGCTGGAAGGTGCGGTGAAGCTGGCCGACGGCATCGCCAACGGGCGGCTGGACAACAGCATCGACGCGTCCGGCAACGATGAGGTGACGCAGCTGCTCAGGTCGATGCAGCGCATGCAGGCGCAGTTGCAGTCGGTGATGGCGGCGCAGGGTGAACTGGCCCGCCAGCACGACGCGGGCAGCCTCAGCTATCGCATGGACGAGAGTGCTTTTCCTGGCGACTACGGGCGCATGGTGCACGAGACCAATGCGCTGGTCGGCTCGCATGTGCAGGTGCAGAACCGGCTGATCGAAGTAATGAAGCATTACGCCTGCGGTGATCTGTCAGTGGACATGGATCCGTTGCCGGGCGAGAAGGCCGCAATCACCCAGGCCATGGACGAAACCAAGACCAGCCTGTCGGCGATCAACGGTGAGATCCGCCGGCTGGCGACGGCCGCAGCCGCCGGCGACTTCAGCCTGCGCGGCGATGAAGATCGCTTCGCCTATGATTTCCGCGACATGGTGGCCGGGCTCAATCGCCTGATGCAGACCACCGACGAGAACCTGGTGCAGGTGTCGACCCTGCTGCAGGCGATCTCGCGCGGTGACCTCACTGTACGCATGCAGGGCGACTTCCACGGCGTGTTCGCCCGCATGCGTGATGACTGCAACGCCACCGTCGATCAGCTCAAGCAGATTGTCGGCCGTATCCAGTCCAGCGCGTCCAGCATCAACCTGGCGGCAGGCGAGATCGCTTCGGGCAACACCGATCTGTCGCGGCGCACCGAGCAGCAGGCGGCGAACCTGGAAGAGACGGCTGCGTCGATGGAGGAACTGACCTCCACCGTGAAACAGAACGCCGAGCACGCACGCCAGGCTAACCAGCTTGCCATCGGTGCGCATGGCGTCGCCTCACAGGGCGGCGAGGTGGTCGGCCAGGTGGTCACCACCATGTCGGCCATCGAAGCCTCGTCGAAGAAGATCGCCGAGATCATCAGTGTCATCGACGGCATCGCGTTCCAGACCAACATCCTGGCCTTGAACGCGGCGGTGGAAGCTGCGCGTGCCGGCGAGCAGGGGAGGGGCTTTGCGGTGGTGGCCAGTGAGGTGCGCACGCTGGCGCAGCGCTCGGCCGGTGCGGCCAAGGAGATCAAGGGCCTGATCGAGGATTCGGTCGGCAAGGTCGCCGATGGATCGGCGCTGGTTCGTCAGGCCGGCACCACGATGGGCGAGATCGTGGCCTCGGTGCAGCGCGTGACCGACATCATGGCAGATATCTCTGCCGCCTCGCAGGAGCAGAGCTCTGGTATCGAACAGGTGAACCAGGCGGTGGTGCAGATGGACGAGACCACGCAGCAGAATGCGGCGCTGGTGGAAGAAGCCAGCGCGGCGGCACGCTCCATGGAGGAGCAGGCCAACCTGCTGGCCGAAGCAGTTTCGGTGTTCCGCACGGGGGCGGTGACCGCCGCCGCAGCGGTCCGCCCGGCGCTGGCAGCCGTGGCGGCATCGGTTGCACCGGTACGCCGGCCGGCGGTGCTGCCGCCGCGGATGGAACCGACGCTGGCCGCCAATGCGGGCGGTTGGGAAGAGTTCTAGCAGAGGGCAATGCCGGTAGGAAGACAGCGCCTATCACGCTGGCTGATCGTGATGGGCTCGGATTTCTTCCTGAACGCGCGATGGCCGATGAGGCGGCGGACACGCGCATTTCACTTCCGGTTGCCAACCGCAGGAGGACACTTGCGCCATACCGGAACTCAGGAGATGGCCATGAAGACCTCGACCCGATTGCTTGTGCTGGGCACGCTGCTGGCGGCTTCGTCGGTGGCCGGTGCGCAGACGTATGGGCCGCGCGATGAGGGACGCAAGTTCAACGACGGCAGTCGCGTGGTCTGCAAGAACGTGGAAGTGCAGCGCAACTCGCGCGATCCGAACCGCATCACGGGTACCGCTACCGGCGCAGTGATCGGCGGCCTGCTGGGCAACCAGGTGGGCGGCGGTAACGGCAAGAAGCTTGCAACGGTGGCCGGCGCTGTGGCCGGTGGTGCTGCCGGCCGCCAGATCCAAGGCAACCAGCAGCAGAAGAACGGTGACCGCGTGATTGAACGTCGCTGCGAACGCGTCTACCGCTGATCGATCGCCGAAGGCCCCCGTATCCCCTTCCACACCGCAGTACCCGAACGCCGGCCCCACGCCGGCGTTCTTCGTTGCAGAAAAAAGGGGACGGAGGGAATTAAGTCGCAATCCCCCAACCTTGCCGTTTACGACTTAATCCCCTCCGTCCCCTTTTTTGCGAGGAGGCGCCAGGTGGCGAGGCTGCCGTAGAGCAGCAGCAGGACGGTGAGGGTGATCAGTTCGTGGCTGACGTCGGCCAGGCTGGCGTCCATCTGGTTCAGCCGCACCATCAGGTTGATGCCGGAGGTGGTAGGCAGCAGCTGCGCCAGCCAGACCAGCGGTTGCGGCGTCATCACTGCCGGCCACGACAGGTTGGCCAGGAAGAACAGAGGGATCGAGGTGGCGATGATGTACTGGAAGGCGCGTTCGCGGGTGCGGAAGAAGCTGCCGACGAACAGACCGAAAACCACGGTAGCGGCGATGAACAGGGTGCCGCCCAGCAGCTGGCCCAGTGGGTTCCCGCCGCGCGGATAGTCCTGCACCCAGGCGGTGAACCCGGCGTACCAGAACAGGCCGAACAGGCCGATCAGGCCGAAGCCCATCGCCATGCCGGCCAGGGTCGGGAGGTCGAAGCGCAGGCGCCGGCCGAGTGCAAGACGACGACCACCGAGCAGCACGCCGATGCCCATCAGCAGGGTCTGGTGTACGATCAGCTCAGCCACACCGGGCACGATGGCGCTGCCATAGCCTTCCTGGGTGTTGTACAGCGGGCGCTGCACCAGGGTGACCGGCGGCGCCTGTGGCGCGCCCATGAAGGCGGCCTGGCCGACCACGGCGTCACGCCCGAACGCGCCCAGTGCATCGGCCACGCTGCCCAGCACCCAGCTGGCACGGCCCAGGTAGGCGCCGTTGCCGAGCAGCACCAGCTTGGCCGGGTGGCCGCGCAGGATGTCGCGCTCCAGGTTGGCCGGGATCAGCACGATGCCTTCGGCATGGCCGGCTTCCAGCTGCTGACGCGCACTGTCGATGTCCGCCGGTTGCCCGACCACGTGTGCGACGCGGAGCGCATCGAGCTTGCGCAGCAGTTCGCGGCTGGTCGCGCTATGGTCTTCGTCCACCACCAGCACCGGCAGGTTGCCGGCCACCTGGTGCCGGTAGGCGGCTGGATAGAAGAACGAATACAGGATCACCGCACCGACCATCACCACGATCGCGTAGCGGTCGCACAGCACCGCCATCAGGGTCTGCCGCAGGCTGCGCCAGAGCACGCTCATGCGTCAGCTCCCGCAGGCTGCGCGGCTTTCGGCGTGCGCGCAAAGGCGATCAGGCGCAGGCCGCCAATGCCTCCTGCCACCACCGCCATCAGCAGCAATGTGGCCAACGGCCACACCGAAACCTGCAGCGGCGAACCGATGAACTGCTGCTGGGTCTGCAGCTTGATGTAGGCGCTGAGTGGCAGCAGCTGATGCCAGATGCGGGTGAACAGGGGGCCATCCAGCACTGGGAAGGTAGCGCTGGAGAACGCCAGTGCGGTGCCGATGCTGAGGCCGACCGCGGACAGCGCGGTACCCATGTCGCGGGTGACGCCGACGAAGAACAACGCGTAGGCGGCCGTGGCCAGGTAGAACAGTGGCTGTGCGAGCAGCAGCAGGAGCACGCTGCCGGCCACACCATCGCCGCGCAGCCAGGCGAGGTAACCGATGCCGAGCGCGCCATACAGCGAAAACAGCAGGATGTACGGCGCGACCTTGCCGGCAATCGCCGACCACGGCGTTCGACCCAGCCAGGCGGGCAGGGTGCCGTCGCGGATCTCGCGGCCGAGGCTGCCGGCCACCGCAAGTGCCAGTACCAGCGACAGCACGGCTGGGAAGATCAGCGGTAGCAGGAACAACTCGTAGCTGCGCGCAGGGTTGTACAGGATGTCCGACTGCACCGCGATCGGTGCCGCACGCAGCTTGCCGGGGCCGACCTGCAGGCCGATGCGTTCGCGCAGCAGGCGTGCGTTCCAGGCCGAGACTGCGTCGCCGATATCGCGCGACGCAGATTGGCCGGTGGTCATGTAGGTGGCGTTGTAATAGGCGAACACCGTGCCCTGGCGTCCACGCAGCGCCTGCCGGGTGACATCGCGCGGCACCAGTACGATGGCAAACACGTCCAGCCTGCGCAGCTGCGAACGCGCGTCCTCCAGGTCCGCCGGCTGGCTGGCGATGCGTACGCCGGGGCTGGCATCGAGCATGCGCAGCAGCAGGCGGCTGTCACTGCTGTGGTCGAGGTCGACCACGGCAATGGGGATGTCGCGCATCACCGACGGCGAGAACATCCACGCCATCACCGCCAGCATCAGCAGGGGCAGCACGGTGACCAGCAGCAGGTCGGCACGGTTGCCGCGCAGCGACTGCAGCTCGCGCCGCCACGAAGCAGCGAAGCCGTTGCGGTCCGGGCTCAGTGCTGGGGCCATGCAAACAGCACGCTCATGCCGGGGCGGAAGCCCTCGATGCGGCGTACCGGGCGCACCCGCACCTCGAAACTGCGGACGTCGTAGCCGGACGACTGGCGGGTGGTACGCCAGGTCGCATAGTCGCCGGCAGGGTTGATGAAGTAGACCTCGAACTCGCCGTCCAGGCCGAGTGCCGGCACGTTGCCCTGCAGCTTGCTGCCGATCTTCAGGCCCTGCATCTGTGATTCGCGCAGGTTCATCGCCACCCACATGCGATCGATGTCGACCAGGGTGAATACCGGGTAGCCGGCCGGCACCAGTTCGCCCGGGTCGGCCATGCGCTTGTTGATCTCGCCCGCCACAGGCGCGCGTCCTTCGACTTCGGCACGGGCGGCGTTGACTTCGGCCACCGCGCCCTGCGCCTGCTGCACCTGGCCCTGAGCGGCACGCTTGTCCTGCTCGCGTGCGCCGGCCAACGCCATGTCGTACTGCGCGCGCGCGGCACGGGCCAGTTCGCGCGAACTGGTGGCCTGGGCATGCGCTTCATCGCGCTTCTGCCGGGTCATCACCCCTTCGTTGAACAGGTTCTGCACGCGCTGGTAGGTGGCTTCGGCCAGCGTTGCACCGGCTTCGGCGCGCTTCCAGTTCGCTTCGGCGGCGCGGATGTCTTCGCTGCGCGCGCCTTCGTCGGCCTTGTCGGCCACCGCCTGTGCGGCGGCCAACGCGCCGTGGGCCTGCTGTTCCTTGGCGGCCACTTCGGGGCTGTCGAGCAGGAACAGCACCTGCCCGGGCTGCACGCGGTCGCCCTCGCGCACCTTCAACTCCGCCACGCGCGCGGTGATCTTGGCGGCCACGTTGATGGTGTCCGCGTCGGCCATGCCCTGGATCTGGTCGGCCGGGCTGCGCCAGGCCAGCCACAGGCCGAGCACCACCGCGACCAGCAGCACCACTACCAGGATCGGGCCCAGGCGGCGCTTGGCCGGGGGTGTTGTCGCATCGTCGTGCAGCACATCACTCATGGTCGATCACCTCGTCCGCACGGCGCCGGAATTCTTCAAAACGGTCCATCTGTCCACTGACCTCCAGCAACTGCGCCAGCGCAATATCGTATTGGTAGGCGGCCTGTGCGCGCTCTACACGGGCACCGCCCAGGCCGAGCCGCGCGTCGATCACATCCAGCGAGGTGGCCTGGCCCTCGCGGAACGCCAGCTCCTGCAGGCGCAGGTTTTCCTGTGCCTGGGTGATGCTGCTGTCGAGCAGCACGTACTGCTGGCGCGCGGTCTCCAGTTCGTTCCAGGCCTTGCGCACGCCCAGCGCGACCTGGTTCTCGGCCTCGCGCAGGCCCGCTTCGGCCTGGTCCAGCTGCGCGCGCGCGGCGCTGATCTGTGCCGGCCGCGAGTTCGGCGACAGGAAGGTGTACTTCAGGCCGATACCGAACGCCCAGTCCGGATCGGTCAGCATTTCGTCGCGGCGGCGGAAGTCGTACTGGCCGAAGGCAAAGATCTGCGGTTTCAGCTTGGCCTGCTGCACGCGCACGCCCTGTTCGGCCTGCGCCACCATGGCCCGCAGGCGTGCGATCTGCGGCTGGCGCGCCTGCGCAGTACGCTCGAAGCTGGCTACCGGTTCCAGCGGCACGCGCTGCACGAACAGCGGCGAAACCGGCTGCACCTCGCCCCCACTGCGCAGCAGCGTGGCCAGCGCGGCCTTCAGCGTGGCCAGGTCGTTCACTGTCTTCTGGTATTCGCGCTCGGCCTTGTCGCGGGCCACGGTGGCCTGAAGGCGCTGCGCGCGGGTGGCGAAACCCTCGCGTTCCAGCTTCTCTGCATCGGACAGGTGGCGGTTGAGGCCATCGCGCACGTCACGGCGCACGTCCACCGCCTGCTCGGCCAGGCGCTGCCCGAAGTAGGCCTGGGCCAGCTGCACGGTCAGCGATTGACGTTGTGCTTCGCGCTCGGCGCTGGCCTGTTCGTGGGCCGCACTGGCCGCACGCTGCGCGGCCGGAATCACGCCGCCGGTGTACAGCGGCAGCACCGCGGTGACCACTGGACGGGTGCGCCAGTCGCGCTCGGTGAACGACAGCGGCGAATCGATGCCGAAGGCTTCAGCCACCGGCGCCAGTGAGCCCAGCGGCAGAGTGAGCGTCTTCTGGAACTGCAGGCGGCGCACTTCGCCGGTGATCTCCGGCAGGCGCAGCAGCCGGGTGGCGTCCTGCAGGTCCTGCTTGTTGCGAACGGCTGCACCGGCAGCGGCCAGCGCATCGGAGACCTGCTCCAGGCGTTGCCGCGCCTGTTCCCAGTCCAGTGCGGGTGCATCGGCACTGCTCTGCGCTGCCGCCGCAAGCGGCAGGCAGGCTGCCAGGGTCAACGCGACTTTCGCGCTGTGCATCCTTGTACGTCGGCCGATCACGCCCATGCCGTCCCAGTGGTAAAGAAGTGCGCAAACGGTAGTGCGCATGGTGTGAAGCCCGGGTCTGCGGTCATCGGTCTTTCCTCAACGAAGGGTGCCGCTGGCCGCAGTACGCAGCGCCTGGGTGATGTGCTGCAGCGTGCTTGAGCGCACGGCGGCATGCTGCCAGTACAACGGCACATCGAGCCAGCGGCGGGGTTCCAGTACCACCACGCGGCCGGCGCGCACAGCGGGCGCGGCCAGGGTTTCCGGGGCCAGGCCCCAGCCGAGTCCGCACGCGGCGGCTTCGACGAAACCGGTGGAGGAGGGCAGGTAGTGTAGCGGCGGCTGCAGCCGCGCGCGGGTCAGGCGACGCACGAAGCGCCACTGCAGTTCATCTTTGCGGTTGAACACCAGCATCGGCGCGCGTGCCAGTGCCGTGGCGTCCATGCCATCGCTGAAGTACTGGCGGGCGAAGCCGGGCGAAGCAATCGCTTGGTAGCGCATGGCGCCGAGCGGGTGCACGTTGCAGCCCTTCACCGGCTGGCTTTCGGCGGTGACCGCACCCAGCACGCTGCCGTCGCGCAGCAACCGCAGGGTGTGGTCCTGGTCGTCCATGCGCAGGTCGAACAGGTAACCATGGCGCTGGTGCAGGTCGGCGATGGCCGGCACGAACCACGTATCGAGCGAATCATCATTGACCGCCAGCGGGATCGGGGTGCGCGCAGCGTCGCTGCTGCCACGCTCGGGTAGCAGCTCGGCCAATGCCTCGGCCTCCAGCGCCTGCATCGGTCGCACCCGGCGCAGCAGCGCCTCACCGGCGGCGGTGGGGCGGCATGGCGCCTGGCGCACCACCAGCACCTGCCCGAGCCGGTCTTCCAGAGCCTTGATCCGCTGCGACAGTGCTGATGGGCTGATCGACAGGCGGCGTGCCGCAGCCTCGAAGCTGCCTTCCTCCAGCACCGCGGCAAACGCGGCCAGTTGCGGGTGTACCAGGTCCATGCCGGTGCCTCTTCAGTTTTCCTGCACAGGATAAAGAAAAATCAGTTTGTCTAAACAAGGCTGTTGGCCGCACCCTGCGCGTCCCCTTGTTGCCTGGCCTGTCCCGATGTGGATTGCCGCTACCGTCGCCGGCCTCTTCGCGGGCGCCGGCCTGATCATCGCCATCGGCGCACAGAATGCCTTCGTGCTGCGCCAGGGCCTGCAACAACGTCATGTGGGCAGGGTGGTGCTGGCCTGCGCCGGCGCGGATATCGCGTTGATCCTGGCCGGCGTGGGCGGCATGGGCGCGCTGGTGCTGCAGTGGCCGTTGCTGCTGCAGGTGCTGCGCATCGGTGGTGCGGTCTTCCTGCTCTGGTATGGCCTGCAGGCCGGGATGCGTGCGTGGCGCGGTGGCAGTGCACTGGCGGCGGGTGACGTGGACGGTGGCGATCGACGGCAGGTGCTGCTGACCTGTCTGGCCTTCACTCTGCTCAATCCGCACGTTTACCTGGATACGGTGGTGCTGCTGGGCAGCCTGTCCACGCGCTACCCGGGCGATCTGCGCTGGGCGTTTGCCGCCGGCGCCTGCGCAGCCAGCGTGATCTGGTTCTGTGCACTGGGCTATGGCGCGCGGCTGCTGCAGCCGGTATTCCGCAGGCCGTCTGCGTGGCGGGTGCTGGATGCAGGCGTGGCGATGTTCATGCTCTGCCTTGCCATGCTGTTGCTGTTGCGCCCGCTCTAGGCGGCATCCACCGCGCACAACGGTGTTTCGCCCGGGCGCAGGGTCAGCACGCGCACGCCGCTGCCGGTGACCGCCACGGTGTGTTCGAACTGCGCCGACAGCTTGCCGTCGCGGGTGTAGACCGGCCATTCGTCCGGCTGCTGGCGGATGGCCGGCTTGCCCTGGTTGAGCATCGGCTCGATGGTGAACACCATGCCTTCTTCCAGCACCATGCCGGTGTTGGGGTGGCCGTAGTGCAGGATCTGCGGTTCCTCGTGTATTTCCTGGCCGATGCCGTGGCCGCAGTATTCCTTCACCACGCTGTAGCCGTGGCTGCGCGCGTGGCGGGCGATGGCGTGGCCGATGTCACCCAGGCGTGCGCCCGGGCGCACCGCGGCGATGCCTTTCCACATCGCCTGGTAGGCGGCCTGCACCAGCCTGCGCGCGGCGTAGTCGACCTCACCGACCAGGTAGGTGGTGCTGGAGTCGGCGATGTAGCCGTTCTTCTCCAGGGTGATGTCGAGGTTGACGATCTGGCCGTTGCGCAGCACGTCGGTGGTGCTGGGAACGCCGTGGCAGATCACGTTGTCGATCGAGGTATTGAGCACGTAGGGAAAGCCGTACTGGCCCTTGCTGGCCGGCCGCGCCTGCAGTTCATCGACGATCATGCGTTCGACGAAATCGTTGACCTCCATCGTGCTGCGGCCCTGCAGCGGCAGCTGGTCGAGTGCGGCGAACACCTGGGCCAGCAGGCGACCCGATTCGGCCATCAGCGCGATCTCGTCGGGGCGCTTGATGATGCCCATCGGCTCAGACCTGGCCCGGGGGCAGCAGCGGCGGCTGCACACCGGCCGCGCGCAGCTCGCTGGCGACGATGTCCTGGAAGCTCAGCGTGGGGTTCAGCTCGCAGAGCATGCCGACCCGGATCCAGAAGTTGGCCTGGGCATTGATCGAGCGGCTGGAGACGGTGCAGGCACGGCGCAGCTGGTCGTGCAGGGTGTCATCGATGTTGACGATGCCCATGGGTGGCCTCGAAGTATGAATATACGAAGCGTATATGTTTCGTATATTCATCTCAAGCCTACGTCATTCAGTCCGTGTGGGTGGCGAAGCGCAGCCGGTTGCCATCCGGGTCGCGCAGCAGCATTTCGCGGCTGCCCCATTCGGTGTCATGCGGGGGCTGCTCGATTGGGACGTTGGCGGCACCGAAGGCGCGGTGCAGGCTGTCGACGTCGTCAACGATGAAGTACGCCGCGCCGCCGACCTCGCAGTCGCCGCTGTGTTCGGTAAGGAAGATCGTCTGGCCGTCGCGGGTGAGCTGGGCAAACAGTGGGAAGCCGGGTTCGAAGCGGTGTTCCCAGTCGACCACGAAGCCCAGCCCCTGCACGTAGAACGGCAGGGTGGTGTCGGCGTGGCGCATGCGCAGCTGCGGAATGACGGTCTGGGGCATGACGAGGGCTCCGGGACGGGAGTCCAGTGTAGTGCCGGCCGCTGGCCGGCATTGGTCCGGTAGATGCCAACCTTGGTTGGCATTGCCGGCCAGCGGCCGGCACTACCGAAGCCATGCCGGCCAACGGCTGGCACTACCGAAGCCATGCCGGCCAACGGCTGGCACTACCGAAGCCATGCCGGCCAGCGGCTGGCACGACCGGCGCGGTCAGCAGGCCGTCGGTACGGCGGCGATTGCCGCGAGCAGTTCGCGGTTCACCTGCTGGTGACGCGCCTGCCAAGCAGGAAGATCTTCGGCGCTGATGTCCGGTTGGCCATCCAGCGACGACAACCAGCGCTTGAAGCGACTCTGGTAGTTGGCCAGCGACACTTCCCCGGTGATGTCACTGCCGACCAGGCCGCCGGCACGCAGCGCCTCGATCACCACCAGTGCGTCTTCCAGCTGGAATCGGCCCTGGTCCCAGTTGCTGCGCGCGACGTCCTCGGCGAACACGTCCTTGTCGATCGACAGGTAGGCCGGCTGCGGCGACTTGGCCTGTTCGGCAGCGAACGCGGCCACCAGCGCTTCGGGGTGCTCGAAGCGGCGGAACGCGTGGCCCATGCCGAGGCGATGGCCCCAGCTGACATCCACGTCCATGCACCAGTACGTCAAGCGACCGCCCAGCAGCGGGCGCCAGTGGTTCTCCCAGGCATGGCCGAGGCCGATGTCGCTGGAGGTGATGCCGAGCACATGGGTGTGCGAGATCTGCGGCAGCTTGCTGGCGGCATTCACCCATGAGCCGCAATGCATGCCGAACGGAAAACGCATGTTGTCCGGATGGTTGTCCAGCACTACCAATTGGAACGGCGCCTGTGTGCGCATGCGGCGCAACAGCGGCAGGCTGAGATGATGGAAGTCGCCACTGCCCAGCATCACGGTGCCGAGCTGCGCGGGCAGCGGCGCCAGCACTTCGGCGGCGAAACGGTGCAGGGTGGCATTGCTGCAGGCGAAGCGCAGAGGGTCGTGCCACTGCGGCAGGGCCAGGGTCTGCGCTTGGGGCAGCGGCAGCACGCCACCGTCCAGGTCGAGGATCAACGGAGAACGCAACGGCATCGCTCAGCCGCCTCCATCAGGTTCGCCCTGCAGATGCGGCGCCAGCTTGCGCAGGGCAGCGCGCAGCAGCGGGGAACGGGCGTGGATCGCGTGCCGGGTGGAGGTGAAGCGGGCGCCCAGCTCGGCTTTGATCCGCGAGTCGGTCCAGCCGGCCACATAGTGGCTCAGGCCGTGCTGCAGCGCGTACTCAAGGTTGTGCATCCAGCTGACCGCGTACAGGTTGTGCTCGCGCGACTGCGGATAGGCCAGCCCGATGTACTTGTCCACCAGCTTTCCGGTGTGGATGTAGCACAGGTTCCAGCCGATCAGCTGCCCTTGGTGGCGATACAGGAACATCCGTCCCTGGCCCTGGTTGTCGGCCAGCAGATGCTGGAAGTAGGGCAGGTCGAGCTGGTCGAAATGCACCGCGCTCTGCGCATACACGCCCAGGTACAGCGCATACAGTTCGGCCTGCAGCTGCGGGTCGGCGAGGGCCGGATCACCGGTGGCGATGCAGTCGATCTGCAGGTCATCACGCGAACGGAGCTTGCGCCGGATGTTCTTGCGGCGCGAGGGCGACAGGCGGCCGAGGTAGCCATCGAGCGAATCGAAATCGATCGCCACCCAGGCAAGCGGCATGCCTTCCAGTTCAACGAAGCCGCGCGCCAGCAAGGCCTGCAGGAACGCCGCGCTGTGCGCATTGGCCGCGTCGTCCAGCAGCGGTGAATCGATGGCCAGGTCCTTGACCACCAGCAGCCGGGTATCGCCGATCGCGTGACGCGTCACGTCCTCGGCCAGCGCCTCCGGCGCCACGTGCGCCGGCAGCGGGGTGTACTCGGTGCTGGTGGCACCGACGAAGCGGGTCTTCCAGGTGATCCAAGGCCGCCACAGGCGCGACAGAGGCAGGCCGAGCAGCTTGCTGCGCAGCGCGTCGTCCATCGTGGTGATCAGGTCCAGCGGCGCACGGAACGTCGGCAGGCCGCTGGGAAGGCGGCCTGCCTCGAATCCGAGCGGCGGGTGGGCCAGGAAGCCCTCCAGCAGCGCGGCCGGTTCCAGCGCGGTGCTGGATGCGCGTGACGTCATCTCCATCGGCACGGGAACCGGCAGCCCATCCAGTCTCAGCCCTTGGCCTTGGTCAGCGCCTGGTCGAGCAGGGTGATCGCCAGGTCGATCTCTTCGTAGCTGATGTCCAGCGACGGCGCGAAGGTGATCACGTTCTTGTACCAGCCACCTACGTCGAGCACGAGGCCCATGCGCTTGCCGTCGTGCAGGAGGTCACCGGCCAGGCCGATGTCGACCATGCGGTCCAGCAGTTCCTTGTTCGGGGTGTAGCCGTCGGCCTGGCAGATTTCGGCGCGCAGGGCCAGGCCCAAGCCGTCGACGTCGCCGATTTCCGGGTGACGCTTCTGCAGGCCACGCAGGCCGTCGAGGAAGTATGCGCCCTTTTCCGGCACGGTGCGCTCGTAGTCCATTTCCTTGCCCAGCTTCAACACTTCCAGGCCCAGGCGGGTGCCCAGCGGGTTGGAGTTGAAGGTGGAGTGGGTGGAACCCGGCGGGAACACGGTCGGGTTGATCAGCTCTTCGCGTGCCCACAGGCCAGACAGCGGGTTCAGGCCGTTGGTCAGCGCCTTGCCGAACACCAGCACGTCCGGGGTCACGCCGAAGTGCTCGATCGACCACAGCTTGCCGGTACGCCAGAAGCCCATCTGGATTTCATCGACCACCATCAGGATGCCGTACTTGTCCAGCACGCGCTTGAGGGCGGTGAAGAAGTTGCGCGGCGGAATGACGTAGCCGCCGGTGCCCTGGATCGGCTCGACGTAGAACGCGGCGTACTCGGCCTGGCCGACCTTGGGGTCCCACACGCCGTTGTATTCGCTTTCGAACAGGCGCTCGAACTGCCACACGCAGTGGTCGGAATACTCGTCCGGGGTCATGCCCTTCGGGCGACGGAAGGGGTACGGGAACGGGATGAACATCGCGCGCTCGCCGAAGTGGCCGTAGCGGCGGCGGTAGCGGTAGCTGGAGGTGATCGACGAGGCACCCAGGGTGCGGCCGTGGTAGCCGCCTTCGAAGGCGAACATCAGGCTCTTGCCGCCGCGCGCGTTGCGAACGATCTTCAGCGAGTCTTCAATGGCCTGCGCGCCGCCGACATTGAAATGCACGCGACCGTCGAGGCCGAACTTTTCGTGCATGTCCACGGCAATGGTCTTGGCCAGCTGCACGCGGGTCGGATGCAGGTACTGGCTGGCGACCTGCGGCAGGGTGTCGATCTGGTCCTTCAGCGCGTCATTCAGGCGCTTGTTGCTGTAGCCGAAGTTGCAGGCCGAGTACCACATCTGCAGATCGAGGTAGGGCACGCCCGCACCGTCGAACATGTAGCTGCCTTCGCCGCGCTGGAAGATCTTCGGCGGGTCGACGTAGTGGACGGTATCGCCGAAGGAGCTGTAGCGGGCTTCGTCGGCCAGCAGCTGCGCGTCGGAGGCAGCGGCGTCGGCGTTCTTGTCAAAAATGTTCATGCAGTTCGGTTCCGTGAAGGACGTTCGAAAGGGGCGACGGGGGAGCGTGCTTGGAGGGAGTGCTCAGGCGGTGGCCAGCAGTGGGGGCAGTGCGGCGGGCTGCGGGCGGGCGTCGATGCGACGTGGCTGCAGCAGGCTGCCATCGAGCAGGCGCGGCAACAGTGCGACTGCATCGTGGAAGGTGTCGATGGCGGCATGCTCGATGCCGGCATTCGTGCAATGGGTAATCAGGCGGCGCTTGGCGAACACGAAGTCGGCGTCTTCGGACACGCAGAAATCCGAGCTGCCGTCACCGATCATCAGCACGCGCGGTGCTTCGTTGGCGCGCGCCTGCGCGGCGCAGGTGCACTTGCAGGTGCCACTGCGGCAGCCTTCGGCCTGGTAGGGCGACTCCAGTTCCCAATGGTCTTCGCACCAGCGCAGGTGGTTGGCCACCACCGGCAGCTGCGACAGGCCGTGGTTGGCCAGGATGCGGTGGATCGCATAGTCCAGGCCGTCACTGACGATCCGCAGCGGCAGGCCCAGCTGTTCGGCACGGCTGACAAAGGCGGCGAAGCCCGGATCGATCTGTACCTGGTCCAGATGGGCGTCGAGCGTGGCCGGGTCCAGTTTCAGCAGCCGCACCTGGCCCTGCATGCATTCACGCGAGCCGATCTTTCCCGCTTTCCACTGGTCTTCCAGTTCCTGCCAGCCCGGCTGGCCGTACTTTTCCAGCAGCGAGTCGATGACATCTTCGAGGCTGATGGTGCCGTCGAAGTCACACAGGATGCTCCAGTGCATGGGCAGGTCCGTCGATGAAAGAAACGCCCGGCCCGATGCCGGGGCAGGCTCAATGTAGGCAGGCCGCCTTTCTCGTTCCTTTCCTGTTGAAAGGCTCTTCTGACAGGCTGGGAAAACGTTCAGGAAGGTGCACGGATGAATGCGCGGAGGGCAGGCCACGCGTGCACGTTCGGGTCAGGCGCGGGCCAGGACCTGCAGTATTTCGGCAGTCTCTTCGCGGGTCTGCCAGGCGCTGTTGCCAAGGGTCAGCATGCGTGCGGCGAAGTCGCGTGCATTGGGCATGTCGTCCTGCGGCACGATGCCGCGCAGGTACGCGTAGCCGGGCAGGGCATGGATGAACATGCGGCTGGCGCCGAGACCACGTGGCCACAGGTCCTTCAGCACGGCATCGCGGGCGCGCTGGCTGGGCAGCAGCAGCATCAGCAGTGGCCAGGTGCCACCGCTGCCGGCGAGGCCGTCGACCACCTCAACGGCTGGCAGCTGTGCCAGCTGCACGCGCAGCTGCAACGCACGCAGGCGACCGGCCTGCAGGAACGCCGGCAAGCGCGACGCGGCACGCGCGCCGATGTTCTGCCGCCAGTGGCTGACCCGGTGCTGCGGTATATCAAGCGGGAAAATGTCACCGACCGCTTCTTCCAGATCGTCGCGTTGAAGCGCACTGCGCAATGGATTGCCATACACCAGCGACAGCAGCGAAGGGCGATAGCAGGCAGCAAGGCCGATCAACTGCACGCTGCGCAGCAGCTCCCAGCGCAGGCTGGGGCGAACGTGCTGGACGGCATGTTCGGCCAGCCCGGCACGCAGTTCGTCGTCACGGCTGACCAGCAGGCCGCCTTCATGCAGGCTCAGGCCCTTGCCAGCAGCCAGGCTGAAGAATCCGATATCGCCACGCAGGCCGACACTGCTGTTGCCGACCCGTGCGCCGAGTGCCTGTGCGGCGTCCTCGATCACCCAGGCGCCGGCGTTGCGGGCGACTTCGCAGGCCAGTTCGACATCGGCGATGCGCCCGCCCAGGTGGGTCGGCAGGATCGCCAGCGTGCGCGCATCGGCCAGACGCCTGAGCTGGCCGGGATCAAAGTCGAAGTGACCACGACGGGTATCGCACAGTTGCACGCGCAGGCCCAGGCTGTGCACCGCGATCGGCACCAGCGGGCAGGTATAGGCCGGCATGATCACGGTGTCGCGCCTTGGCGCGCGCTTGCGCAGCGTACGCAGCGCGATCAGCAGCGCGTGCGTGCCGGAACAGGTCAGCTGCAGTGGCGGTGTGGCGAGCTGGCTGGCCAGGACTTCGCGCAGGTCGCCACCACCGGGCAGGAAATCGCTGGCCTGAATCGGCAGGCCAGCGGTAGGTGGCAGTTCGCGCGCGAACAGGCTCATCGCAGCCCGCTCACGACGCGCTTTCGGCGGGACTGTGCGGGTCGTCCGCTTCAGCGCGGCCGAGGCAGACGATGCCGGCCACGATCAGTACCGCACCTAACAGATGGTGCAGGGTCAGCGGCTCGTTCAACAGCCACGCCGACAGCAGCAGCACGCTGATCACTTCCAGGTGCGAGGCGGCAAACGCGGGGCCGATCGGCGCATGGCGCAGCAGGCTCATCCAGGTGAAGAACGCGCCCACGTAGCCGAGGATGGCGCCGTACACCCACGGCTGCGACAGCACGCGCAGCAGCCAGGCGGTGTTGGCCTCGACCGGCAGCGCGGCGTCACCGGCGTACTTGAAGCACAGCTGGGCCAGCGTGTCGAAGGCCATCAGCAGCGGGAAACCGATCACATACAGGCGCCTCATGAGCCGGCCCCCACCACCGCCACGCCCGCGGTGACCAGCAGCATGCCGGCCACCCGCAGCGGCGTGAGCTTCTCGCGGAACAGGAAACGACCGGCGATCATCAACGCAACGATGTTGATCGAGCCCAGCAGCACGCCCTCGGACAGCGGCACCAGCGACAGGAACGCAATCCAGGCCACGAACTCGAGCACGTAGCAGGCGATGCCGATCCACAGCCAAGGGCGGCTGAGCATGTATTTCCAGCGTTGCAGACCTTCACCTTCCTGCGGATCGCTGGCGGCGGCCTTGAAGGCGAGCTGGCCACCGGTATCGAGTACCACATTGGCCAGCCACAGCAGGGTGGCGAGTGCCCCCATCTCAGGCCACCGCCTTGAGCACGCCCGTGCGTTCACCGATCTCGGTGAAAAAGCGCGCGCTGCGACGGATCACATCGCGGCGCTCGCGATCGATGGTGATCATGTGGTAGCTGTCTTCCAGCACCACCAGTTCCTTCGGGCCGCTGACCCGCGACATCACCAGCTCAGCGTTGCCCATGCTGGCCACATCGTCTTCGCGGGCGTGCATCACCAGGCACGGTGCGATGACCTGGTGCAGGTGGCGGCGGGTCCAGTTGCTCAGCGCACGCATCTCGGCCAGCGCATGCCAGGGGTTGCCCGGCAGGCCGGCAGCCGCGCTGTCGCCGGACAGCATTGCGGCGCTGACCTGCGCGCGCAGGCGCTCGTCGCGCAGGCCGTACGGCGGTTCTTCCATGAACATGCGGTCGCGGCCGATGTTGAAGCGCTTGAACCACGGCAGCAGGAACGAGAAGCGGGCCACGGCGGGAATGTTCCAGCCGTCGTAACGGAAAGTGGCGCCGTACACGCCCACGCCGGACACCCACTCCGGGCGACGTGCCGCCAACGCCAGCGAGAGTACCGCGCCCATCGACAGGCCACCCACGAACAGCTGGTCGACCTTGCCGCGCAGGGCGGCCGCCGCATCTTCCACGCCCTGGTACCACTGTTCCCAGGTGGTCGCCAGCAGGTCATCCACGGTGCCGCAATGGCCGGGCAGTTGCACGCCGTGGACGGTGAAGCCGGCATTGTTCAGCCCCTTGCCCAGCATGCGCATTTCCGCCGGGGTGCCGGTCAGGCCATGGACCAGCAGCACGCCCTGGGGGCCACCGGGGAGGAAGAAGTCGTGCGATTCGGTCACCTGGCGGCTCCGGGACGGCAGTGGGGATGGCAGGATCGCAAGCGCGATTTTCACCAGCCTTTCAGCGCGCCGGGCCGGGTCAGGGGGCCTTCAGCAGCGGCAGCGTGATGGCGACCTTGAGCCCCCCGCCCGGGCGGTTGAGGAAGCTCAGGCGGCCGCCGAAGTGCTCTACCGCCTCGTGCGCGATGGCCAGGCCGAGGCCGGTGCCGCTGGCAGCGGTGCCCGGCGCCCGGAAGAAGCGCTCGCCCAGCCGTGGCATCACGTCGTCGGGCACGCCGGGGCCGTTGTCTTCCACATAGAGTTCGACATCATTGTCGTCCAGCGCATGCACGCCCACCGTGACGGTGGCATTGCGGCCGGCATAACGCAGGGCGTTGTCGATCAGGTTGTCCAGGGCCTCCTGCAGCATGGCGCCGTTGCCGAGCACACGCAGCGGATGGGGGCTGCCGCGGTAGCCGAGGTCGATGCCATCGCGGATCGCTTCCGGCACGCGCATGCCAACCCACTGCGGCACCAGCTCGCCCAGGTCCAGTGCTTCCACGGTATCGGGCACGGTCTGCGCCCGGCTCAGCGCCAGCAGCTGGGTGCTGACCCGGGCAGTGCGCTGGTTGAGCCGGCGGATGTGCTGCAGCGCCTCGCGCACCGTATCGGGATCACCGTGTGCCAGAGCTTGGTCCACGTGCAGGGCCATGCCCGCCAGCGGCGAACGCAGCTGGTGCGCGGCATCGGCAATGAAGCGGTTCTGCAGGGTGATCATTTCCGCCTGGCGGGCAAACAGATCGTCGATGGTGCTGATCAGTGGCTGGATCTCTTCCGGTACGTCGGCATCGGAAATCGGTGCCAGTTCGCCACGGCGCTGCGCCAGGCGGGTCCTCAGTGGCGTGAGGATGCGCAGGCCGTAGGTCACGCCGAACCAGACCAGCGCTGCGGTGCCCAGCGCCAGCATGGTCATCAGCGGGATGATGATCATCAGGATCTCGCGCGCGCGCTGTCGGCGGTCGGCCATGCTCTCGGCCACGGTCACCGCCAGCTGGTCCTGCGGATCGTTCATCGCCTGCGTGCAGACCGTGGCCATGCGCACCTGCTGGCCATTGAGGTTGCCGTCGTACAGGGCCGGATGCACGCCGGTGCAGTCCTGCGAAGGGGCATACGGGCTGAAGTCGGCATTGCCGCTGAGCGTCCCCATGCGGCTGCTGTCGACGTTGAAGTAGCGATGGCCGTCGGGGTCGTACTCGATCAGGAAGCGCGCCTGCGGCGACAGGTCGCTGGTCACCGGCATGGTGCTCAGCATCTGCGCGAACGAATGCGTGTCGTCGATCAGGTTGCGGTCGTGGATGCGGTTGGAATAGTCCAGCGCAACGTAATAGGCCAGGATCGTGTTGAAGGTGAGCAGACCCAGCATCGGCAGCGCCAGGAAGGCGAGCAGGCGCCGGCGCAGGCTGGGCGGTCCACTGATCACGGGGTGCTGTCGTCCTGCGCGTCTTCCAGCATGTAGCCCAGCCCGCGCACGGTGCGGATGCCCATGCCGCCGGGCTGCAGCTTGCGGCGCAGGCGGTGCAGGGCGATGTCCAGGCCGTTGTCGGTCAGGTCCTGGCCCCAGTCGCACAGCGCTTCCACCAACTGCGCGCGTGACACGATGCGCTCGGCGCGCACTGCCAGTGCCGACAGCAGGCCGAACTCGCGTGCGGTCAGTTCCAGCGACTGGTCGTCGATCCACACCCGATGCCCGGCCAGGTCGATGCGAAGGCGGCCGATGCGCAGGTCCGGGTTGCCATTGCTGGTGACCCGGCGCAGCTGGGCGCGCACGCGCGCTTCGAACTCGTCCAGCGCGAACGGCTTGACCAGGTAGTCATCGGCACCCAGGTCGAGCACACGCACGCGCTCGGCCAGGCCGTCACGGGCGGTCACCACCAGCACTGCGAGGCCATCACCGCGCTGGCGCAGGCGCTGCAGCACGTCGCGGCCATCCAGCTGCGGCAGCCCCAGGTCCAGCACCAGCAGCGCGTACTGCGTCGAGCCCAATGCAGCATCGGCGTGCGCACCGTTGTCGACGTGGTCGACCACGTGCCCCTGCCGGCGCAGCGAGGCGCACAGGCCGGAGGCGATATCCGGGTCGTCTTCAGCAATCAGAACGCGCATGCGCGGGGCTCCTGTAACGGTCAGGCCCACCGGATGGACGGGGTGGGCCTCTCGGCTGCCGAGGGTAGCCGCAAACCGGCTGCAGGTGGAGCGCGTCGGCACCTCCCGGCACCGTCGCGCTGTCCCTCCATTCAGTCCTGCAGGCCCGGCTCACCGAGCGCCAGCGGCACCCGCGAACCATCCAGCAGGCCACGGCTGAGCTTGCCACCCTCGATGAACAGCAGTTCGCCGTTCTCGCCGTTCTTGATGCTGCTGTCGATGGCGATCACGCGGTCGCCGTGGAAGCTGCTGACGTGCGGCATCGAGGTATGGCCAACCACGATGCGCTTGAGCTGCAGGCGGTCGAGCACAGCCTGCACACCCGCGGTGTCGAGGCGGCCATCGAAATAGCCGCGGTACCAGATCGGGCTGGTCTTGCCGTCGTACAGCGGTGCGGTGGCCGGGTCGGCCTTCACTTCGGCCTTGGGCAGGCCCAGCGAGGCCTGATAGGCCGCGTTGGTGCGTGCCGGGTCCAGCGCCAGCTGCACCGCCTCGGGCGAGATGCCGCCGTGCAGGAACAGGCTATCGCCGATCTTCAGCAGCACCGGGCGGGTGCGCAGCCACTGGCCGATTACCGAGTCGGCGCCATACAGCTGCGGGTAGCTGCGACCGAGCAGCTGGGCGCCGCGCAGGTATTTCGGGTTGACGTAGCGCAGGTCGTCGTACAGCACCATGGTCTCGTGGTTGCCGAGCACGAAGTGCACCGCGCCGCCGGCGGCGGCCGCCTGCTGCTGCAGGCCATACAGCAGCCAGAAGGCTTCGGTTACCTGCGGGCCGCGGTCGAACACATCGCCGGCGATGACCAGGGTGTCCTTGCCCAGCGCCCAGCGGTCCTGTGCGTCGATGACCTGGTGGGCACGCAGCAGGCGCACCAGCAGCCCGTACTGGCCGTGGATGTCGGACAGCGCCACGATGCGCGGCACGGCCGGCAGCACGGAGACCGAAGGCGCATTCGGGGCGGCCACGTGCACGCTGTGTTCGTAGCCACAACGCGGGGCGATGTCGGCGCCTGCGGCCTGCGTGGCAAGTGTGTGCGACTCGACCTTGTCGTCGCAGATCCAACTGGCCTGCAGCTGGTTGCCCTGGCGGAACACATAGGGGCCATCGGCCTGCACGTGGTCGGCGGGCGCGGCAACCTCACGGGCCTGCGTGGTTGCTGTGGCGCAGGCCAGCAGCGGCAACAGCAGGGCGGTCAGCAGGGAAGGGCGACAGCGCGACATCGGCGGCATCCAGCGGCGGAAAGATCCGATGCTAACCGGCGCGGGCGTCCGTCGGTGTGCGCGAATGGGCGGATCAGGTGTCGCGCCCGTCGTCCTTGAGCTTGCGCACACGGGTGGCAGTGGGCTGAAGCGGCTGGCCATCGCGCCCGCGCGGCTGCATGTAGGGCAGCGGCCGCCGCGTCGCCAATTCGATCAGCTGCGAATGGGCTTCGCCTGCACCGAAGCGATGGCGCTCCCCCCACTGGCGCAGTGCGACCAGCAGCGGGAACAGTTCCAGGCCTGCGGCGGTGAGCACGTACTCTTGGTAGGCCGATCCATCGGAGGCTGGCTGCAGCTGCAGGATGCCGGCCTCGACCAGCCGGCGCAGGCGGTCGCTGAGGATGTTGCGCGCCGCGCCGAGGCTGCGCTGGAAATCACCGAAGCGGGTGATGCCGTCGAAGGCGTCGCGGATCACCAGCAATGCCCAGCGGTCACCGAGCAGGTCGGCACTGCGGGCTACAGGGCAGGGGCTGTCGGCGTGCATGCTGGGTATCTCCGAATGTGGTTGCAGTTTAAAACCAATGGCGATAGCCTGCATCTGGTTTCAAATTGCAACCATATGATGAGTGCCACATCGCTTCCCCGCCCGCTGCTGGTCCTGCTTGCGGCTGCCGCCGGCGCCAGCGTCGCCAACGTCTACTACGCGCAGCCGCTGCTGGATCAGCTTGCACGCGCCTTTGCGATGGACCGGGCCGTGGCCGGCGCAGTGCTGGCTGCAACCCAGGCCGGCAGCGTGCTGGCGTTGCTTGGCCTGCTGCCGCTGGCGGACCGCGGCGACCGGCGACGCCTGCTGCGGCTGCAGTTGATCGCGCTGGTGCTGGCCCTGTTGTGGCTGGCGGCGTCACGCACGGCGAGCTGGCTGTTGTCGGGCATGCTGCTGGCAGGCCTGCTGGGCACCGCGCTGACCCAGGGCCTGATTGCCTATACCGCCATGCTGGCACGGCCCGAGCAGCGCGGTCGCGTGGTCGGTGTGGTGCAGGGCGGCGTGTTCATCGGCCTGCTGCTGGCGCGCGTGGTGTCCGGTACGGTGGCGGCGGCCTTTGGCTGGCAGAGGGTCTACCTGCTGTCAGCGGTGGTGATGGCAGCGTTGGCGGCGCTGCTGTGGCGGCGCCTGCCCGCAGTACCGGTGCCGTCGGTCCCTCCACGCTGGCGCGAGCTGCTGGGCTCGATGCTGGGCATGCTGCGCCGCGATCGAACGCTGCGCGAGCGCGGGCCGCTGGCATTGCTGCTGTTTGCCGGCCTCAATGTGTTCTGGGCGGCGGCACCCTTGCCGCTGTCGGCACCGCCGCTGCACTGGTCGACCGCAACCATCGGCGCGCTCGGCCTGGCCGGCGTGGTCGGTGCGCTGATGGCGGCGCGGGTCGGACACTGGATGGACCGTGGTTTCGCGCATCGGGTCAGCCTCGGCGCGCTGTTGTTGATGCTGGTCGCGTGGTGGCCGCTGCTGGGCCTGCCGCATTCGCTGTCCTTGCTGTTGCTGGGTGTGGTCGTGCTCGACCTGGGCGGCCAGGCACTGCATGTCTCGAACCAGGCATCGTTGCTGCGTGCACCGGCAGAACAGCATGGGCGCCTGGTGGCGTTGTACATGCTGTTCTATGCGGTGGGCAGCGGTGCGGGAGCGGCGGCGGGGCCCTGGATGCAGGTGCGGCATGGCTGGCCCGCTGTGTGCCTGCTGGGGGCTGGCATCGCGTTGCTGGCGCTGCTGTGGTGGGCAGCGTGGCGGGTGGGGGCGTTCAATGCATCGGCTGGCGCGCGAACCGGTAGAGTCGACTGTTAGTCGACTGCTCTTCGTTCCGACGGCGAAAAATCCCGCGCTGCGCGCGATAGTCGACCAGCGGTCGACTCTACCTGTCCTGCCGTCATCGCTGCAGTGCACGCCGCCCCGGGGCTTCCTGCAGGTCCGCTCTGGCGACCACCACGCGGTTGCGGCCGCTGCGCTTGGCCTCGTACATCGCCGCGTCGGCACGTGCCATCAGCCGTTCGTAGTCCGGGTGGCCGTCATGGCCGGCCACGCCGATGCTGGCGGTCAGCTCCAGCACCTGGCCGTTGGCCAATGCCACCGGCGACTGCGCGATCTGCCGGCGCAGGCTCTCGGCGATCACGGTCGCCTGTGATTCGCTGGCCGCCACCAGCACCACCACGAATTCTTCGCCGCCATAGCGGAACAGGTAGTCGCTGCCACGCGTGAGCTGGCCGAGCAGGCCGGCCACGTGCTGCAACGCACGGTCGCCGGCATCGTGGCCATGGCCGTCGTTGATTGCCTTGAAATGATCCAGGTCGAGCAGCAGCAGCGAGAACGGTGTGCGGTTGCGCGTGGCCAGCTCGATTTCCCGGCGCAGCACGGTGGGCAGGAAGCGACGGTTGAGCAGGTTGGTCAGCGCGTCGCTGCCGGCATCCAGTTCGCCGATGCGCTCGAACAGCAGCGTCATCAGGGTGCGGATGGCGGCCAGGTCCTCGCGGATGGCCGGCAGCACCGCCAGTCGCTGCGCCGGAGCATCGCCACTGGCGCGCTGCAGGTGGCCGTCAATGCGGGCCATCAACTGGCCCACCTGCTGCGTTTCGCTGCTTTCGCCGAAGCTGGGGATGCCCTTGTGGGTGAACCACAGGCCGAAGTCCGAGGTGGCCAGGCTGGCGTTGTCGCTGGCCTGCACGTGGCCGGCGAGGGCATAGAGCAGGGCGTTCTCCCAGTCCAGCAGCAATGCGCGCTGGCGCTCGCGTTCGGTACCGACGTTCTGTACCAGCGAGAACAGCCGGTAGGCGGCGTCGGCACGGGTGGAGCGCTCGCGCGCATGGGTGTAGGCCAGGGTCATGCCTTCCATGGCGATGTCCATGATCGCGCTGAGGCAGGCGATGGCGGCGAACGCGGTCGCGCTGTCGGGCGCGTCGTCGCGCAGGCGCACGAACAGCTCGTGCTTGAGCACGCGCGCACCGCGGGTGACCAGGTCGACCGGGATGCCGACCCGTGCGTGTACGTCGCCGATCACCCGCTGCGAGGCGACCGTGGTGGCGATGCCAGCGGCGTCGGTGGTCAGCAGCTGTACCAGCCAGCGCTGCATGGCCGGCTGCAGGCGCTGCTTGACCTGGTCGTGGGACAGGAAGCGGCGTGCGCGCCCGTCCTGCAGCAGCACTTCGTAAAAGCGCTGGGCCAGCGCGGGTGGGGCATCGGAGGCAGCGGCCTTGAGCAGCGCGGTGGCGGCAGGGCCGGCCTGTAGCAGGCATTGCTGCCAGGCCTCGGCCAGCGGCTGGCTGGCATCGTCCAGTTGGGGTGGTTCCACGTCGATCTCTGACTGCGTACGGCAAACCACGGGTATCGGCCGCGGCGGCATACGGTTGATGGCGGGGTAGCCGGCCAGTTTACGCGCGGTGCAGGCTTGCACGGTGCGCAAAGCACATCGACGCCGCTGCGGCAATGAGTGAACGCATTTGAGAATCACTCGCATTGATGGGAGAATGCGCGCACGGAGCGGACTGCAGGTGCCTGCAGGACGGCTCCGCCTCCCCCCTCGTCGTTGCCTCAAGCCCTTTGCCAGAGGCCCCGCAGCCCTGCCAGAAGGTCCTGATCATGTCTCCTGCCGTTGTCCATTCGCCGCGCCCGCTGGCGCTTGCCGTTGCCGCTCTGCTGGCCGGCAGCGCCCTGACCGCCCAGGCCGAAACCGACGCCACCGATATCGACACGGTGCACGTTACCGCCTCGCAGATCGCGCGCCAGGCACTGGGTACCTCGACCATCACCGCCGAGGATATCGCCCGGCGCCCGCCAGCCAACGACATCGCCGAGCTGTTGCGGACCATGCCGGGCGTCAACCTGACCGGCAACAGCGCCTCGGGCCAGTACGGCAACAACCGCCAGATCGACCTGCGTGGCATGGGCCCGGAAAACACCCTGATCCTGGTCGATGGCAAGCGCATCGGCGCACGCGATGCCGTGCGCATGGGGCGCAGCGGCGAGCGCAATACCCGCGGTGACACCAACTGGGTGCCGGCGGAAATGATCGAGCGCATCGAAGTGCTGCGCGGCCCGGCGGCGGCACGCTATGGCTCCGGTGCCTCCGGCGGCGTGGTCAACATCATCACCAAGCGCCCGACCGGCGACCTGACCGGTGCGGTGGACCTGTATGGGCTGGTGCCCGAACACAGCGCCGAAGGTGGCAGCGAACGCGTCGGCCTGCAGCTGAGTGGGCCGATGACCGACACCCTGTCGTTCCGCCTGTACGGCAATCTCAACAAGACCGACGCGGACTCGCTGGAGCTCAACCGCCAGTACGCTACCAACCCCAACGCGGTGCCGCCGGCCGGCCGCGAGGGTGTCAAGAACCGCGATGTCAACGCGCTGCTGCGCTGGGACGTGACCGCCAACCAGGTGGTGGAGTTCGAAGCCGGCACCAGCCGCCAGGGCAACATCTACGCTGGTGATCGCGCGGTCAGCACCACCGGTACCTCGACCGGCGTTGACCTGGCGGCACTGGCCGAGGGCGAAGCGGAGACCAACCGCATGTACCGCAACACCGGCGCGATCACCCATCGTGGCCGCTGGGGCGACGTGACCTCGCGGGTGACAGCTGCGGTGGAGGCGGTGAACAACTCACGCATCAACGAAGGCCTGGCCGGTGGCCCGGAAGGCAGCTTCAACGGCACCGACTGGTCGACCTCGCGACTGCGCAACTACCAGCTGGACGGCGAAGTGAGCTTCCCGACCACGCTGGGTGGTGCCGAGAACATCTGGACGCTTGGCTTTGAATACCTGGACAGCCGCCTGACCGACCCGTACTCGATGAGCCAGTCCAGCAGCAGCGGCGGCGGCATCCCGGGGCTGTCGGCCGATCGTGCGCGGGGCAAGGCCGATGCGCAGACCACCGCCGTGTTCGTCGAAGACAACATCTACCTGGGTGAGCGCTGGATCGTTACCCCGGGCCTGCGCTTCGACCACCACAGCCAGTTCGGCAACAACACCAGCCCCAGCCTCAACGCGCAGTTCCGCATCAACGGCGACTGGGTGGTGAAGGGCGGCATCGCCCGGGCGTTCAAGGCGCCGAACCTGTACCAGTCGAATCCGGACTATCTGTATTACACCCGTGGCAATGGCTGCCCGAATGCACTGCCGAGCCTTGGCGCCGGCTGCTACATGCGCGGCAATGCGGACCTGAAGGCGGAAACCAGCCTGAACAAGGAACTCGGCATCGAGTGGGCACCGCAGAGCGGCTGGCAGGCCTCGTTGACGTACTTCCATAACGACTACAAGGACAAGATCCAGGCCGGCTACACCCAGATCGGCCTGACTGCCGACACCAGGGGCCGCATCTTCCGCTGGGAGAACGCGCCGAAGGCGATCGTGCAGGGGCTGGAAGGCAACCTGGTGATCCCGCTGCTGGGCGAGCAGGGCAACCGCCTGAAGTGGAGCAACAACTTCACCTACATGGTGGAGAACGAGAACAAGCGCACCGGCCAGCCGCTGTCGGTGATTCCGAAGTACACCGTCAACACGATGCTGGACTGGCAGGCCACCGACAAGCTGTCGCTGCTGCTGACCGGCACGTTCTACGGCAAGCAGAAGCCGGCCACCACCAACATCAACAATGATCCGCGCTGCACCGGCACCTGCGACCCATCGATCGCACTGCAGGATCGCGGTGCGTACAACATCTGGGGCGTGAGCGCGCGCTACAAGGTGACCGAGACGGTCAGCTTCGGCTTCGGCGTGAACAACCTGGCCGACAAGCGCCTGTTCCGCGAGGCCAACAGCAGCGATGCCGGCGCGGCGACCTACAACGAGCCGGGCCGCGCGTACTGGGCCAGCCTGCGCTTCGGGTTCTGACCCGATGAGGCCTGCGCCGGGGCGTTCCCCGGCGCAGCCTGAAGGCTACTTCACCTGCCGGCAATCGCGCAGGTGGACGCCACCGGTGTCCATCTTGTCGACCACGCCTTCCAGTTTCACCCAGTCGTTCTCGCGCAGGGTGGCGCCCAGCGCCATCTGATCCGGCGCAAGCGCACAGTGCACGGTGAAGTTGGCATTGTTGTCGTCGTTCGACTGGCGTCCGCCGATGCCACCGATGCCCTTCATCTTGGTGACCAGATAGCCCACCTCGAAGGTCTTGGCAAAGCGGTTGGGCTGGGCGGTGTACACCTGGCCATCGATGATGAAACGACGGCCGAAATACTTGACGAGCAACGGCTGGTACATCGCATCGGTATCCGGCGGGGTGCTGGTGCCGGAGAACAGCGCCCTGAGCGGTGCGGTGTTGATTTCCCGCTGCAGCCGCTTGGCGTCCTTGCCCATTTCGGTGGACATGCCGACCGCAGTGGCCTGGATCGGCTTGTCGAAACCGCTGGAGACACGCACGGCTTCCGCGATCGCCTCGCCTTCGGGGCCGGTCTTGAGCTTGTCCAGCCAGCCACACAGCGCGCTGCGTGCGTCCTCTTCCTTGGCGGTCTGCCCGCGTGACAGCTTGGTACCGACCACCACGTTGCCGCCATTGGAGGCGGTGATGATGCTGACCAGCGGCATCTTGGTGTCGGTCTGCAGCACGTACATCTGGCCTTCGGTCTCGGTGATGACATCTCCGCTGACGAAGTTGTTGCCCTCATCAAGCGCTGCCTTGCGCAGCTGGCCCAGGGCGCTGCGGGGCTTCAGGCCGGGGAGGGTGACTTCGGAGGTGAAGAACTGGCCATTGCGGGGATCGCCTACCGCCTGGAAGTTCTGCTGGCAGGTCTTGGCCGAGGCGCTTGCGGCCGTGCCCAGCGCGCAGGCCACGGCGACGGCGACCCAGGGGGTCTTGGTAGTCCACATGTTCCGGATTCCTTGTGCTTGGGTGTCCATTGCGGGCCGCAACGCCGAAGCGATCCGGCTGCCCGTTCCCCATCCAGAGGGGATGCGGTCATCATAGTGTGGCCCGGCACGGGCGCAAGCTGCGGCGAGCCGCGACGTGCAGTCTGCAATGTTATAAACACCGTGATAGTTTCCCCACGGCCGCCGGCGTAGCCTGCCTCCATCGCAAAGGAGCTGTTGCCATGGGCCACGACCACGATCACCTGCCATCCGAGATCCGCCACGAGAAACCCTTGTGGTGGGCGCTCGGCCTGACCTCCACCTTCCTCGTCGTCGAAGTGGTGGGCGCGTTCTGGACCAACAGCCTGGCGCTGTTGTCCGACGCGGCACACATGGCCACCGACGCGCTGGCCCTGATGATCGCGCTGGTCGCGGTGCGGCTGAGCCGGCGCCCGCCGGATGCGCGTCGCACCTACGGCTATGCGCGCCTGGAAGCGCTGGGCGCAATGATCAACGGCGCGATGCTGTTCGTGGTTGCCGGCTACATCCTGTGGGAAGCCGTCGGGCGCTTCAGCAAGCCGCAGGAGATCGCCTCCACCGGCATGCTGGTGATCGCCTCGGCCGGGCTGGTCATCAACCTGATCTCGATGCGCCTGCTGCAGGCCGGCAGCGGCGAGAGTCTCAACGTGAAGGGCGCCTACCTGGAAGTGTGGGCGGACATGCTCGGCTCGGTGGCGGTGATTGCGGGTGCGGTGCTGATCCAGTTCACCGGCTGGAAGCCGATCGATCCGATCCTGGCGGTGCTGATCGGCCTGTGGGTGTTGCCGCGCACCTGGGTGCTGATGCGCGAGGCGATCAACGTGCTGCTGGAAGGCGTGCCCAAGGGCATGGACGTGGCCAAGGTGCGCGACAGCCTGTCCAGCCACGCCGCGGTAATGGACGTGCATGACCTGCACGTGTGGGCGCTGGCCTCCAGCACGCCGGCGCTGACCGCGCATGTCGTGATGCGCGACGGCACCGAAGCCGATGCGCTGCGCCGTGAGCTGAGCGGGCGCCTGCACGATGACTTCGGCATCGAGCACGTGACGCTGCAGCTTGAAGCGGACCACTGCGGTGAGGCCTGTGGTGAACCGGCGCCGGTGAAGGGCGGCGAGCACGAGGGCCATGAAGGTCATGACCACGGCGAGGACGCGCAGGGCCATCGCGGTCACGTGCATCGCTGATCGAAGATGACGCGCGTGCCGGGAGATGCCCGGCGCAGCTATTCGTCCCGACGTGAAGCCAGCCGATCCGCCAGCCGGGTCGGCTCCGGCAGCCGGTAACCGCGCAGGGTGCGCTGCACCCAGTCCAGCGCGGTATCGGCACTGACCCGATGGCCGCCGGCCACGAACAGCGGCTTGCTGCGCACCTTGCTGCGCAGCACCCAGCCGAGCTGCTCGTCACCGTCCATCAATGGCGTATGCGCGCCTGCTTCGGCGCCCGGTTCGACGAAGCGGCCGACCAGTTTCGACTTGGCCACACCGATGCTCGGCAGGTCGGTGACCACGCCCAAGTGCGCGGCCACGCCCAGCCGGCGCGGATGGCTGATGCCGTGGCCATCGACGAACACCAGATCCGGCGCCCGCGGCAGCAGTGCCAGCGCGGCCAACAACGCTGGCAGCTCGCGGAAGCTGAGCAGGCCGGGAACGTACGGCATCACCGTGGGAATGCGCGCTATTTCCTGCGCCACGGGCTGCAATGTCTTCGCATCCAGTAGGACCGCTGCGGCGCGGGTGGTGGCACCGTTGTCCTCAAAGCCCACATCCAGCCCGGCCAGCCAGCGCACGTCGTTGGGCAGGCGGTCCTGGCGCTCCACGCGGCCGGCCAGCTGGAGCTGCTGCGCGCGGGCCGCGGCGACGCTGCCTTCCCAGCGTCCGGGGTCGATCACCGTATTCATTGGCCACAGCATCGCATGGGTGGCGCCACGGCCCGGTGAGTGGCGGCCGGGGCTACAATGGCGGCCTGCCTTTCCTCGCGTTGGAGACCCTGCAGTGACCCGTAAACTCGTACTGTTGCGCCATGGCCAGAGCCAGTGGAACCTGGACAACCGCTTCACCGGCTGGGTCGATGTCGACCTGACCGAGCAGGGACGCCGGGAAGCGGCCGCCGCCGGTCGCCTGATGCGCGAGGAAGGCCTGCAGTTCGACGTCGCCCACACCTCGGTGCTCAAGCGTGCCATCCACACCCTGCAGGGTGCGCTGGCCGAGCTTCAGCAGGACTGGCTGCCGGTGAACAAGTCCTGGCGCCTCAACGAGCGGCACTATGGCGGCCTGCAGGGGCTGGACAAGGCCGAGACCGCGGCCAAGCACGGCGAAGAGCAGGTCAAGGTCTGGCGTCGTTCGTACGACATCCCGCCACCGCCGATGGAACTGGAAGATCCGGGCCACCCGATCCATGACCGCCGTTACGCCGGTCTGGACCGCAACGCGCTGCCGGGCACCGAATCGCTGGCCACCACCCTGGACCGCGTGCTGCCGTACTGGCACGACGCGATCGCGCCGCAGCTGAAGGACGGCAAGACCGTGCTGGTCACCGCCCACGGCAACTCGCTGCGTGCGTTGTACAAGTACCTCAACAACGTCTCGCGCGAGGAAATCCTCGAGCTGAACATCCCGACCGGCATCCCGCTGCTGTTCGAACTGAACGATGACCTGACCGTGCAGTCGTTCCGCTACCTGGGCGACCCGGAAGCGGCACGCAAGGCTGCTGAGGCCGTGGCCAACCAGGGCAAGGCGAAATAAGTAGATACCCACCGTTGGTGGGTATTCTTCTGCTGGGTGTGTGCGGACCAACGGTCCGCACACACCCGCTTGCGACCACGGGCGTTCCCCCTGTGACCTTTGGCCGGTCCCTGTGGAGGGCCTCCCCGGCTACCCTGTGAAATTACCCGCAGGAGAGCCTCATGAACGTCCGCAACCTGGTCCCGCTGGGCCTGACCATCGCCATCGCTGCCTCGCTGGCGGCCTGTGGCAAGAACGAAACCGCACCGGCGGCCGGTGCCGACGCCAAGCAGGCCTTCGACCTGTCGCAGATCAAGACGCCGCTGATCTCACTCAACAGCGCCGACCTCGATCCGGCCATCTCGGCCTGTACCGACCTCAATGGCTTCGTCAACAGCAAGTGGCTGAAGGCCAACCCGGTGCCGGGTGACCAGACCACCTGGGGCAGCTTCGAGATCCTGCGCGAGCGCTCGCTGGAAGTGCAGCACGCGCTGGTGCAGCAGGCCGCCGCCAGCCAGGCCAAGGCCGGCTCGGTGGAAGCCAAGATCGGTGACATCTGGAAGACCGGCAATGACGAAGCCAAGATCGAAGCCGCCGGCCTCGCGCCGCTGCAGCCGCAGCTGGACAAGATCACCGCGCTGAACGATACCGCCGCCATCACCCAGTACCTGCGCGACAGCCAGGCCGAGGGCAAGGGCGTGCTGTTCTCGCTGTTTGCCAATGCTGATTACAAGGATTCGGCCAACGTCATCGCCTACGTCGGCCAGGGCGGCCTGGGCCTGCCTGAGAAGGGCTACTACTTCGACGATGCGCAGGCCAAGATCCGCGATGCCTACGTGGCGTACATCGCGCAGGTGCTGACCCTGTCCGGCGTGGAAGCCGCGCAGGCGGCCGAGCAGGCCAAGGCAGTGATGGCCTTTGAAACCCGCCTGGCCAAGGCCTCGATGTCGCGCATCGAAATGCGTGACCCGGCCAAGCGCTACAACCCGCTCAGCGCCGCAGACGCCGACAAGCTGACCCCGAACTTCAGCTGGACCGCGCTGTTCGACACCCTGAAAGTGCCGGCCGCGCAGAAGTTCTCGCTGGCCCAGCCGGGCTTCTTCGGTGAAATGGACAAGATGCTGGCCGATGTGCCGGCCAGCACCTGGCAGGCCTACCTGCGCTTCCACACCATCGACGACGCCTCGCCGTACCTGAGCAGCCAGTTCGAGAAGGCCAACTTCGATTTCTACGGCACCACCCTGCGCGGCCAGAAGGAAATGCAGCCGCGCTGGAAGCGCGTGCTGGAGTCCGTCAACGGTGGCATGGGTGAAGCGCTGGGCCAGCTGTACGTCGACGCCGTGTTCCCGGCCGAGTCGAAGGTGGCCATGCAGCACCTGGTGGAGAACCTGTCGCAGGCATTGAAGGCGCGTCTGGAGCAGCTGCCGTGGATGGGCGAGGAAACGAAGAAGAAGGCACTGGAAAAGTGGGCCAGCTTCACCCCGAAGATCGGCTACCCGGACAAGTGGCGTGACTGGGCGGGCCTGCAGACCAACGGCGACAGCTACCTCGGCAACATGCAGGCGGCGCGTGCGTTCAACTACCGCTACATGCTGGACAAGATCGGCAAGCCGGTGGACAAGACCGAGTGGGGCATGACCCCGCAGACGGTCAACGCCTACTACAACGCCACCAAGAACGAGATCGTGTTCCCGGCGGCGATCCTGCAGGCGCCGTTCTTCGACGCCAAGGCCGATCCGGCGCTGAACTACGGCGGAATCGGTGCGGTCATCGGCCACGAAATGATGCACGGCTACGACGACTCGGGCAGCCAGTTCGCCGCCAACGGCAATTTCGACAACTGGTGGACCGACGCCGACCGCAAGGCCTTCACCGAGCGTACCGACCAGCTGGTTGCACAGTTCGATGGCTACGAGTCGGTGCCGGGCGTGTTCGTGAAGGGCAAGCTGACCCTGGGCGAGAACATCGGCGATCTGGGTGGCCTGACCGTGGCCTACGACGCACTGCAGATGGCGCTGAAGGAAGACCCGAAGGCGAATGTGGAAGTGGATGGCCACAGCCAGGACCAGCGCTTCTTCATGAACTGGGCCACCGTGTGGCGCCGCAACTTCACCGACGGTGAGCTGCGCGTACGCCTGAACACCGACCCGCATGCGCCGGCCAACTTCCGAGCCAACGGTGCACCGTCGAACATGCCGTCCTTCGCTGCGGCGTTCCAGTGCAAGGCCGGCGACGCGATGGTGCGTGCCGACGACAAGCGCGTGGTGATCTGGTAACCGATCACCCGTGATGCGTGATGCGAAAGGCCCGGCGAACGCCGGGCCTTTTGTCTTCCAGGCCGGCAGCACAGCGCCGACTGGTAGAGTCGACTGTTAGTCGACTGCTCTTCGTACAGATGGCGAAAATCCCGCGCTGCGCGCGATAGTCGACTAACAGTCGACTCTACCGGCGGGTCGTTTCACGTGCGGGAAGATCTCAGGCCAGCTCAGGTTCCTGCGCCAGCAGGCGATGGAAGCGTTGCAGAACGTAAGGATCGATCAGGCCACCGGATTGCTCGTCGATGATGCGCAGAGCCGTCTCGTGCTCCATCGCGGCACGGTAGGGACGCACGCTGGTCATCGCGTCATAGGCATCCGCAACGGTGACGATGCGTGAGCCCAACGGAATGCTCTCGCCGCGCAGCCCATCGGGATAGCCACTGCCATCGAACGCCTCGTGATGGGCGCGGATCAGCCGCGCAACCGGTGCCGCA
Source organism: Stenotrophomonas sp. I18B00994 (assembly GCF_014145825.1). Classification (NCBI taxonomy): domain Bacteria; kingdom Pseudomonadati; phylum Pseudomonadota; class Gammaproteobacteria; order Lysobacterales; family Lysobacteraceae; genus Stenotrophomonas; species Stenotrophomonas sp. I18B00994. Next base: position 291,139 of record NZ_JACIUW010000002.1, on the reverse strand, counting down.
TCGCTGCGGCCGGTGGCCAGGAAGATATGCTCACCGCGCACCGGATGCTCGCGCATGATCGCGCGCTCCTCGTCGGTATGCCGGCGCGGGGCCAGCAGCACCTCATCGGGAATGCCGATCTTGCCGATGTCATGGAAGCGCGCTGCCAGGCCGATCTGCGCACTGGCATCGTCATCCAGATCGCAGTGCGTGGCCAGGCGCTGCGCGAGCAGGCCAACGCGGTCGCAATGGTGGCGGGTGTAAGCGTCGCGCATCTGCAGCGACATCGAGAGGGCATCGATCAGGCAGGCCTGTGCATGCAGCAGGTCGGGGGCGGGTACGGCGTCAGGAAACATGGTCATCCGCCCGCACCGGGTGGGGACCGGTGCGGGGTATTCGGGGGCGATCAACCCGGGGCGAGGGTGGTCAGAAGGGCGCGGGCCGCGTTGAAGCGGTCCTCCGGCAACGGCAGCGGATGCTTGATGCGAAGCTTGTCGGGCCCTTCCATGGCATAGAGGTTTGGCTGTTTCTGGATCAGCTGGATCACCGCCATCGGATCGATGTTCGGCTTGGACTCGAACACGATGCGGCCACCGTTTTCGCCCAGGTCCAGCTTGCGGATGCCCAGCGTATTGGCCTTCAGCTTCAGCTCGGCGATGGCGAACAGGTGCTTGGCCGCATCCGGCAGCAGGCCGAAGCGATCGATCATCTCCACCTGCAGTTCGCGCAGCGCATCGCTGTCGCGCGCGCTGGAAATACGCTTGTACAGGGTCAGGCGGGTATGCACGTCCGGCAGGTAGTCTTCCGGGATCAGTGCCGGCACATGCAGCTCGACCTCGGCACCACGCACTTCCTCGCCGGCATCCAGGTCGGGCAGCTTGCCCTGCTTGATGCTGCGTACCGCGCGCTCCAGCAGCTCGGTGTACAGGCTGAAGCCGACCTCGGCCATCTGCCCGCTCTGGTCCTCGCCGAGCAGTTCGCCGGCACCGCGGATCTCCAGATCGTGCGTGGCCAGGGTGAAGCCGGCGCCCAACTCGTCCATCGAGGCGATCGCTTCCAGGCGCTTCTCAGCGTCGGGGGTGATCGCGCGGCGGTCGGGGGTGATCAGGTAGGCGTAGGCACGGTGGTGCGAACGGCCCACGCGGCCACGCAGCTGGTGCAGCTGGGCCAGGCCGAAGCGGTCGGCGCGGTTGATGATGATGGTGTTGGCGTTGGGGATGTCGATGCCCGATTCGATGATCGTGGTCGACAGCAGCACGTTGAAGCGCTGCTTCTGGAAGTCCAGCATCACCTTTTCCAGCTCGCGCTCGGGCATCTGCCCGTGGGCGATGCCGATGCGCGCTTCCGGCACCAGCTCGGACAGCTCGCGCTGCATGCGGCCGATGCTTTCCACGTCGTTGTGCAGGAAGTACAGCTGGCCGCCACGTGCCAGCTCGCGCTGGAAGGCTTCGCGCAGCAGCGCGTTGTCCCACTGGGTGATGAAGGTCTGCACCGCCAGCCGGTTCGGCGGCGGCGTGGCGATGATCGACAGGTCGCGCAGGCCGGCCATGGCCATGTTCAAGGTGCGCGGGATCGGCGTGGCGGTCAGGGTCAGCAGGTGCACGTTGGCGCGCAGCGCCTTCAGGGCTTCCTTCTGACGCACGCCGAAACGCTGCTCTTCGTCGACGATGACCATGCCCAGGTCCTTGAACTTCACGTCGGGCTGCAGCAGGCGATGGGTGCCGACGATGACGTCGATGGTGCCGGCAGCGACCTTTTCCAGCTCGGCCTTGATCTCCTTGGTGCTCTTGAAGCGCGACAGCACCTCGACCTTCAGCGGGTAATCGGCGAAGCGGTCGCGGAAGTTGCGGTAATGCTGTTCGGCCAGCAGCGTAGTCGGCACCAGCACGGCCACCTGCTTGCCGGCACTGGCGGCGGCGAATGCCGCACGCACCGCCACCTCGGTCTTGCCGAAGCCGACGTCGCCGCAGACCACACGGTCCATCGGCTGGCTGCTGGCGAGGTCGCGCAGGGTGGCGTCGATGGCGGCCAGCTGATCGGGGGTTTCCTCGAACGGGAATCCGGCTGCGAACGGCTCGTACATCGCACGGTCCACCTGCAGTGCCAGGCCGGCACGCGCCTGGCGACGGGCCTGGATCTCCAGCAGTTCGGCAGCGACGTCGCGCACCTTTTCGGCGGCCTTGCGCTTGGCCTTGCTCCACTGCTCGCCACCGAGCGAATGCAGCGGCGCGGTTTCCGCTGAAGCGCCGGAGTAGCGGCTGATGAGGTGCAGCTGGGCGACCGGCACATACAGGCGGTCGCCCTTGGCGTATTCGATTTCAAGGAACTCGCCGGGCATGCCGCCGACGTCCATCGCGATCAGGCCACGGTAGCGGCCGACACCATGGTCCTCGTGCACGATCGGTGCACCCTCGGTCAGTTCGCCGAGGTCGCGGATGATCGCTTCCGGCTCGCGGCCGGCACGGCGCGTGCGGCGGGTGCTGCCGGCGCGCTCGGGGAACAGCTGGCGCTCGGTCAGCACCGCGATGCGCGGATCGTCCAGTGCGAAGCCATCTTCCAGCGGTGCCACCGCGATCGCGAAGCGCGCATCGTCGGCGAGGAAGCTGGGCAGGTCGGCCACCACCGGCGGCTTCAGCTCGGCGGCCTGCAGCACTTCCAGCAGGGCCTCGCGACGTCCGGGCGAATCGGCGGCGATCAGTACCCGGCCCGGATAGTGGCCGAGGAAGGATTTCAGCGCGTCGCCAGCGGGGGCCTCGCGCGCGGCCACCGGCAGCGGCGGCAGCGGCTGGTCACCCAGCGCATGGGCATCGGCGATGCGCGCGTGGTCAGCCGACCACACCTCGATGCGCGGGGCATCGTTCAGGCGCTCGCGCAGCAGCTCCGGCGACAGGTACAACGCCGAAGGCGGCAGCAGCGGGCGCTCCACATCATGGCGGCGCTGCTCATAGCGGTCCGCGGTCTGCGCCCAGAACGCGACGGACGCTTCATACGCACCGGCACAGACCACCGGCAGGCTGCCGTCGGGCAGGTAGTCGAACAGGGTCGCGGTGCGTTCGAAGAACAGCGGCAGGTAGTACTCGACGCCGGCCGGGGCCAGCCCGGACTTCAGATCCTGGTACAGCGAACTGCGCCGGGTGTCCACGTCGAAGCGCTCGCGCAGCGTGGCCAGCACGCGGGCGATGCTGGCCTCGTCCATCGGCACTTCGCGGCCGGGCAGCATGTGCACGGCGTCGACCTTGTCCAGCGAGCGCTGGGTTTCCGGGTCGAAGGCGCGGATCGAGTCGATGTCCTCGTCCAGCAGCTCGATCCGCAGGGGCTCGTCGGCCCCCATCGGGAACACGTCGAGCAGGCCACCGCGCACGGCGAAGTCACCCGGGTCCATCACCTGCGGCACGTTGCGGTAGCCGGCGCTTTCCAGGCGCCGCCTCTCGGCGTCCAGGTCCAAGCGCTGGCCGACCTTCAGGTCGAAGCTGCCACCGATCACGTAGCTGCGCGGGGCCAGCTGCTGCAGCAGGGTCTGCACCGGCACGATCACCAGGCCGCGCTTCAGCGCCGGCAGGCGGTGCAGGGCGGACAAGCGCTGCGAGATGATGTCCGGATGCGGGCTGAAGCGGTCGTAGGGCAGGGTTTCCCAGTCCGGGAAGGCGACCACCGGCAGGGCCGGGTCACCGCCAAGCAGGGTCTGCAGGTCGGCTTCGAGCTGGTTGGCACCGTGGTTGTCACGGGCGATCACCAGCAGCGGGGCGTCATGCGCACGCGCGGCCTGGGCCAGGTACCAGGCCAGGGCGGTCGGCGAGGCGGGGGCGCGCCACCAGGCGCGGAGCTGGCCGGTGCGCGGCAGCGGCGGGGCGGGGTATGAGGTACGCGACATGGACCCCGGATTTTAGCAGAAGCCCGATCGAAGCCCGGTGGGTCGTGCCGGCCGTTTGCCGGCAGCCTCACGAGCCGTTGGGGGAACACAATGCCGGCCAGCGGCCGGCACTACCGGGAGGCATGGCCGGGCAGGGCCCGGCGCATCCGTCAGTTGTCCAGCTCCAGCACCATCCGCACCAGGCCTTCGGCACCGGTCGGGTGCGGCACCGGCTTGAAGCCCAGCGAGGCGGCCAGCTGCTTCATCGGCTCGTTCTCGGCGGCAACGTCGCCGTACAGGCGGTCGAGGTACTTGCCGCGGCCCCACTTCACCAGCTTGCGCATCAGCTGCCGGCCCAGGCCCTGGCCAATGAGGAAGCGGCTGATCAGGATCGCGTACTCGGCTTCACGGGTACCGGGAATGATCGAGGCCCGGGCGACCGCGCCGACCACCGCTTCGCCAGCGGGCAGGGATTCGGCTGCGACCAGGGTGATCTCGGTCTTGGGATTGGGGTGGGTCAGGCGCTGGGTGGTTTCCGGTGACAGCTCGGTCACCGCCTGCAGGAAACGATCACGGATTTCTTCCGGCCCGAACAGGCTGAACGCCGCTTGCAGCGGTGCGCCATCTTCCGGGCGGATGGGGCGGATCAGCAGCTCGTGGCCGCTGGGAGCCTTGAAGATCTCATGCCAGGGCGGCATGCGGTTGCGAGTGGCCATACCGGGTGATTCCTTGGTGGTCCATCGATTGTGGCATCACCGGGGCTGCATTCCGTGAACGAAAGGCTCACGGCGGTACAGCCTCGTGAAGGCCGTTATTCGGGGGCTTTGAGCCAATCCAGGCGGGTGCTGGCCCCCGGTTCGCCCAGGTGCTGGCGCAGCGCCGGCAGGGCCGGGCCGACCACCCGGTCGAACTGCCACGGCGGGTTGAGCAGCAGCATGCCGCTGCCGTTGAGGCGCAGCGGCGAGTCGTCCGGGCGCACCAGGAACTCGATCGTCATCGCCGACTTGACCGGCAGGGCAGTGGCCTTGCGCAGGAAATGCAGGATGGTGCGGCGCTGCTTGATCGGGAACCAGACCGCACAGGTGGCCTGCGGCCAGCGTGCCAGGGTCTCGGCCAGGGCAGCCAGGATGTTCTGGTATTCGGCGTCCTGCGCCTCGTACGGCGGATCGATCAGCACCAGGCCACGACCGATCTTGCTGCCGTTGAACTTCGGCGGCAGCAGCGAGCGCAGCAGGGCATAGCCATCGCCAGCGCGCACATCGACGCGGCTGTCATGGGCAAACAGGGCCTTCAGCGTGGCCGTTTCGGCTTCCTGCAGCTCGCAGACCGCCATGCGGTCCTGGGCACGCATCGCCTGTGCGCTCAGCAGCGGCGAGCCCGGGTAGTTGGTCAGCGCTCCCACCGGGTTGTCGGCCTGGACCGCCTTCAGGTAGCGCTCGACCACCTCCGGCAGCTTGGGCTGGGCCATCAGCCGCATGATCCCGGATTCGGCCTCCAGGGTCTTGCGGCTCTCTTCGCTGGCCAGCAGGTAGCGGCCGGCACCGCCGTGGGTGTCGAGCACGAAGAACGGGCTGTCCTTGCGCTTGAAGCTGTCGATCAGGGCCAGCTGCACGATGTGCTTGAGCACATCGGCGTGGTTGCCGGCATGGAAGGCGTGGCGATAGTTCATGGCCGGCAGTGTACGGGGCGGCGGCCGCAGCGGCTATGCTGCGCGCCATGACAGCTCCCGTTGCCCATGTCCTGGTAGTCGAGGACGAAGCCGCCATCGCCGAAACCGTGCTCTATGCGCTGCGCAGCGAGGGCTATGCCGCCAGCCACTGCCTGTTGGGCGGGGAGGCGCTGCAGCGGCTGCAGGCCGGGGATATCGACGTGGTGGTGCTGGACGTGGGCCTGCCCGACCTGGGCGGCTTCGAGGTCTGCCGACGGCTGCGCGCGCAGCCCGGGCCGGTGGCGCAGCTGCCGGTGATCTTCCTGACCGCCCGCAACGATGAAGTGGACCGCGTGCTCGGCCTGGAGCTGGGCGCCGACGACTACATGACCAAGCCGTTCTCGCCGCGCGAGCTGGTGGCGCGGGTGCGTGCACGCCTGCGCCGTGCGGCGCCGGTCATCGCAGCGCCCAGCGCCGATGCAGGCTGGCAGGAACATGGCGCGTTCGCCATCGACCGCGAAGGCCGGCGCATCCGCTTCCGTGGCCAGGCACTGGATCTGACCCGCTACGAGTACGCGCTGCTGGAGGCGCTGCTGCAGCGACCCGGTGCCATCCTCAGCCGTGCCCAGCTGATGGACCGTGGCTGGGACAGCAGCGCCGACAGTGCCGACCGCACCGTCGATACCCATGTAAAGACGCTGCGTGCCAAGCTGCGCGCGGCCGGTGCCAGCGACGACCCGATCCGCACCCACCGTGGCCTTGGCTACGCGCTGGAGGTCTAGCCGATGCGCCTGGTGCTGAAGCTGTTCCTGGGCTTCTTCCTGATCACCGGCATCGCGGCCTTCTTCGTGATGCGCGTGTTCGTCAACGAAGTGAAGCCGGGTGTGCGCCAGGCGATGGAATCGACCCTGGTCGATGCGGCCAACGTGCTGGCCGAGATGGCCGCCGCCGACGTCAAGGACGGCACCATCCGCAGCGGCAGCTTCACCCGCAACCTGGCCAAGGCACGGCAGCGCGACCTGAAGGCAATGGTCTGGCGTTTCCCGAAGCGCTCGCTGGATTACCGGGTGACCATCACCGATGCCAAGGGCATCGTCATCTACGACTCGCTGGGCCGTGACCTTGGCCGCGACAATTCGCGCTGGAATGATGTCTACCGCACCCTGCGTGGCGAGTACGGTGCCCGTTCCAGCCCCGAGATTCCGGGCGAGGAAGGCGATACGGTGATGCATGTGGCGGCGCCGGTATACGACCCGGCCGATGGCCGCACCCTGATCGGCGTGCTCAGCCTGGCACAGCCCAACCGCAGCATTGATCCGTTCATCGCTGCCAGCCAGCGCGCCATCATCGAGCGCGGTGCCTGGCTCATCGGATTGTCGGCGCTGGTCGGCGTGCTGGTGACGATGTGGCTGACCACTGGTCTCGGCCAGCTCAGCCGCTATGCACGCGCGGTCAGCGCGGGCGAACCGGTGCCACCACCACGGCGCCGTCGCGACGAGATCGGCGATCTCGGCCAGGCGCTGGAAACGATGCGCCGCAAGCTCGAAGGCAAGGCCTACGTCGAGCAGTACGTGCAGTCGCTGACGCACGAGATGAAGAGCCCGCTGGCGGCGATCCGCGGTGCCGCCGAACTGCTGCAGGAGCCGTTGCCCGAAGCGGACCGCGTGCATTTCGCGCGCAGCATTGTCGATCAGCAGGAGCGGCTGACCGAGACCATCGACAAGCTGCTGGCGCTGGCCGAAGTGGAACAGCACGGCTGGCTGCAGACCCGCGACCCGATTGCATTGCCGGCATTGCTGGCCGATGCGGCCGCGGCCGCGCAGGTGCGTGCACAGGCGGCCGGTGTGCGGGTCCACATCGGCAACGTGCCCGACCTGCGGGTGCAGGGCGACGGCTACCTGCTGCGGCAGGCGCTGCACAACCTGATCGACAACGCGATTGCCTTCTCGCCGTCCGGCGCGGAGATCGCGCTGCAGGCCGAGGTGGACGGGCAGGGCGTGCGCCTGCAGGTGGCCGATCGCGGTGCCGGCATCCCGGACTATGCGCGCGAACGGGTGTTCGAGCGCTTCTATTCGCTGGCGCGGCCCGGCAGCGGGCGGCGCAGTTCCGGCCTGGGCCTGCCATTCGTGCAGGAAGTCGCGCGCCTGCACGATGGACGCGCCAGTGTCGACGTCCGCGAGGGCGGCGGCACCGTGGCCAGCCTGTGGCTGCCATCGGGTGCGCCGGGCCAGCGCCCGCGCCGCTGACTTCACACTCGCTTCAAATTCGCCACAAACCCTGCTCACCCCAGCGGTCCATCCTGCAGCCCTCTCCAACGAGGATGGACCATGAAATCCCTGAAGATGCTGCTGAGGTTCGCCATTGTCGGCGGGCTGATCCTGCTGCTGCTGGTGCCGCTGACCATGATCCGCGGGGTCATCAACGAACGCAGCGCGTACCGCGACGAGGCGTTCTCGCGGGTGGCCGACAGCCGCGCCGGTGCACAGCAGCTGGTGGGCCCGGTGCGGGTGGTGCCATGGGTGGAACGCAAGCAGGTTGAACTGGTCGACCCGCTGGGCGTCAAGAAGACCGAGATACAGGTCACCGAGGGGCACTGGCTGCAGATGCCGGCGTCGCTGGAGGTGGGCGGCGAGATGCTACCGAGCCAGCGCGAAGTCGGCCTGTTCAAGGTACCGGTGTACAGCTGGAACGGCCAGATGAAGGCGACCTTCGCCGCAGACGACTATCCGGTGAAGGCCGGCCGCAGTTACGGCCAGCCGTATGTCGCGGTTGGTGTATCCGATGTGCGGGGCCTGGTGGGTACGCCGAACCTGCGCGTGGATGGCAAGCAGCTGCGGTTGCTGCCGGGCGTTGGCGCGGCCAGCGAGGTGGGGCGAGGCCTGCACGCACCGGTGGCCGGTTTCGCTGCGGATCAGGGCGGCACGCTGGCTGCCAGCACGGTTGAACTGGAGCTGCGCCTGGATGGCAGCCGCATGCTGTCGGTGGTGCCGGTGGGCGATGACACCCACATCGCGCTACGTTCGAGCTGGCCGCATCCGTCGTTCAGCGGTGCGTTCCTGCCCAATGAGCGACGCGTCGATGCGCAGGGCTTCGATGCACGCTGGGCGGTGTCCTCGCTGGCCTCCGATGCCCAGCGCCAGCTGCGCAATGATGGTGCGGTCGAATCGCAGGCGGTGACGGTGTCGCTGGTCGATCCGGTCGATACCTACACCCAGGCCGACCGTGCCTCGAAATACGGCGTGCTGTTCGTGCTGCTCACCTTCGTCGGCTTCATCCTGTTCGAGCTGATCAAGTCGCTGCGCATCCACCCGTTGCAGTACCTGATGGTGGGCCTGGCGCTGGCGATCTTCTTCCTGCTGCTGATCAGCCTGTCCGAGCACATCGCGTTCTGGAAGGCCTACCTGGTATCGGCCGTGGCCTGTATCGGCCTGCAGGCGGTGTACCTGGCCAATGTGCTGGGCCACTGGAAGCGCGGTCTCGGCTTCGCTGCGCTGCTGACCGTGCTGTACGGCGCGCTGTATGGCCTGCTGGTGTCGGAGAACAACGCGCTGCTGATGGGTTCGCTGCTGCTGTTCGTGATCCTGGCGCTGGCGATGTGGGTGACCCGCCGGGTCGACTGGTACGCGCTCGGCGCGGAACTGAAGTAAGGAGCAGGCCATGGGCTGGCGCCAGGGATTGCGGCAACGGGCACGGCAGGGCATTCCGGCCCTGCTGGAAGTGGATGCACTGCTGCAGGCACATGGCGTGCTGGCGGCCCTGCCGGGGGCGCGGATCGCCCCCGGCCTGGTCCGCTTCCAGCTGGCGGCGGTGACCTGCGAAGGATTGCAGGGGCAGGGACTGCGCTGGCTGCAGGGCGCGCGGCAGGGACGCGGCGCGGTGGCTGGCCGGGTGCCGCGCTATCGGCCATGGAAGGCCGGGGCGGAGGCGCTGGCCGAGATCGGTATCGGTCGCCTTCCGGATGACTGGCCGGCACACGCGGCGGTGTACGGCTGCAGCAGCATCGACCGGCGGCACTGGTTGCTGCTGCTGCCGGAACGGGCACAGTTGTGGTTGGGATGGAGCGGGTGATTGGGCTGTTCATCCACACATGGCGTGGATCTACTGTTGTGGGTGCGAACCTTGGTTCGCACGCTCCCGCCCATGACCGATGGGACGGTATCCCCGCGCCCCCGCTGGCTAGACTCGACGAGTTGATGATCGAGCCGAAGGGCAGGGGTGCGATGTGTTGAAGTGGGGCATGCTGGCCGCAGCGCTGGCGATGGGTGGTAACGCAGGAGCGCAGCAGCGCGAGACGGTGGACCTGGACATGGTCAGCCGCATCCGCCAGGAGGCCTTCCACCGTTCGCAGGTGATGGACACCTTCAGCTATCTCACCGAGCGCATCGGCCCGCGCCTGACCAACTCGCCGGCGATGGGCCGCGCCAACGCCTGGACCCGCGGCAAGTTCAGCGAATGGAAGCTGGACAACGTCCACGACGAGGCCTTCGACGACTTCGGGCGCGGCTGGGAGTTCACTTCGGCGAGCGTGGAGATGCTGGGCGACCGCGTGCAGCCGCTGCATGCACTGCCCAAGGCCTGGACGCCGGGCACCAAGGGGCCGGTTGAGGGCGAGCTGGTCCAGGTCGAGATCAAGAAGCCCGAAGACATCGAGAAGTACCGCGGCAAGCTGCGCGGCAAGATCCTGCTGCTGGGCGAGGCGCGCGAGTACAAGCGCGGCACCGAGGCGGATTCGCATCGCCACGACGCCACCTCGCTGGAAGGCCTGCAGGAGTTCACCCTGCCCAAGGACAAGGACGCCACCGCCGAGCGTGCCAAGCGGGTCAAGGAGTACCAGGAACGCCAGCAGCTGGCGACCAAGGTCAATGCGTTCTTCGTGGAAGAGGGCGCGCTGGCCTCGATCAGCATCAGCAGCTGGGACAACGGCATCATCCGCGTTGCCGGTGGCGGTTCGCGCAAGGCCGGCGAGTCGGTGGGCATCCCCGAGCTGGCGATGATCAGCGAGCACTTCAATCCGCTGGTGCGCGCGCTGGAGGCCAAGCAGACGGTGCGCCTGCGCGTGGATGTTGCAGCACGCTTCACCGATGAGGCCGACCAGCCCGGTTACAACACGCTGGCCGAGATCCGTGGCAGCAGCAAGCCCGATGAAGTGGTGATGATCGGCGCGCACCTGGATTCCTGGCACAGCGGTACCGGTGCGGCCGACAACGCGGCTGGCGTGGCGGTGATGATGGAGGCGATGCGCATCCTCAAGGCGACAGGCGCCAAGCCCAGGCGCACCATCCGCGTGGCGCTGTGGAGCGGCGAGGAACAGGGCCTGATCGGCTCGCAGGCCTATGTGGCCAAGCACTTCGGTCGTTTCCCGGAACCCACCGACCCGGCGCAGAAGGCGCTGCCGGCCTCGCTGCGCGAGCCCACCGGCGCGCTGCAGAAGACCCGTGATTACGGCAAGTTCCAGGTCTACTTCAACATGGACAACGGCTCGGGCCGCTTCCGCGGCATCTATGCGCAGGAAAACCTGGCGGCGATGCCGATCTTCGAAGCCTGGCTGGCGCCGTTCCATGACGTGGGTGCCACCACCGTGGCCACCCGCAACACCGGCAGCACCGACCACATCAGCTTCGACCGCATCGGCCTGCCGGGCTTCCAGTTCATCCAGGACCGGCTGGACTACTTCACCAATGTCCACCACAGCCACCTGGACACCTGGGACCACGCCGAACCGGAGGACCTGAAGCAGGCCGCAGCCATCGTCGCCTCGTTCGCCTACAACGCCGCGATGCGCGAGCAGCCGTTCCCGCGCAAGGTGGAACCGTAAAAGGGGACGGAGGGGATTAAGTCGTTTCTCCCCTCCGTTTCCCGGTTGCAGCGCCCCAGGCTGGGCAATCGCGACCTAATCCCCTCCGTCCGCTTTTTCCGTCAGGGGCGGAGGGCTGGTAAAATCGGGGGATTCCCGTTCCTCGAGCCGTCCATGACCTGCCGCACCCGCTTCGCCCCCAGTCCCACCGGCTACCTGCACATCGGTGGTGCCCGCACTGCGCTGTACTGCTGGCTGGAGGCCCGCCACCGTGGCGGCGAGTTCGTGCTGCGCATCGAGGACACCGACCGTGAACGCAGCACCCAAGGCGCGATCGACGCGATCCTGGAGGCGATGGAGTGGCTGGGTCTGGACTATGACGAAGGCCCGATCTACCAGACCGACCGCGTCGCCCGTTACCTGGAAGTGGCCGAACAGCTGGTGGCCGACGGCAAGGCGTATTACGCATACGAGACCCGCGAAGAGCTGGACGCGATGCGCGAGGCCGCCATGGCCAGGCAGGAGAAGCCGCGCTACAACGGCGCTGCGCGCGAGCTGGGCCTGCCGCGCAGGGATGATCCGAACCGCGTCATCCGCTTCAAGAACCCGCTGGAAGGTACGGTGGTGTTCGACGACCTGATCAAGGGCCGTATCGAGATCGCCAACAGCGAGCTCGATGACATGGTCATCTTCCGCCCGGACGGCTACCCCACCTACAACTTCGCGGTGGTGGTGGACGACTGGGACATGGGCATCACCGAGGTCATCCGCGGCGACGACCACATCAACAACACCCCGCGCCAGATCAACCTGTATGAAGGCATCGGCGCGCCGGTGCCCAGGTTCGGCCACATGCCGATGATCCTGGACGAGCAGGGCGCCAAGCTGTCCAAGCGCACCGGTGCGGCTGACGTGATGCAGTACAAGGACGCCGGCTACCTGCCGGACGCGCTGCTGAGCTACCTGGCCCGCCTGGGCTGGTCGCATGGTGACCAGGAGCTGTTCAGCCGCCAGGAACTGATCGACCTGTTCGACGTGAAGGACTGCAATTCCAAGGCCTCGCGCCTGGACATGGCCAAGCTGGGCTGGGTCAACCAGCACTTCCTGAAGACCGAGGACGTAGCCGCGATCGTGCCGCACCTGGTCTACCAGCTGCAGAAGCTGGGGCTGGACGTGGCCGCCGGCCCGGCTCCGGAGGATGTGGTGATCGCCCTGCGTGAACGCGTGCAGACCCTGAAGGAAATGGCCGAGAAGGCCGTGGTCTGGTACCAGCCGCTGACCGAGTACGACGAAGCAGCGGTGGCCAAGCACTTCAAGGCCGGTGCCGAGGTGGCGCTGGGCAAGGCCCGCGAGCTGCTGGCCGCGCTGCCGGAATGGACCGCCGAGTCGGTGGGGGTGGCCCTGCATGACGCGGCCGCAGCGCTGGAGATCGGCATGGGCAAGGTCGCCCAGCCGCTGCGCGTGGCCATCACCGGCACCCAGGTCAGCCCTGACATTTCCCATACCGTGTACCTGGCCGGCCGCGAGCAGGCCTTGAAACGCATTGATGTGGCCATCACCAAGGTAGCAACGGCCTGAGGCATCCTTGCCAGGCCCGAACCGGAGAACACGCATGCCCGCCAAGACCGCCATTGCCTGTACCGCCCCGCACCACCACGTCCACGACGCATCGGATTTCGTGGCGGTGGTCGAGCGCGTCTCGCGCGAACGCGGGCTGCGCCTGACCCCGATCCGCGCCAATGTGCTGAAGCTGATCGCCGAGGCCGGCAAGCCGGTCAAGGCCTACGAGCTGCTGGAATGGGTGCGCAACGGCAAGGGCGTGGGCGCGGATGCCCCGCCCACCGTGTACCGCGCGCTGGACTTCCTGATGGCCAACGGGTTCGTGCACAAGCTGGAATCGGTCAATGCCTTCGTGGCCTGCCATCACCCCAGCAGTGCCGCGCATTCGGTGCCGTTCCTGATCTGCAACAGCTGCCACAGCGCAGTGGAGCTGGAGGACCGCGAGATCGTCACCCAGCTGGAGAAGCGCGCCAAGGAGCTGGGTTTCCAGCCGCAGGCGCAGACCCTGGAAGTGCATGGCCTCTGCGCGCGCTGCGCCGGCTAACGCAACGGTAGTGCCGGCCGCTGGCCGGCATTTTGGAAACGGTGCGACAGGGCCTGCGTCCTAGTCCATCGCCTTGGAACGGGTATCCACCCGCACGATCACCGACATGCCGGGCCGCAGCTGCTTTGCCAGCTTCTGATCCCTGTTGATCGATATCCGCACCGGCAGCCGCTGCACCACCTTGGTGAAATTGCCGCTGGCGTTGTCCGGGCGCAGCACGCTGAATTCCGACCCGGTGGCGGGCGCGATCTCCTGCACGCGGCCCCGCAGCACCTGGCCCTGGAACGCGTCCACCGAGAACGTGGCCGGCTGGCCGATCGCCATCCCCCAGGTCTGGCCTTCCTTGTAGTTGGCCACCACCCACAGCGTGTCAGGTACCAGGAACAGCAGCTGCGAACCGGCGGCGACGTACTGGCCCACGCGTACGCTGGCTTCGCTGATCTGGCCGTCGCGCGGCGCGTGGATCACCGTGTTGGCCAGATCGATGCGCGCCAGTTCCAGCTGCGCCTGCGCGCTCTCCACCTGGGCCTCCAGGCTCTTGCGCGCTACCTGGGTCGATACCAGGGTCTCCTCGGCGATGCGGATCTGCGCCTGCGACTGCTGGACGCTGGCCTGCGCCGAGGCCTGCGCGGTGCGGAACTTGTCGCGATCGTTGATCGACACCAGCTGCTGCGCGGCCAGTTCCTCGTAGCGCTTGGTCTCGTTGCGTGAGCGTTGCAGCTCCGCCTGCCCGGCCGACAACGTGGCGCGGGCGGAGGCAATCTGCGCACGGTTCTGCGCCTGGGACTGGTCCGAGTTGGCCAGGGCCGCGCGTGCGCTGTCCAGCGTCGCCTGCGCCTGGGCGACCCGCTGCGCATAGATGCGGTCATCGATGCGCAGCAGCGGCTCGCCTTCCTTCACGTGCTGGAAGTCCTTCACCAGCACTTCGGTCACGTAGCCGTTCACCTGCGGCGCCATCACCGTGATCTGGCCGCGCACGTAGGCGTTGTCGGTCACCATCACGCTGCTGGTGAACGGCCACAGGTGCCAGGCGCGCAGGATCAGCGCAATGCCCAGCAAGGCCACCACCACCATCACCACCACGCTGCGCGCGCTGGGCTTGAGGTACTTCGGCGCGACCGCGGGTTCTACCGGCGTAGGGGCAGGCGCCGCGTCGGTCGGCGGCGGTGGGGTCACGTTGTCGGCGTCGTCGGGTCGGGGCGGGACGGGAGGCATGGTCGAGAACTCAGCGGGGCGCGGCCGGCGTGGCCACAGCGGGGGAAGTGGGGTGGCGCTTGCGCCATTGCTTGTGCACGGCGGTGCGCAGCGACAGCAGCAGCAACCAGCACAGGAAGCCGATGGCCAACCAACCGCTCAGCGTGAACACATCATTGAAGCCGCGTACGTTGGCTTCGCGGCGCGTCGTCTGCGCCAACTGCGCGCTGCCCTGCGCGCTGCGCAGCACCGGATCGGTGATCTGGGCGACGTACAGCTGCTGTTGGATGCGCAGGCGCTGTGCCACCACCGGGTCGGCTGGGTCGAGCTGGCTGGTCAGCGCGCTGGAATACAGCTGCTCGCGATGCAGCTGGAAGGTCCCCAGCACCGCCGAGCCGGCCAGGCCGCCCAGCGTCTGCGTGATCGACAGCGTCACCAGGAAGGTGATCATGTGGTCCACGCCCTGTTTCAGCGCGGCGGAAATGCCGAGCATGATCAACGGGCCCATGAACATGCCGGCACCGACCGAGGCCAGGAACTGGCTGGCGTAGAAGTCGTGCGGCCGATCCATGCTGGTGCGGTGCTGGTCGAAGAACGCGGCGGCGCCCAGCAGCAGGATCGCCATCAGCAGCTGCGGGATCAGCCGTTTGGGCCCGAAAGTCAGTGCAGTGCCGGCGATACCGGTGATCACGCCGGCAAGAATCACCACGAACAGCGGCCGCAACTGATCAGGGCCCATGCCGAGCGTGCGCATCAGGTTGACCACGCCGTAGGACTGCTCGGTGGTCAGGAAGCGGATCAGGAAGGCGCCGACGATGAAATGCAGTACGGGCAGGCTGGCCAGCCAGCGTGTCTGCAGCAGCGGATTGCGCCGGTAGTGCTCGATGATGAAGGCGGTGGTGGACAGCACGATCGAGGCGACCAGGGCCCAGCCCAGCCACGGCGTGTTGAGCCACCAGCGGGTGTAGCCCTGCGCCAGCACGATCACCAGCAGCGCGACGGCCGGTGCGAGCAGGGCAAAGGTGAGGAAGTCCAGCGGTTCGAAGGCTTTCACCTGGATGCCGGGCGGCAGCTTCAGCACCACCACTGCCGCGAACGCGCACAGTGCCAGCCCGGCTTCGAATGAGTAGAGCTGATGCCATTGGCCGGTATCGACCAGGCCTGGTGAAACGATCCAGGCGATCGGCACCGCCAGCTGCGAAAGGCCGACGCCGACCACCAGCAGATTGCCGGTAAAGCGGCGCGGCAGCGCCTGCAGCATGTACAGCGTGCCCAGTGTCGAACAGGCCGCACCCGCGAAGCCGCTGGCGGCGCGGGTCAGCATCGTGGTCTCGAAGCTGCCGACGAACAGGTGCAGCACCGCCAGGGCCGCGTACAGGCCCAGCCCGATCTCGGCGAACAGGCGGATGCCGTACTGCTGGCGGAACTTGAAGGCCAACAGGTTGGCGGTGACATTCACCATGGCATAGGCCGCCACCAGCCAGCTGCCCTGGGTCGGGGTCAGTGCCAGCTGGCCCTGCAGGAACGGCAGGTTGGCGGTGACCAGCGCATTGCCGAGGCCGCCGGTGATCGCCACCAGCAGTGATACCAGCGCATAGGCCGCGCGCCGATACGGCGGGTGCCAGGGCATCGATGCCGAACCGGGCATGGTCGGCTTTTCGTGCTCCTCCCAATCCGGAACCGGCTTCAGATACGGCTGGACCATCAACGGGCCTCGCTGGCAGCTCCCTGGAGACCCCCACGCAGCAGCTGCAGGGCGCGCCCGGCCAACTGAGCGCGCTCGTCGCGGGTCTTGCCGCGCAGGGCCGCACCCAGCATGCCCGAGATCAGTGAAATATCCGTCTTTTCCAGGTCGGCACGGCACAGCCCGGCGGCCTTGGCGCGCGCGATCGGTTCCTCCAGCAGGTCGCGCACGGTCTCGCGCGCGGTGCGCATGGACGGCACGTCCGAATCGACCGCACGCCAGTAATCGGCCAATGCCGGCGAATCAATGATGCGCTGGGCCATGCCCTCGAACACCTCGAACAGGGCGTCGTCGCGGTCGCCGAGCTGCTCGACCTGGCGCCGGATGCGGTCGACCGTGCGCTGCAGCAGCGCCTGGATCAGCGCGGTGCGGTCCGGGAAGTTGCGGTACAGGGTGGCGCGGCCTACCTGGGCGCGTTCGACCACCAGGTCCAGCGGGGCGGTGACACCGTGTTGGCCGAACACATGATCGGCGGCGTCGAGGATGAGGGCACGGCGGGCGGCGGCATCGGCACGTTGGGCAGTCATGGAATCATTTTCGGACAAAAGTGTCCGGTTGGCGAGACATTGGGTGACGGGATTGTCCGCTTGTTGTGGTACGCACATCTTTGTGACGGATGTGTGATGGCGTGGGTCGAAATGAAAACGGGGGCCCGAAGGCCCCCGTGGAATGGCGTGGGGGTCAGAGCCCCTTCCTTCGAAAAGGGCTCTGACCCCGCCGTGCGCGATCAGAAGAACGCGCGGATGCCGAATGCGACACCACGGCCTGGCAGCGGCGAGTAGTCGCGCAGCAGCGAGGTATGCGGGCGCACTTCGCGGTCGGTCAGGTTGCTGCCATCCAGGAACACCTCGTAGCTGTTGGTGGCGTTGCGATCCCAGCGGTAGGCCAGGTGCGCGTCGACCAGGGTGTAGCCGTCGCTCGGGGCTTCGTTCTGGGCGACGTCCTTCTGGCGGCTGTAGCGCGCCGCACCGACCGAAGCGCGCCAGCCGTCCTTCGACCAGCGCAGGTCGGCGCCGACGCGGGCCGGTGCGATACGCGGCAGATAGCCAGTGTTGGCCAGTTCCACCGTGTAGTTGTGGTTGTGGTCGCCATGCGGCACGGCGATGTCCAGGTTGCGGCTGCCGCTGCCATCCAGCTTGGCCTTCACGTAGTCGCCGAACAGGCGCAGATCCCAGTCACCGGCGCCGCCCTCGAACAGGTGCACCAGCGCTTCGGCCTCGGCACCGCGGAACACCGCGTCCTGCTGCGTCCAGATGCGCACCGGCAGGCCCTCGGTGATGCCGGTGTCGGCCAGGTAGATGAAGTCCTTGAACCTGGTCTGGTAGACCGACGCGGAGAAGTCCAGGCGCTCGCTGTGGGTGTGGATACCCAGTTCCACGCGCTGGCCGCGCTCGGTCTTCAGGTTGGCGTCGCCGATTTCCAGCGAACGGGTGGCGATGTGCGCGCCGGCGGCATACAGCTCTTCGTTGGTCGGTGCTCGCTCGGAGCTGTCCACGCCGATGCGCAGGTCAACGGCATCGTTGAGCTTCCAGATGCCTGCGGCAGACAGGTTGGTGGCACCGAAGGTGCGGCGGCGGTAGTCACCGCTCGGGTCCAGCTTGACCTGATCGTGGCGGCCGCCCAGTTCCAGCTTGAACGGGCCGAACTGCTTTTCCTGCAGCACGAACAGGCCGATGTTCTTCGTGCCGGTATCCGGAACGAACGCCTCTTCGCCCTTGGCACCGAAATCACTGTTGCCGAACTGCAGGCCGAAGGCGCCGTCCCAGCCGCCGATCTGCTGCTGCACCGCTTCCAGGCGCGCTTCGATGCCGCGGTTGGTGAAGCGGGTCGACGGCGTACCGGCTTCCAGCTCCACGTGTTCGTAGTCGGTGTAGGCCACGCGTGCGTTGATGTTCTTCAGGAACGAGACCGGGTTGTAGATGCCGGCCTTGGTCTCGAAGCGGTTCTGCACCATGTCGATGCGCACGTCGTGCTCGTCGCCGCCTTCCTCTTCGTCGCCATGGTCGTGACCGTGGTCATGGCCATGATCGTCACCATCGGCGTGCACGTGCGCGCCATTGGGAATGCCATAGTTGGTGCGGTAGGTGCTGGCCGACACGCCGAAGTAGCCACCGTCGCCCAGCCACGTTGCGCCGACGCCACCTGCGCGTGTGCGGATCGAACTGTTGTCGAGGCGGCCGCGGCGCGGTTCTTCGCCTTCCTCGCCCGCGTGGTCATGGTCGTGGTCGTCGTGGTGGTCTTCAAGGCTGTCGATCACCGCGTAACCGGGAATGCGGTAGTCGTCGCCATTGCGCACCAGGCCATCCACATGGAGCACGACGTTTCCGCTGACGCCATCGAGGCGGAACATGCCGCTGCGCTCGTTGTTCACCGAATTGCCGCGCAGTTCGGCACGACCGCTGAGCGGCCGCTCAGGCAGCTCGCGCGCGATGCGCCCGTCGACCACATTGACCGCACCACCAATGGCGCCGCTACCGAACAGCAGCGTGGCCGGGCCCTTCAGTACTTCGATCTGGTCGGCCAGGAACGGTTCGATGCTGGTGGCGTGGTCGGCGCTGACCGTGGACGCATCCATGTTGCCCATGCCGTTGGACAGCACGGCCACGCGCGGGCCTTCCTGGCCACGGATGATCGGGCGGCCGACGCCGGGGCCGAAGAAGGTGCTCTGCACGCCGGGCAGCTTGGCCACGGTATCGCCGAGGGTGCCGGCCTTCTGCTCGTCCAGGCGTTCACCGGCCAGAACCTCCACCGGGCGTGCCAGGGATTCGGCGTCACCCTGCAGCGGCGACGCGGTGACCTGCACCGACGACAGCTCGGTCAGGTGGCGGTCACGATGGGCGGTGTCCTGGCCGGCTGCAAAGGCGACGGACGGCAGCAGGGCGGCGAGGGCCAGGGCCAGGGAATGCGGCTTGAGCCGTGGGGTATGGGCGGGCATGGACGGGTCCTTTGTTACAATGTATCAATCGCGGGGCGCACGAATCCCGTCGATGGGACAGGGGGAGGGAAACCGTGCGGGTCGGAGAGGGATGTTATATTATTCCATAACGATTCGCCGACCCTGCTGGAAGTCATGTCCCTGTCCTCACGCCTGCGCCACCTGCTCGACCGTTTCGGCGCCACTGGTTCGATGCTGTGCGCGGTGCACTGCGCGGTGATCCCGGTGCTGCTGGCCGCAGCGCCTTCATTGGGGCTGTCGTTCTGGCTGAGCGACGGCGTGGAACAGGCGCTGGTGGTGTTCGTGACCCTGCTGGGGTTGTTCAGCCTGGTCTGGGGCTACCGCCGGCACGGTGCGCTGCGTGCGCTGGGCTTCCTGATTCCCGGCCTGGTCGCATTGTGGGCCGGCGTGCTGTATGACCCGCTGCACCACAATGCGGTGCCGCACGCGGTGGTGATGACCATCGGTGGCCTGCTGGTGGGTGTGGCCCATCTGGTCAACCTGCGCCTCAACCACGGTCACGTGCACGACGCCAGCTGCGCGCACTAGGCGCTCCGTGATAGGATTTTCGATCGTGCGCGGGGGCGCCCAGCAAGGCGGCCCCGCCGAACCCGTGTCAGTACGGGGTAACCAGATTTCACATTTGAGGAGTTGAAGACATGGGTAAGGGTGACCGCAAGACCGCCAAGGGCAAGCGCTACAACGCCAGCTATGGCAACGCCCGTTCGCACACCGCCAGCAAGGTCGCCGTAGGCGCCGCCGCTCCGGTTGCCAAGAAGACCGTGGCCAAGGCTCCGGCGAAGAAGGCTGTGGCGAAGAAGGCCGTCGCCAAGGCCTGATCCGGTCGAGCGACCGGTTCAATGAAAAACGCGGCGCCTGGCGCCGCGTTTTTTTATGCCTGTCCGGTGAGCCGAGCGTGGGTTCGGCTCTACAACCGCATCAGCGCAGTGTCTTCTTCAGCGTTTCCGGATTGCCATCGTTCGGCGCGGCCGGTACCTGCAGCAGGTGGGCCAGCAGCGGATAGACATCGACGTTGTCGAAGCCATCGATCACCAGGCCCTGGCGGAACGACGGGCCGCCGGCCACGAACACTGCGCGCATGGAAGGCAGTGCGTTGTCGTAGCCATGCGAACCTCGATCCTGCTTCGCACGCTTGGCGATCTTCTCCTGGTGCAGGGCATCCCAGCCTTCATCCATGACACAGACGATGGCCGGAACCCGCGGATGCGTGCCGTAGTGCCAGCGTGCCGGCAGGTTCTCCTTCTTCCAGCATTCGTAGTGCGCGTGGCGTCCGAGCAGGGCGCGTTCGGCTTCCGCTTCGCGGCCGGCGACCGGCGCAAAGCCCACCGACTGGCCCTGGCTGATATTGCGTGCAATGGCCGGGTCGGCCATCGACTCGGTGGCGATCACGTTGCCGTCGGCGACGCTGGCCATGCCGTGGTCGGAGACGACGATCACGTTGGTGGTCTTGGCCAGATCGCGCTGCTGCAGCCCGTCGAGCACCTGGCCGACGATCTGGTCGGCGCGCACGATGGCGTCGGCGTACTGCTTCGACCCGGGGCCGTAGTTGTGCCCAGCCTTGTCCACGTGTTCCATGTACAGCGTGGTGAGGCGCGGTGCATCGGCATCGGTCTGCGCCAGCCAGTCGAGCACGATGCCGGCCCGCTGCTCCAGCGGTTCCTTGCCGTCGTACACGCGCCACTTGCTGGGGCGCACGCCGCGGATTTCAGACTCACTGCCCGGCCACGCCGTGGTGGCCGAACGTACGCCAGCGTTCTCGGCACTGACCCAGATCGGTTCGCCACCCCACCAACCGCTGGTGGTGACCGCGTCGCGGTTGCTCAGTTCGAAACGGCCCAGGGTTGCATCGTCCATGCTGTTGTTGACGATGCCGTGGTGGTCCGGACGCAGGCCGGTGACGATGGTGTAGTGGTTGGGGAAGGTCAGTGACGGATAGGACGGCGTCATCCAGCGTGCACGCACGCCGCCGTCGATCAGTCGCTGCAGGTTCGGAGTGAGCCCACGGTCCAGCGCATCGGCGCGCAGGCCGTCGATGGAGATCAGCAGCAGCTTCGGAGGCGAAGCCGCAGCGGCGGAACCGGGAACGGAGGCGGAAGGGGCGGGCGCGGTGGTGCAGGCGGCCAATGGCAGCAGCAGCGCCAGCGCGCAGGTCAGGCGTACGGAAGTCATCCACGCATGATAAGCCCGCGCAATGACGCGCCCAAGACACGGCGCGCTATCGCGCGCCGTGTCCGCGCATTTTTCCTTATCCCCGCGCCTGTCGGCGCGCCCCCTTCAACAGGAAGGGGGCTTTTCTCCAGACACAATTCCTGATGCTTCCATCCACGCATGGCGTGGATCTACCGTGTCGACCAAGGTCGACACCTACCAACAGTTGCGCAGAACGACGTTCGGACAGATCGCCGGAACCTGTCGAAGGCTGGGTGGGTCCGGTTGCAGGGGCGTGAGCGCCATGGATGGCGCGACCGAGCTTACAGGGACGTACTTGCAGCGTCCCCTGCAACTGGACCCACCCTGCCTCCTCGCAGGAAGCCCGCTGTTGCTGTTGCTCTAGCCTCTGCGGGTGCCGGGCGCAGCCCGGCCAGCCCTCTCAGGCGAACAGCGGGGCCTGGCGTTGTTCCAGCCGCAGCAGCGCGGCCTTGGTTTCCAGCCCGCCGCCGAAACCAGTCAATGCGCCGTTGCTGCCGATCACGCGATGGCAGGGCAGGATGATCGGCAGCGGATTGCGCCCGTTGGCCGCGCCGACCGCGCGGGTCGCACTGGGCTGGCCGAGGTGCTGCGCCAGCTGCAGGTAACTCCAGGTCTGGCCGAACGGAATCAGTGCCAGCGCCTGCCATACGCGCAGCTGGAACGGCGTGCCACGTGGCGCCAGCACAAGGTCGAAGCTGTTGCGCTCGCCGTGCAGGAACTGCAGCAGCTGTTCGCGTGCTTCCGGCAGGGCATCCGGTGCGTAGTGCCAGTCGTCGCGTCCGCGTGCCGGATGGCGGTTTTCCGGGAACAGCACATGTGAAAGGCCACGCTCATCACCGGCGATGGTCAGCACGCCGATGGGGCTGTCGAAGCGATCAAACAACAGGGTCATGTCGGTTCTCCAACGAACGTGCCGGACAGGTGCCACAGGTGCAGCACGGCGTAGGCGCGCCACGGGCGCCACGGTTGCGAGCGCGCTTCAGTTGCACGTTCGCTCAGGCGCTGGCCCTGTGCGTGGCCGAGCACCTGCTGCAGCACCAGGTCGCCGGCGGGGAAGGCATCGGGCTGGCCGAGCCCGCGCAGGGCGATGTACTGCGCGGTCCACGGGCCGATGCCGGGCAATGCCACGCAGCGCGCAACAAAGTCTTCCAGGGCCTGCCCGGGTCCGAAGTCGAGCTGGCCGCTGGCACATGCAGCGGCCAGCGCACGCACCGTGGCTGCGCGGCTGCGCGGCAGGCCGATCGATTCCAGCGGCGCCTCGGCCAGCACCTCGGGCGCTGGGAACTGGCGATCGAACTCGGACGGCATGCCCGGCAGATGCGCCCCATACGCATCCACCAGACGCCGCGCAAAGGTAGTGGCGGCGGCGACGCTGACCTGCTGGCCGAGCACGGCGCGTACGCCGACCTCGAAGCCATCCCAGCCGCCCGGAACGCGCAGCCCCGGACGTTCGGCGATGCCGCGTGCCAGCAGCGGTTCCTCGCCCAGGGCGGCATGGACCTGCTGCAGGTCGGCGTCCAGATCGAACACACGACGCACACGGCGCACGATGTCGGGGATCAGGCGCGGGTCGACCGCACCCAGCTGCAGACGCAGCTCCGGGCGCTTCGGGTCGGCGGTGACGCGCAGCAGGGTGGGGCGCTCGGGTGTGCCGAGCACGCGCTGGTAGCTGTCTTCGCCGATCAGTTCGATGCCAGGCAGGCTGCGCTTGCGCAGGAAGGCCAGCATGCGCGGGAAGTCCAACGGTGGGCGGTACACGAGCCGCAGTACCAGGCCGCCGCCATCGGCGGCCAGCGGCTGGTGCTGGCGACGCAGCGCCGTCGGTGCCATGCCGCAGCCCTGCAGGAAGGCGGTATTGAAGCGGCGCAGACTGTTGTAGCCGGCGGCCAGCGCAACATCGGTCACCGGCAGCGTGGTTTCGGTCAGCAGTTGCTTGGCCAGCAGCAGGCGGTGGGTGGCATGGATCTGCCCGGGTGTTGCGCCGAGATGTTCGACGAACAGGCGCTGCAGCTGGCGCGCGCTGAGGCCGATCTTCTGCGCGAGGTCTGCAACGCGCTGCTCCTGCAGGAAGCCGCCGTGGATGATGGCGAGGGCGCGCTGCACGGTTTGCCCGGCCAGTGCCTGCTGGGCCTGCGGTGCCAGTTCGGGGCGGCAGCGCAGGCACGGCCGGTAGCCGGCGGCGGCGGCTGCAGCGGCGGTCGGGTAGTAGGTGATGTTGCGTGGCTTCGGCGGCGGCGCCGGGCAGACGGGGCGGCAATAGATGCCTGTGCTGCGCACGGCGGTGAAGAAAACGCCGTCGAAGCGTGCGTCACGGGCCAGGCGGGCGCGGTCGCAGGCGGCGGTGTCGAGGGCGAGGGCGGTGTCCATGGCGCCAGTCTAGGCCTCTGGCGACGGCGATACTCGCCACATTCGGACATGGATGCTGAAGGGGGTTCTGGCAGGGCCGCGCCCTGCACCCGTGGTAGTGCCGGCCGCTGGCCGGCAACGGCAACAGCAGAAGCTGGTTTCCTGCAGCAGGGCGGGGTGGGTCCGGTTGCAGGGGACGCTGCAAGTACCCCTCCGGGGCCCGGCCCAGCCGCTGGCGGCTGTGCGTTCGGGCGCTTGCGAAGCAGTGCTTCGCAAGCAAAGCGCCCTCACCCATGTAAGCTCGATCGCCGCTTGCTCGTGTGCGCTGTCCTGCGCACACGGCAAGACCGGGGTTGGGCGTCCTGCCCAACCCGCCCGAGGCATGCCTCGGGCCCATGGCGCTCACGCCCCTGCAACCGGACCCACCCCGCCTTCGACAGGTTCCTGCGACCTGTCGGGACGGCGTTCTGCGCGGCTGTTGGTAGGTGTCGACCCTGGTCGACACGCTTTTCCCAAGGGTCAGAAGGGGTTCAGTGCCACGCGCTGAATGCGTGCCCCGGACGGGTAGACTGTGGCTCTTGCTCACGTGAAGACTGGTTGCCCGATGTCCGCCAAACTCCGCTGGTTGCCCCTGTTGTGCCTGGCCCTGGCGGGCTGCAGCCAGCTGGAGAATCCGGGCAATGTCACCGCCGCCGACAAGGCCGCGCGGGCGCCGGCCAGCGATGGTGAGAACATGGTGTCGATCAATGCCGCCGATGCACCGCCACCGCCGGCGCCGCCGCGCAGCCGGGCGGATCGGCCGTGGCCGCAGGCGCAGTTGGAGAATGGCCGCGCCTGGGTCAGCTGCAGTACCGAGTACGCCGGTGAGGCGGGCGATGGCGTCGAGCTGGAGGGCCTGCAGCGCGAGCAGATCACCCAGGCGCTGACGCCGTGCGCCGAACGTGGCCTGATGCGCGTGCGTTACGCCGGCAAGATCAATCCGGGCTTTGCCGAGATGATGTGGCGGTTGGCCGTGGTCGCTGACGAGCAGAAGATCCACAAGCGCATCCTCGACCTGGATTCCAGCGGCGGCCAGGTGGAATCGGCGATCGTCGCCGGCGACAGCATCGGTGAATCGGGCTGGACCATCTGGGTGCGCGAAGGCTCGATCTGCCACAGTGCCTGCGTGTTCGTGCTGGCTGCCGGTGACAACCGCCTGCTGTCGGGCAAGGTCGGCATCCACCGCATGATGCGGATCAGCTCCAAGGCCACCTCGCGCGCGGAACTCAACCGCGAGCTGCACGAGGTCTACGACAACGTGAAGGACTACCTGCAGCGCAACGGCGTGGCGGTGGGTGTGGCCGATCTGATGATGACCGTGCCCAACCGCAGCCTGCGCCTGCTGACGCAGGATGAGCTGCGCCAGTACGGCCTGGACGGCACCAACGCGGTGCAGGACGATCTGGAACGGATCAAGCAGATGCGGGCCTGTGGTGATGACTTCGTGCAACGCAAGGACGCGTTCCTGATTGCCTTCGACCAGCAGTGCAAGCGGGAAGGCGCTGACATGGAATCGATCAACAGCTGCGGCCAGGCGCTGAAGCAGCGCTTCGGTTTCCCGGACGCGGTGTGCCCGGAAGAAAGCCCACTGTCGGAGATCGACGTGGCAACGCTGCCACCGGCACCGTCGGAGCCGCCGCCGGTGGCCGAACAGGCGCCAGTGAACACCGCCGCGCCCGCCGCGCAGGCTGATGCGGCAGCGGTGGAGGGCAACGCCCCGGCACGCTGACGGCATAGTCACCGCGCTGGCGTAGACTGCGGTTCTCTCCAGAAAACCGGCGGTGTCCATGAAGCGCGTGCTCCTGCTGCTGTCCCTGCTGCCCCTGACCGCATTGGCGCAGGCACCTGCGCCGGCCACGCCGGCACCGGCTCCGGCACGCCCGGCCCCGGCCTCGCCAGCGGCTGCGAAGCCAGCCACCGCCGGCGCCCCGGCGTTGACCGCTGCACAGCAGGCCCAGGTGCAGAAACAGGATGCCGAGATGGGCGCTGCTGCATTGAAAGCCGCACAGCTGGTCGATGCCAACCGCGCCGGTGAACTGTGGGATGGCGCCTCCGCCGTCGCGCGTCGTGCGGTGCCGAAGGCCGCATTCGTCAGCCAGCTGACCACCGAGCGCACGCGCCTGGGTGCGCTGGCCGGGCGTGGCCAGCCCACCATCACCCGGGTCAAGTACAGCGCAGGTGCCGCGGTGCCGGAAGGGCTGTACATCAACGTCAGTTTCCCGACCCGTTTCGCCAACAGCGCGCAGCCGGTGCGCGAGCTGGTCTCGTTCCGTTTCGACGAGGACCAGGTGTGGCGTCTGGCCGGTTACAGCCTGCGTGCGTCGGCACCCTGAGGAGATGAATGATGGCAACTGAATTGACGATGCTGGCCTGGTCGGTCCTGCTCGGCTTCGTTTACATCTTCGCCACCTCCACCGTGGTCACCCGCGAGCGCGGGATGAAGTGGAATGCCTCGGCACGCGATGGCGACGCAAAGCCGGTCAGCCCTCTGGCCGGGCGCCTGCAGCGTGCGCAGGCCAATTTCCTGGAGACGTTCCCGTTCTTCGCCGCCGCCGCCATCGCGGTGGTCGTGGCCGGTCGCGGCAATGACACCACTGCACTGGCGGCGCAGGCCTACTTCTGGGCGCGTGTGGTCTATCTTCCCCTGTACGCCGCAGGCGTGCCCTACGTGCGCAGCCTGGTGTGGCTGGTGTCGCTGATGTCGATCCTGGCGCTGGTGTTCGCACTTCTGTAAGTCGGCCTGATCCAGATCAAGGCCGCTCAGGTGCGCGGCGCTATGCTGGCGCGGACTGAATCATCGGCAGGAGGCGCGCATGCGCAGGATGGACGTGGTGGTGGTTGGCGCCGGACCGGCAGGTCTGTGCTTCGCGCGCGCGCTGGCCGGCAGCGGGCTGCAGGTCGGGCTGGTCGAAGTGCAGCCGCGCCAGGCCCTGGCCGAGGCCGCCTTCGATGGCAGGGAGATCGCGTTGACCCATGCCTCGCGGCAGAGCATGGAGCAACTGGGTCTGTGGCAGCGCCTGCCGCAGGCCGAAGTCGCTGAGCTGCGCGACGCCAGGGTGATGAACGGCGGCTCGCCGTTCGCGCTGACCTTCGCCAGCAGCCAGGTCGACGGCCAGCCGCTGGGCTGGCTGGTACCCAACCATCTGATCCGCCGTGCCGCATGGGATGCGGTGCAGGGCCAGGACGGCGTGGAACTGTTCGACGGGCGCAAGGTGCAGGGCGTGCAAGCCGATGCACAGGGCCATGTGGTCAAACTCGATGACGGCAGCCAACTGCATGCGCGGCTGCTGGTGGCCGCTGACAGCCGCTTCTCCGCCACCCGCCGCATGCTCGGCATCGGTGCGCAGATGCGCGACTTCGGCAAGTCGATGCTGGTGTGCCGCATGCAGGTCGAGCGCGACCATCGCCACACTGCCTGGGAATGGTTCGGCTACGGCCGCACGATGGCGCTGCTGCCGCTCAACGAGGGCCAGGCCTCGGCGGTGATCACGCTGCCGCCGAGGCAGATCGAGGCGCTGCTGGCGATGGACGAGGTGGCCTTCGGCGAGGCCATCAGTGCTTGCTTCGAACATCGGCTGGGCCGGATGCAGCCGGTGGCCACGCCGCAGGCGTATCCGCTGGTAGGTGTGTACGCGCACCGTTTTGTTGGCGAGCGTTCGGCGCTGATCGGCGATGCCGCAGTCGGCATGCACCCGGTCACCGCGCATGGCTTCAACCTGGGCCTGGCCAGCGCACAGCGGCTGGCGCAGGGCATCGTCGCGCAGCAGCGTCGCGGTGCCGACATTGCCGCCGCCGGCATGCTGGCCAGCTACCAACGGGGTCACCGGCTGGCGTCGCGGCCGCTGTACGAGGCCACCAATGCGATCGCCAGCCTGTACACCGACGATCGCCGCCCGGCGCGGCTGCTGCGGGCGGCCGGCCTGCGCCTGGCGCAGGGCGTGGCACCGTTCAGGCAGCTGATTGCCTTGCACCTGACCCAGCGCGTAGCCTGAACAGCCTCACATCAGCCGGCGGCCAGCACCCGGATCTGGCTGTCGGCGAACTCGACCACCTGGCCTGCGCGGATCTTGCAGGCCTTGCGCAGTTCGACTTCGCCGTCGACCCGCACCAGGCCTTCGCTGATGACCATCTTGGCTTCGCCGCCGCTG
Organism: Stenotrophomonas sp. I18B00994; assembly: GCF_014145825.1. Lineage (NCBI taxonomy): Bacteria > Pseudomonadati > Pseudomonadota > Gammaproteobacteria > Lysobacterales > Lysobacteraceae > Stenotrophomonas > Stenotrophomonas sp. I18B00994. The sequence continues at coordinate 263,147 of NZ_JACIUW010000002.1, read as the reverse complement.
GTGACCAGGTCGGCCAGCTTGAGCAGCTGCTTGAGTTCGACGTAGTCGCCGTCGAGGTCGAATTCGAGAATCTGCATGGAGCGGGGTTCCTGGGAAGAGGGGCGCAGGCCAGCGGCCGGGCCGGGAAGAGGGCGCGTATTGTGCGCCAGCACGGGGCATGACGGCACGCGCACGGAAAGCTGTACGCCTCGTTCAGGATCAATGCGGTATCATCCCGCTCTGAGCGAGTGAAATCTCCTCCGACCGAGCAGCGCCAGGGCACGCGATAAGAAGGGCGCCCAAAGCGCGGACCATCCCTTTTTTATCGCACTGCCAGGAAGACGGCAGTGCCTTCGGAGTTCCCCATGTCCCAAGATTCCCAAGCGCCGCTGCAGTTCGCGCAGCTCGGCCTGTCCGAGCCCGTGATGCAGGCGGTCACCGCCATCGGCTACGAAACCCCGTCGCCGATCCAGGCCGCCACCATCCCGGCGATGCTGGAAGGCCGCGACGTGCTGGGCCAGGCCCAGACCGGTACCGGCAAGACCGCCGCGTTCGCGCTGCCGGTACTGTCCAACATCGACCTGCAGCAGATCAAGCCGCAGGCCCTGATCCTGGCGCCGACCCGCGAACTGGCCATCCAGGTCGCCGAAGCGTTCCAGTCCTACTCGTCGAAGATCCCGGGCTTCCGCGTGCTGCCGGTGTACGGCGGCCAGCCTTACGGGCAGCAGCTGTCGGCGCTGCGCCGTGGCGTGCATATCGTGGTCGGTACCCCCGGTCGCGTGATCGACCACCTCGACCGCAGCACCCTGGACCTGTCCGAGCTGAAGACCCTGGTGCTGGACGAAGCCGATGAAATGCTGCGCATGGGCTTCATCGACGACGTCGAAGCGGTGCTGAAGAAGCTGCCGGAGCAGCGCCAGGTGGCCCTGTTCTCGGCCACCATGCCGCCGCAGATCCGCCGCATCGCGCAGACCTACCTGCAGGACCCGGTGGAAGTGACCATCGCGGCCAAGACCACCACCTCGGCCAACATCCGCCAGCGTTACTGGTGGGTGAGCGGCATGCACAAGCTGGATGCGCTGACCCGCATCCTGGAAGTCGAGCCGTTCGACGCGATGATCATCTTCGCGCGCACCAAGGCCGGCACCGAAGAACTGGCCAGCAAGCTGCAGGCCCGTGGCCTGGCCGCTGCCGCCATCAACGGCGACATGCAGCAGGCCCAGCGTGAGCGCACCATCGCCATGCTGAAGGAAGGCAAGCTGGACATCCTGGTCGCCACCGACGTGGCTGCGCGCGGCCTGGACGTGGAGCGCATCAGCCACGTGCTGAACTACGACATTCCGTACGACACCGAAAGCTACGTGCACCGTATCGGCCGTACCGGTCGTGCCGGCCGCAGCGGCGAGGCGATCCTGTTCGCCACCCCGCGCGAGAAGGGCATGCTGCGCCAGATCGAGCGCGCCACCCGCCAGCCGATCGAAGAGATGCAGCTGCCGAGCGTGGAAGCGGTCAACGACACCCGCATCAACAAATTCACCACGCGCATCACCGAAACCCTCGGTGCCGGCGGCCTGGACTTCTACCGCCAGCTGCTGGAGCGCTTCGAGAACGAGCAGAACGTGCCGGCCATCGAGATCGCCGCCGCGCTGGCCAAGATGCTGCAGGGTGACACCCCGTTCCTGCTGCAGCCGCCGGTGCGTGCCCCGCGTGAAGAGCGCGCCCCGCGCGAGCGTTTCGACCGTGGCGACCGTCCGGAGCGTGGCGATCGCTTCGACCGCAACGAGCGTGGTCCACGCTTCGAGCGTGGCCCGCGTCGCGACGACGCCGAAGGTGGTTTCGAGCAGCGTCCGCGCCGTGAGGTTCCGCCGCGTGGTGCACCGGAGCAGGGCATGGAGACCTACCGCATTTCGGTGGGCCACCAACATGGCGTGAAGCCGGCCAACATCGTCGGCGCCATCGCCAACGAAGCGGGCCTGGAAAGCCGCTTCATCGGCCGCATCGACATCCACGACGACTTCTCGCTGCTGGACCTGCCGGCACAGATGCCGCCGGACGTGCTGTCGCACCTGCAGAAGGTGTGGGTGTCCGGCCAGCAGCTGCAGATGCGTGCGCTGGCTCCGGGTGAAGACACCAACCCGGCCCCGCGTCCGTTCAAGCCGCGCTTCGACAAGCGTGGCCCGGGCGGCCCGGGTGGTCCGCGTCGTGGTGGCCCGGGTGGTCCGGGTGGCCATGGTGGCGACCGCGGCGGTGACCGCGACAGCCGCCCGCCGCGTCGTGACGGCTTCAAGCCGCGCGGCCCGCGCAGCTTCTAAGCCGCACCCGCATCCGTCCATGACAACGCCCGCCCCCGGGCTGGCGTACAGGAAAAGGGGACGGAGGGGATTAAGTCGTAAATGGCAGGCCATGCGCTTATGCCGAAAACGACTTAATCCCCTCCGTCCCCTTTTTCGCATGGCCCACACATTGCCGGTCATAGGCTGGGCCGGTTCCAAGGCAGGTTGTCACCGCAGCACATTCGGGGGGATCCGGGATGGGTAGAAGTGGCACGGACCAGCAGAGCCGGCGGGTGCCGATGACCCGTGGGCTGGGATTGCGCTTTGCGTTGTTGACGGGCATGGCGATCGGGTTGGTCGCGTTGTCCGCGTTGATCCAGGAACTGCAGGCAGCCTCGACGGCCTGGATTGCCGGCCAGGGGTACTGGTCACGAGGACAGCAGGATGCAACCGCTGCGCTGAGCCGCTACCTGGCGCGTGGCCATGCCCAGGACCTGGATGACGCGCGCCAGGCGCTGCGGATTCCATTGGGCGATCTGCAGGCCCGGCTGGCGCTGGAACAGGCGGTACCGGACGAGGAAAAGGCCAGGCAGGGCTTCCTGCAGGGTGGCAACGCGCGCGCCGATATCCCACGCCTGGTGTTCTCGTTCCGCTATGCACGCGACATCGGTGCATTCCGGGAAGCAACCACGCTGTGGCGACAGACCGACGATGATCTGTTGGCCATGCAGCGGCTGGTTGCCGAGCTGCAGTCGGGGCACGCCCAGGGCGTGCTGCCAGCGGCGGACCGCGATCGGTACCTGCAACAACTGCGTGATCTGGACCGGCGGCTGCAGGTGCAGGCGCAGGCATTTTCGCAAGCCTTGCTGCGCATGGCCACGATGGTACGGATCGCCACGCTTGTGGTCGGCGGGTTGTCGGTGCTGGCGATCAGCCTGATGGCGGTGGCCCTCGCGCGCCGCGTCGGCAAGGACCTGACCGAGCATGAAAGCCGCTTCCGTGCGGCCTTCTACCAGGCCAATGTCGGCATGCTCAAGCTCGACACCGACGGCAAGGTGATCGAAGCCAACCAGGCGATGGCCGACATCCTCGACTACCGACGCGACGTGCTGCTGCAGATGTCGCTCGGCGATCTGTTGATGGAAGGCGAACTGGTCATCGATGGCGTCGGCCGCATCGACTGGGACCGGCAGCTGCGGCCGAGTGAACTGCGCTTCTGCCGCCGCGATGGCAGCCTGGTGTGGGGGCGCTGGAGTGGCACCGGCGTGCGCAGCGCGGGAGGCGGCCTGTCGGTGTTTGCGATCATCGAGGATGTCAGCCAGAACCATGCATTGGCACGTGAGATCGAGCATCACGCCAGCCACGATCCGCTGACCGGCCTGATCAACCGCCGCGAGATCGAGCGGCTGCTGGAGCGTGCGCTGCTGCAGGTACGCAGTGATGGCGGTACGCATGCGCTGTGCTACATCAACCTGGACCACTTCAAGCTGGTCAACGACAGCTTCGGCCATGCCGCCGGTGACCAGATGCTGCGCAGTTTCGCCGACTATCTGGTGGCGGCCGTGCGTGACGGTGACTGGGTCGGCCGCCTGGGCGCCGACGAGTTCGCCGTGTTCCTCGCCCATGCCGGGCAGGACGAAGCCAAGCGGGTGCTGCAGCGGGTGATCCGCAACCTGGGCCAGGCCACGTTCCCGATCAGCGAGGGCAGCCCGCAGCTGAGCTGCAGCATCGGCGTGGTCGAGGTCAGTGCAGATGCGCCGGACGTGAACTGGTTGATGAGTGCTGCCGACAGCGCCTGCTATGCCGCCAAGCAGGCCGGGCGCAACCGCGTGCACTGCTTCAATGAGAACCGCATGGCGCTGGAGGAGCGGCGGCAGGAGGCCGAGCGCCTGCAGGGCGTCAGCCTGGCGATGGCCGAGAATCGCATGCTGCTGTATGCACAGCGCATCGCCCGCGTTGGCGATCCGTCCTACCTGCACTACGAGGTGCTGGTGCGCATGCGTGGCACCGATGGCAGCCTGCATCTGCCCGGCCAGTTCATGCCGGCGGTGGAGCGCTATGGCATGGCGGTGGCGCTGGACCGGCACGTGCTCGGGCTGCTGTTCCGCCACCTGCAGGTGTGCCCGGCGCACGTGCGCCAGCTGGGCCTGTGCAACGTCAACGTGTCCGCGCAGTCGATCGCCGAGCCGGGATTCCTCGCCTTCGTCTGCGACCTGCTCGAGCGCAACCGCGCGCTGGCCTCCAAATTGTGCTTCGAGATCACCGAGACCGCGGCGATCAGCAACCTCAGCCAGGCCCGCGCCTTCATCGATGCGGTGAAGGCACGGGGGTGCCGGATGGCGCTGGATGACTTCGGCTCCGGCCTGTCTTCCTTCGGCTACCTGCGCCAGTTGCCGGCGGACATCCTGAAGATCGACGGCGCCTTCGTGCGCGACATGGATACCGACCCGGTCAGCCACGCCACGGTGCGCGCGATCAGCGAGCTCGGGCGCGAGTTGCAGATGGAAGTGGTGGCCGAGTGGGTGGAGACCGCCGAGGTTGCCGGTGCGCTGACCCGGCTTGGCGTGCAGGGGCTGCAGGGCTATGCCATCGAACGGCCGCAGCCGCTGGAGCGGCTGACCCTGGTCGATCTGCGCCCGGTACGGCTGGTCGCGGTGAAGGGGCCGCCGGCGGCTGGCTGAACCGCGGGCGCCGACTTTGGTCTACACATGCGTGGCGTGCCCGGCTGCGATAATGCGCGCCAGGGGCGGCGCGCAGTGGGCGCGGACGTAAGCAGGAACAGGACGTGGCGTGGGCGGCAGGCAGTGGCGGTATGGAACAGGAGCGGTGCTGGCCGTCCTGATGGTGTGGTTGGCGTTGCCGTGGCCGCTTCAGGCTGCAGAGGCCGTGCCGGGCCATGATTATCTCCTGGTCGGCGGCGCTACCGACGAGCCGACGCCGCACCGCGCATGCACGCCGGAGATGCTGTCCGGCGCCCGCCAGCAGGTGCTGGTACCGGCTCCGCCGCAGGGCTGGTCAGGCCAACCGCAGGCGCTGGACGTGTTCAACGTCTTTGCCGGTGAAGTGCGCGTCCAGCATGGCGACCGCGAGATCTGCGGCAACATGCACGACGCGCGCACCCGCGATTCACGTTTCCGGGCTGGCATCGGCCTGGTGGCGGTACCGCCGGCCGGCAGCCATGAGCCGTTCCTGGTCTCCTGGCAGACACCGCTGAAGGCACGTTGGGTACCGACCCTGCGGCTGGGCGCGCCCAGCCCGGTGCAGCAGAACGACACCGCCCGCCTGCTGGTGCGTGCGGCCTGCATCGCGGTGGCGATTGCGCTGGCGCTGTCGGCGTTGATGGCCTTCCTGACCACCCGGGACCGCAGTTTCCTGGTCTACATCGCCGGCAACAGCGTGATGGTGCTGTGGCAGGCCATCCTCGGCGGGCTGAGCGGCTATCCGGAACCCTGGCTGCCGGTGGGCGAGCACGGCGCCTGGTGGCTGCTGGCGCTGACCGCTGCGACCCAGGCACTGGTGCTGCCGGCGCTGTGGCGGCTGAACGGAGGCGACCGCGTGCTGCCTCGATCGCGCCCGGCCCAACTGGCGGTGTTGTGGACCCTGATGGCGCTGGCCGTGCTGGTGCCGTGGCTGCGCTGGGAGCATCTGGCCTGGGTCGCGAAGGGCTTGCAGGTGTCCTATCTGTCCGGATGTGGCCTGGCACTGATGGTCGGCGTCTGGGCACGCTGGCGCGGCGACCGTTGGGCACAGGCGGGTCTGGCCGCGCTGGCACCGATGCTGGTACTGATCATCGCCGATGCCTGTGGTGCGGCGTGGCTGCTGGAATACCGGGTGGAGGCGCTGCAGCTGGCGGTGACCTGGCTGTTGATGATGGCCGCGTATGCGTTGAACCAGCGGCTGGGCCGGCTGCGCCAGCAGCGTGATGAACTTCGCCAGCTGGCCGAGACCGATGGCCTGACCGGGCTTCCCAACCGTCGCGCCGGACTGCAGCAGCTGGCCCGCCATCTGGAACGGGTGGACCGTGAGCGCGGCCCGTTGGTGATCGGCTTCCTCGACATCGACCTGTTCAAGGACATCAACGACCGCCACGGCCACGCAGTGGGCGACCAGGTGCTGGTGGCGGTGGCGCGTGCCCTGCGCGCGGCGGTACGCAGCCAGGACGAAGTGGTGCGGATGGGCGGCGAAGAGTTCCTGCTGCTGATGCCCGGCATGCCGCGCGAGGCGGCGTCGGCGCGGCTGGACCGCCTGCGCCAGCGCATCACCGAGGCTGGCCAGGCCCTGCAGGTGCCGGGGCTGGAGGTGACCGCCAGCATCGGCCTGGCGCAGTGGCGACCGGGCGAGGACGATCTGGCCGGGCTGCTGCGGCGCGCCGACCATGCCATGTACGTGGCAAAGCGGGCGGGCCGCAACCGGGTCTTCGACGGTGAGGAGCTCGATCCGCCCGCCCTGGCGTGAAGCGCAGCGGGCGGCGATGCCGGATAATGGGCCGATGACCACCCGACTCAACAAACATATCGCCGACACCGGCTTCTGCTCCCGCCGCGAGGCCGATCGCCTGATCGCCGCGCGCCGCGTTACCGTCAACGGCCATCCGGCCGGTACCGGCGCGGTGGTGGGCGAGGAAGACCAGGTGCTGGTCGACGGCCAGCCGCTGCGCGCCCGCGTGGCACGCAAGCCCGGCGCCCGCCGCCACGTCTACATCGCATTGAACAAGCCGGTAGGCGTCACCTGCACGACCGAAACTTCGGTCAAGGGCAACATCGTCGACTTCGTCGGCCACGAACAGCGCATCTTCCCGATCGGCCGCCTGGACAAGGAATCCGAGGGGTTGATCCTGATGACCAGCAACGGCGACATCGTCAACCAGATCCTGCGCGCCGAAAATGGCCACCAGAAGGAATACCTGGTGGCGGTGAACAAGCCGGTCACCGATGAGTTCCTGCGCGGCATGGCGCGCGGCGTGCGCATCCACGACCAGATGACGCTGCCGTGCAAGACCTCGCGCATCGCCAAGTTCGGCTTCCGTATCACCCTGCAGCAGGGCCTGAACCGGCAGATCCGCCTGATGGCCGCCGAATTCGGCTATCGCGTGACCCAGCTGCGCCGCGTGCGCATCGACAACATCAAGATCGGCGCGCTGAAGCCGGGCCAGTGGCGCAACCTGACCGAGCAGGAACTGCAGGGCCTCCTGCCGAAGCAGCTGGACTGGTAACGCGCGGTAGTGCCGGCCGCTGGCCGGCTGCTCCAAGCATCGAATGCGCGCGGGATGCCGGCCAGCGGCCGGCACTACCCGTTGTGCGGATTACGCGCCGGCATCAGCTAGACTTTGCAGTGACCTGCCGGAACGTGACGCTGCATGATCAAGCCCGACAAGCCTGCCAACGAAGCCCTTCGGCTCGAGGCGCTGTACCGCTACCGGATCCTTGATTCGCAGCGCGAGAAGTCATTCGACGACCTGGTGGCGATCGCCAAGGCGGTCTGCGGTACCTCGATGGCGGCGGTGACCCTGATTGACGTCGAACGGCAATGGTTCAAGTCGATCCAGGGCATCGACGCGGCGGAAAACCTGCGCAGCGAATCGATGTGTGGCCACGCCATCCTGCAGCCGCACCAAATCATGGTGGTTGAGGATGCGTTGCAGGACATCCGCTTCCACGACAACCCGGTGGTGACCGGCGACCCGCACATCCGCTTCTACGCCGGTGCGCCGCTGATCAGTTCCGATGGCCTGCCGCTGGGTACGCTGTGCGTGTTCGATGCACAGCCGCAGCACCTGCCCAGCGACAAGGCCGAGGCGCTGGCCGCGCTGTCACGGCAGGTGATGCTGGTGATGGAGCTGCGTCGTTTCGCGCTCGACATCCAGAAGCACATGCTGGAACGCGATGACTACGAGCGCCTGCTGTCGGAGTACCAGGACGTGCTGCTGGCGCAGAATGCCGACCTGGCCGAACAGAGCCGCACCGATGCGCTGACCGGCCTGCCCAACCGCCGCGCGATGGCAGCGGCACTGGAAGAGGCGGTTGCGGAGATCGATGGGCAACCGGGAGTAGCCTGCGTGGCCCTGCTGGACATCGATCATTTCAAGCACATCAATGACTTCCAGGGCCACGCCACCGGCGACCGGGTACTGGCCGAGCTGGGCGTGCTGCTGCGTTCGCATTTTGCCGGCCGTGGCATGGCCGCGCGCTATGGTGGCGAGGAGTTCGTGGCGGTGATGCCGGGCGCTGATCTGCGCACGGCCGAACTGCAATGCGAGTTCCTGCGCCTGGCCGTGGCGGATCTGCCGCTGGGATTCCCGGTCACGATCAGCATTGGTGTGGCCCAGCACCAGCCCGGTGAAAGCGTGGATGAGATGCTGGCGCGCGCCGACAAGGCGCTGTACCGGGCCAAGGGCAACGGTCGCAACCGGGTGGAGCTGGCGGGCTGAAACACGGCGGTTCGCGCGCTGAACGCATGCGACGCGTGGATGATTCGATGCCGCTCCAGTAGATCCACGCCATGCGTGGATGCTCTTCCCGTTTTACTTGGCGTCGCAGCTCCTGCGATCAGAACCGGCCAGCATGACGTCCCTGTTTCCACGGACACCAGCCATGCTGCAGACCCTGGCCATCGCCCACTATCGCTCGCTGCACGGGCTGGTACTGCCGCTGCAGCCGTTGAACGTGGTCAGCGGTGACAACGGCAGTGGCAAATCCAGCCTGTACCGCGCGCTGCGCCTGCTGGCGGAAACCGCCCAGGGCGGCGTCGCGGCGGTGCTGGCCCGCGAAGGGGGACTTGGTTCGGCGCTGTGGGCCGGCCCCGAATCCATCGATCGCCGGGTCGCGGCCGGCGAGATCCCGCTGCAGGGCGGGCCCCGGCAGGCGTCAGTGGGGCTGAAGCTGGGATTCACCACCGACGAGTTCGGCTATGCCATCGACCTGGGCTACCCGCCACCCAGCCGTTCCGCGTTTGCGCTGGATCCGCAGATCAAGGCGGAGGCGATCTGGGCCGGGCCGTTCCTGCGCAGCGCCAACCTGCTGGTCGATCGCCGTGGGGCAATGGTGCGGCAACGCCATGCGCACGGCTGGGATCTCGTGGATGACCGGTTGTCACTGTTCGACAGCCTGTTCACCCAGGTCGGCGATCCGCAGCGCATGCCGGAAACCATCGCCCTGCGTGAGTACATCCGTCGCTGGCGCTTCTACGATCATTTCCGCAGCGACGCCGATGCCCCGGCGCGACAACCGGCGATGGCAACGCGCACGCCGGTGCTGCATCACGACGGCCGGGATCTGGCGGCGGCCTGGGTGACCATTCTCGAGATCGGAGATCCGGTTGCGTTGGCACGCAGTGTCGATGATGCCTTCCCCGGCGCCACGGTCGGCTTCGAAGAGCTGGACGGTCGACTGGCCCTGCGATTCCACCAGCCCGGGCTGCTGCGGCCGTTGTCGATGGCCGAATTGTCTGACGGTACCCTGCGATTCCTGCTGCTGGCCGCGGCACTGCACACGCCGCGGCCACCGCCGCTGCTGGTGCTGAACGAGCCGGAGACCAGCCTGCATCCGGACCTGCTGCCGGCGCTGGCGCGGCTGATCATCGCCGCCAGTGCGCGCAGCCAGGTGTGGGTGGTGTCACACGCCAGCCGGCTGATCGCGGCGTTGGAGCAGGCGCCGGGCTGCCACTCGCTGCATCTGCACAAGGAACAGGGCCGCACGCTGCTGAGCGGGCAGGGCCTGCTGGATGCGCCGGCCTGGCATTGGCCGCAGCGTTGAGACATCGATCCGGATCCGGCAGATCCACGCCATGCGCGGATGCACTCAATCGGCGATGTTGCGTGCCTCGGCCGTGCCAAGGATTTCCGGGTGCTGCACCGGCTTGCGGCGGTTCAGCAGCGGATGCAGGAACACCGCGCCGACAATGATGGCCACGCCCAGGTAGAACCACGGCGTGACCTCGTGCTGCTCGCGCAGCAGCACCACCGCCAGCACCACCGCATAGACCGGCTCCAGGTTGGTCACCAACTGCACCGTATAGGCGCTCAGGTGGCGCAGTGCGACCAGGGCCAGGGCGAACGGCAGCAGCGTGCAGAACCCGGCCAGCACCAGCAGCAGGATGCTGTCGTGCAGATTCGGGACCACCCACAGCGGGCTGGCCAGTGCTGGCAGCAGGTAGGGCATCAGCGGTGCCAGCAGGGTCAGGGTGAGGGTGCCGGCACCCAGCTCCAGGGCGGTGACCGTGAGCGGATCGGCGTGGCTGACCATGCGCTTGTTGAGCGAGCCGAACACCGCCACCAGCAGCGCCGATATCGCGCCGATCAAGACACCCAGGCGCATGCCATCGGGCACGCCACCGACCACCAGCGCAACACCCGGCAGCACCGCCAGGCCGAACGCCAGTTCACGTAGCTGGAACGGCCGCTTGGCGACCCAGGGTTCGATGATCGAGGTGAACACCGGGGCCAGTGCAATGCAGGTGGCGGCCACCGAGGCATTGGCCAGTTTCACCGCGCCGTAGAAGGTCAGCCAGTGCAGGGCGACCAGCGCACCGATACCGGCGTAACCGGCCACCAGCCGCAGGGGCAGGGTGCGCAGCCCGCGCCAGACCCGCGGCAGCAGGGCCAGCATCGCCGTCACCAGCAGCATGCGCCACCACACCAGCGGCAATGCGGGCAGGGTGATCAGCTTGCCGAGGATGGCGGTGACGCCCCACAGCAGGACACAGAAGTGGATCTGCCACAGCGCTTTGCGGGTGTCGGGTGTGCTCATCCGCCTATTGTGAGGCAAGGCGAACGTCGCAGCGCTACCCGCGTGCGGGATCGCTGCCCTGGCCAACCCGCCGCTGCAGGGCCATCGCCGCCGCCGGGTTGCGTGCCTTGCCCGCGCCGATGCACAGCAGGTAGACCTCGCGCGGGGTTTCCGGAGCTGGCGCGGCCAGGCAGGGCAGGTCATCCACTGGTTCACCGCATGACCAGCGGCGTGCGCGTTCGGCCCAGCGCTGCTGCACGGGCGCCGGCAGGCCCTCGTTCAAGCGGGCCTGGCTGCGCTTGATCCGCGCATAGACGAAGCCGGCACTGACATCGCCGTGCAATGGCGCCTCGTCGCTATCCTCGATCACCAGCGCCACGCCGTGGCGGCGGGCGGCGTCGACCAGTGCCGGGCCATGTGCCTCGGCGTTGCGGACCTCCAGCGCATGCTGCAGCGGCACCCCGTCCAGATGCTTCGGCAGCTGTGCCATCAGCCGTTCCAGTGCTTCGGCGTCGGCCGGATGCCGTGGATCGAACTGCCACAGCAGCGGGCCCAGCCGGTCACCGAGCGCGGTCGCCGCCTGCAGGAAGGGCGCGGCCGCCTCGACCGTGCTGGACAGGTCGCGGCGCTGCACCAGGTAGCGTGGCGCCTTCATCGAAAACCGGAAGCCTTCCGGCGTTTGTGCGGCCCACTGCGCGCACTGCGCGGCGGTGGGCGTGCGGTAGAAGGTGCCGTTGATTTCGATGCAACGCAGGGCACGGCTGGCATGGGCCAGTTCTTCACGCTGTGGCAGGCCTACGGGGTAGAAAACGCCGCCGCGCCATTCGGGAAACACCCAGCCACCGATGCCGCAGCGGATCGCTCCGGCGGTCACTGGCCGTGGTCCGCGCGCCACGGGTCGTAGCTGCCGAACCACCACAGGTAGCCTTCCGGGTCGGCGCAGGCATAGCCACGGCCGCCGTAGTCCTGGTCGGCGATGTCGATGACGATTCGGGCACCGGCGGCCTTGGCCCGGGCGTAGTGCGCGTCGGCATCGGTGACGATCACGCAGGCAATCTGCGTCTGGCGGCCGCCGACCTCATCAGGCATCGCCGCATGCTCGCTCCACGCGCTCTGGTTGCTGGCCGAGCCCAGCATGATCATGCCGGTGCCGAAGGTCAGCTGCGCATGGAACACCGTATCGCCATCGGCGTAGACGGCCTGGGCATGGAAGCCGAAGGCGCGCTGGAGCCAGTCGATGGCAGCCTGCGCATCGCGGTAGCGCAGGCACGGAATGATGGTGGAGCCGCTGCTCGGTTGGCCGTTCTCGCCCATGACACCCCTCCTATGGCACAGGGCAGGGTGCAACGCAGAACGTTACCATCCCGCGAAACCCCGGTGACGGCCTGCACATGGCCGCCACCCCTGTTCGGAGATCGTGCTGGATGAAACCCTGGATTGGAGGAGCCGTGCTGCTGGCGTGCACGACCATGGCGAGCGCTGCCACCCCGGCGCAGCTGCAGGAGCTGGATGCAACCGTCGAGCGCGTGCGCGCGCAGTTCGACGTGCCCGGCATTGCGGTGGCGGTGGTCAAGGATGGCGAGGTGGTGCTGGAGCGCGGCTGGGGCGTGCGCGAGCAGGGCAAGCCGGAACCGGTGCAGGCCGATACGCTGTTTGCCATTGCGTCCAACACCAAGGCGTTCACCGCCACCTCGCTGAACCTGCTGGCCGAGGACGGCAAGCTGAAGATGGACGACAAGGTGATCGACCACCTGCCGTCGTTCCGCATGTCCGATCCGTTCGTGACCGGCCAGATGACGATCCGCGACCTGCTGTCGCATCGCAGCGGACTGAGCCTGGGCGCCGGTGACCTGTTGTTCTGGCCGACCACCTCCTACAGCAATGCCGAAGTGGTGGAACGGCTGGGCAAGGTGCCGCTGAAGGGTGGATTCCGCGAGGGCTATGCGTACGACAACATCCTGTACGCGGTCGCCCAGCAGGTGATCGAGCATGTTTCCGGCATGAGTTACCAGCAGTTCCTGCAGACCCGCATCTTCGACAAGGTGGGCATGGCCGGCACGCGCTACAACGCCGATCACCTGAAGCCGGGCGACAAGGCCGCGGTCGGCCACGCCAAGTACGATTTCAAGGACCTGCGTACCGTCGCGCCGCTGACCTGGTCGAACAATGCCGGCGCCGGCGGCATCTATTCCAGCGCGCACGACATGGCGCGCTGGATGCAGGTGCAGCTGGCCGAAGGCAAACTGGCCGACGGCACGCCGTTGTTCTCCGAGAAGAGCCAGCAGCAGATGTGGCGGATGATCACGCCGCAGTCGATCCCGGCGCCGAGCGTGCCGGAGCTGGCACCGGCGCGGGCCAACTTCGCCGGCTATGGCGAAGGCTGGAGCCTGAGCGACTACCGCGGGCAGAAGCTGGTCTGGCACACCGGTGGCTGGCCGGGCATGGTCTCGCGGCTGACCCTGGTACCGGGCGAGAAACTGGGCGTGGTGGTGCTGACCAATCAGGAAGTGGGCGCGGCGTTCAATGCGATCACCCTGAGTGTGCTCGATGCCTACCTGGGCGGTGAAAAGCATGACTGGGTGGACGCCTATGCCAAGGCCGTGGCCAAGGGACAGGACAAGGCCGACGAGGCGTGGGCCAAGCACCAGAGCGCGCGCGACAAGGGCAGCAGGCCGTCGCTGGCGCTGGCCGGCTACACAGGCACGTTCCGCGACCGCTGGTATGGCGACATGCAGGTCAGTGCCGAGGGCAAGGGACTGCGCCTGCGCTTTGCCAGGACCGCGCAGCTGAGCGGTCGCCTGGAGCACTGGCAGCACGACACCTTCATCGTGCGCTGGGACGACCGTTCGCTCAACGCCGACGCGTTCGTGAACTTCAGCCTGGACCCGGACGGCAAGGTGCGCGAGGTGCGCATGCAGCCGATTTCCGACCTGACCGATTTCAGTTTCGATTTCCAGGACCTGCTGTTCACCCCAGTGAAATGACGCCGCCGGGCGTGGCCCGGCGCTGACGTTTGACGAATCCGATGGGTAGTGCCGGCCTGCGGCCGGCAACCTCATGATCCCCGGATGCGTCACAAGGTTGCCGGCCAGCGGCCGGCACGACCGCAGCCGCAGCGATCGTCGGCCGGCGTACACATGCGGCATGGGATACTCCGCCAGCTAAAGATGGCGAGGGAATGCGATGTTCCGTTGGTTTGAATCCCTGATTCCGGTGTTCCCGCCCGTGGACGGGCGGATGCCTCCGCGCAAAGTGCTGCCGTTCTACCTGCACTACCTGCGCCCGGTGTGGCCGGTGCTGCTGGCCACGCTCATCGCCGGCCTGCTGCTGGCGCTGGTGGAAGTGGCGATGTTCGATTACCTGGGCCGCATCGTCGACATGGTCGCCGAGCAGCCCGGTGCCGACTTCTTCAAGCGCCATGCCAACGACCTGGGCTGGATGCTGTTCATCACGGTCATCGCGCGTCCGATCCTGGTCGGCCTGCACAACCTGCTGGTCAACCAGGCCATCGTGCCCGGCCTGAGCAACCGCTCGCGCTGGTTGATGCACAACTATGTGGTGCGGCAGAGCCTGAGCTTCTTCCAGAACGACTTCGCCGGCAGCGTCGCCAACCGGGTGATGCAGACCGGTACCTCGCTGCGCGAGTCGGCGGTGCAGATGGTCGATTCGCTCTGGTACATCGTGGTCTATACCGGCACCGCGCTGTACCTGTTCGCGCAGGCCGACTGGCGGCTGATGGTGCCGCTGATCCTGTGGCTGCTGGCCTATGCGGTGATCATGGTCTACTTCGTGCCGCGCGCGAAGGAACGGGCCTGGATTGCGTCCGAAGCGCGTTCCAAGGCGATGGGCCGCATCGTCGATGGCTACACCAACATTCCCACGCTGAAGCTGTTCGCCCATGGCGGGCGCGAGCAGGCCTACGTGGCCGAGTCGATCCAGGAACTGGCGGTCAAGCACCGCGCGCAGACCCGGGTGACCACCGGCATGGACCTGACCATCGCCATCGTCAACGGTTTCCTGATCGCCGGTACCTGTGGGCTGGCGCTGTGGCTTTGGAATGGCGGCCACATCACCGTCGGTGCGATCACGCTGGCGACCGGCCTGGTGATCCGCATCCACAACATGTCCGGCTGGATCATGTGGACCATCAACGGCATCTTCGAGGACATCGGCACGGTGCAGGATGGCATCACCACCATCGCCCAGCCGCTGACCGTGCAGGACCGCGAGGATGCAGTGCCGTTGCAGGTGACCCGTGGCGGCGTGCATTTCCAGGACATCCACTTCCACTACGGCAAGAAGGGTGGCGTGATCGCAGGCCTGGACCTGGTGGTGAAGCCGGGCGAGAAGATCGGCCTGGTCGGTCCTTCGGGGGCCGGCAAGTCGACCCTGGTCAATGTGCTGCTGCGCCTGTACGACCTGGAAAGCGGCCGCATCCTGATCGACGGCCAGGACATTGCCTACGTCACCCAGGAAAGCCTGCGCCAGCAGATCGGTGTGGTCACCCAGGACACCTCGCTGCTGCACCGCTCGATCCGCGACAACCTGCTGTACGGCCGTCCAGACGCGACCGATGAGCAGCTGCGCGCTGCGGTGGCCAAGGCACGTGCCGAAGCCTTCATCGATACGCTGGTGGACGGGCAGGGGCGTCGTGGCTACGACGCACATGTCGGCGAGCGCGGCGTGAAGCTGTCCGGCGGCCAGCGCCAACGCATCGCCATTGCCCGCGTGCTGCTGAAGGACGCCCCGATCCTGGTGTTGGACGAAGCAACCTCGGCACTGGACTCGGAAGTGGAAGCGGCCATCCAGGACAGCCTGGATGAGCTGATGGGCGGCAAGACGGTGATCGCGATCGCGCACCGGCTGTCGACCATCGCGCGCATGGACCGGTTGGTGGTGATGGACCAGGGACGCATCGTCGAGACCGGCAGCCACGCCGAGCTGATTGCTGCCGGTGGTCTGTACGCACGGTTGTGGGCACGACAGACCGGTGGATTTGTTGCTGCCGATCAATGATCGTTTCGGGGTCGGATCCCTTTCCGCAGGAAAGGGCTCTGACCCCAGCGTGTTTCCGGAGACCTGCATGATCCGCCCCCTGCGCTCCCTGTTGCTGGCACTCAGCCTGGTTGCCACGGTTGCTACGGTTGCCACGGCTGCGCCGGCACCCATGGACGGCGACCAGCTCGAGCAGGTCGTCCTGCTCAGCCGCCACAACCTGCGCGCGCCAGTGGTCGCCTCCGGCGCGCTGGCCAATGCGACGCCCGAGGACTGGCCGCGCTGGGAGGTGGCACCGGGCGAGCTGACCACCAAGGGCGGTGTGCTGGAGGTCTACATGGGGCGCTACATCGGCCAGTGGCTGCGCCAGGCGCAGCTGTTGCCGGTGTCGGGTTGCCCGCAGGAGGATGACTTCCACGCGTACGCCAACAGCCTGCAGCGCACCCAGGCCACCGCGCAGTTCTTCATTGCCGGTGCGTTTCCGGGCTGCCATGTCACGGTCGAACAGCGCATGGCGCTGGGGACGATGGATCCGCTGTTCGATCCGGTGATCCACAACGACGACGCGGCATTCCGCACGCGCGTGCTGGAGTCAATGCAGCGAGCGCTGGCCGCAGTGGACCTGGCACCGGCTTTGTCCGTGGTGGAGGAGATCACCCGCTATCCGCAGTCGGCGGCATGCAAGGGGCACAGCGACTGCCATCTGGCGCTGGCCGATACCACCTTCAGTACGGAACCGGGCAAGGAGCCTCGCGCGTCCGGATCACTGGCGCTGGCCAGCGGGCTGGTCGATGCCTTGTTGATGGAGCACTACCAGGGCAGTGGCATCCCCCGCGAAGGCTGGGGCCGGTTGACCACCGAGGCGCAATGGCAGGCGCTGGCGCAGATCCGCAACCGCTACCAGGACATCCTGTTCGGAACGCCCGAGGTGGCGCGTGATGTGGCCGCTCCGCTGCTGACAAGAGTGAATGCGTTGTTCGACGACCCGGCGTCGCCGAAGGTGACCCTGCTGGTCGGTCACGATTCCAACATCGGCTCGGTGCTGGCGGCGTTGGGAATCAGCGACTACAGCCTGCCGGGGCAGTACGAGAAGACGCCGATCGGTGGCCTGCTGCAGTTCGAACGCTGGCGTGGGCACAGCGGGAGGGCGCACTACCGGTTGGTATATGTCTATCCCACCAAGGAGCAGTTGCGTGACGCGGTGCCACTGAGTGAAATGCAGCCGCCGGTACGGGCGACGCTGGTGCCGCAAGGGTGTGCGAAGACTGGGTGCACTGAAGCGCAGTTTAGGCAACTACTTGGAGCTAAAGTGAGGGCTTTCAGCGGAGATGGCAAAAGGGCTGTCGATGGTGTCTGAAGACCGAAGAGTCCCGTGAACCAGGCGGGTGCCGACACTTGGATTGCCGCCATTCAATGCCGCTGAATCCGGTGCAACTCGGTGGCATGATGTGTGTGCTCGCTGCCAGGTTCCGGCAGCATTATTTCAACCCTGAAAATGGACTTGGAAAATGAAAAAACAGCTGATCGCGCTTCGTGGCGCCAGCAACTCGGGAAAGAGCTCGACGCTTCTCATGTTGTACCGACTGCTGGCTGCGCACTCTGCCACGCGATTCATTTCGTTTGAGGCTATTGGCCACAAGCTCGACTTCAGTGCAATGGTTCAGATCAACGGATGCAAGATCGGAATTTTCAACCGTGGTGATGTTTCCGGAACCGTGGATGGTCTGATCGACCAATTTGCACAGGCAGGATGCAAGGTGATCGTTTGTGCTGCCCGTTCGAAGGGCGACGTTGGCGATGTGCTGGCCTCGTATGAGCGCAGGTACCAGTTGCAGGAGATTGTCAAAAAGACTGGTGGGGAAGACGAGTCTGATTTTGCACTGGTCAATATGGGCGTCGCGCATGATCTCGCCGCTCGAGTCTACTCAGCAGTGGTCGTCTGAGTTCTCCGTTCCGTCATTTCGGGGCGGCCTGCAGAAACGGCCCGGGTTTGCCCGGGCCGTTCCGTTTCCAACTTACACCACCCCGATCACTCGATCGGCTGGTCCAGCATCAGCTGGCGTGCGAAACGCACCGGCGGGGCGCCGTAGGACAGCATCTGGTCGTGGTACGCCTTCAGGTTGAACTTGTCGCCCAGCCTCTCCTGCACCGCCTTGCGGGTGTCGAAGTGTTCCTGCGCACCGACGAAGTAGGTCGGTAGCTGTGCCGAGGTCAGCTGTGCACGCACCCACTTGCCCGCCGCTTCGCTTTCCTGCTGGAACGCGTCGTGGGTCATCAGGTGCATTGCCTTCTCGCGATCCCAGTTGTCCACGTGCACGCCCTGGTCGAGGATCGCGTTGGATATCGTGCGCAGGTAGAACTTCAGCTGCACCAGGTGGAACAGCGGGTCGTTGTTGAGGTAACCCTGCTCCTGCATCATGCGCTCGGTGTAGACCGCCCAGCCTTCGGCGAACAGGCCTGAACGCAGCACCGCACGCAGGGTGGAGGGGAACTTGGCCGAATGCCAGCCTTCCAGGTAGTGGCCCGGGGTGCCTTCGTGGATGCTCAGCAGGTGGATCATGCGCGAGTTGTACTCACGCAGGAACGAGTCGACCTGCTTGTCGTTCCAGTCGTCCGGAATCGGCGACACGGCGTAGAAGGTCTTCAGGTTCTTGTCCAGCGGACCCGGTGAATCACAGTAGGCCACGGCCACGCCACGCTGGAATTCCGGCATCAGGATGATGTCCACCGGCGCGTCGGGCAGCGTCATCAGATCGTGCTCGCGCACGAACGCGGTGGACTGCTCCAGTGAGGCCTTGGCATCGTCGACGACCTTGTCGCGTGCCGGCTTGTCGGCGTAGGCCAGCTCCAGCGCAGCTTCAATGGCCTTCTGCTGCTGCTCGTCGGTCGGCTGGGCCGGCATCTCCGGCGCACCCGGCTTGTCCTTCAGCACGGTCTGCGCGATGCCGTACATGTCTTCGCGCACGCGCTTGAGTTCGGCGCGTGCACGCTCACCGATCTCCTGGCGCGACAGCGAGGAGCTCAGCGCGAACTTCAGCTTCTGGTCGTACTTTTCCGCACCGATGCGGAAGTCGCCCTTGGCATTCGGCACCAGGGTCTTGTCCAGCCAGGTCTGCTGCTCGTCCACCGCCTTCTTCAGGCCGTCGATGGCGGCCTGCAGGCGCTGCTGGTCGGCCTGCGGCAGTTCACCGATGTGCGGGGTGATGAAGGTATCGACGATGCTGAGGATGCCCTTGTTCTGCTTGGCCACCGTCTCGGCGTGGATCTTCGGCACCCGCGCCGGATCCAGGTTCTCGCGGGCCTGGGCGAAGATCGCCGGCAGCTTTTCCATGCGTGCGGTGGCCGACTTCAGGCGCTCCGGCAGCGGCGCGAACTCGCGCGCCATCAGGCCGTAGATCGCGCTGCCGGCAATGCCGTTGTACAGCTGCGGATCCCACTTGCCGGACTGCAGCACTTCGGCATTCCAGATTTCCGACTGCAGCTGGTTGCGCAGGATCGCCGCGTCTACCTGGTTCTCGCGGCCCAGCTTGGCCACCTCGATCTTGTCCAGCTCGCCCAGCAGCGCCTTGTAGGCTGCCAGGGTCTTCTGCTGGCCGGCGGCACTGAGGTCGTCCAGCTCGCTGTCGTAGCGGTGGTCACCGATCTGGGTAGCGCTGACCGGCGACAGCTGCATCCAGGTGTCCAGGGCGCGCTTGGACAGGTCGGCGAAGGCGGCATCGACCGCCGCGTCACCGGCCTGCTGGCTGGTGGCCGGGGTGGAAGCGTTGGTCGGGGCGTCGGCCGGCTGGCAACCGGCCAGCGCGGCGACCAGGGCGAGGGCAAGAAGATGCGGGCGCATCGGCGTTCCTGTACGGGGTCAAACCCTGAGCATAGGGCCGCGTGGCTGCTTTGTCCCCGTGCCATAGGATTACCATGGGCGCAGACAAGGACCCTCCAAAGGAGCGCAGAACATGGAATACCAGGGAAGCTGCCATTGCGGCAGGATCGCATTCACCGTACAGGCCGGGGCGCCGATCAGCGACGTCATCGACTGCAACTGCTCGATGTGCCGCCGCCGTGGCAGCCTGCTGTGGTTCGCCCCGCGCGAAGCGTTCCAGCTGAGCACCGATCCGGCGGACGTGGCCACCTACCACTTCAACAAGGCCCACATCGACCATCACCATTGCCGCGAATGCGGCATTGCCCCCTACAGCGAGGCGGTGGATCCGCGCAGCGGTATGCCGATGGTGGCGGTGAACGTGCGCTGCGTGCCTGCAGTGGATCTGGCCACGCTGGCGGTGACCTCCTACGACGGGGCCGCACTGTGAGGCCGGTGCGCGCGTGGACGTGCATGGCGGCAATGCCGGTGCTGCTGCTGGCGCTGGGCGCCTGCGCCAAGCAGGGCGACATGGCGGCGGATGCGGGCGCCACGGCGGCCGAGGCTGCCATCGCTTCACCGGAAGGCGCATTCCTCGCCTACGAACACGACGTGCAGGTGCAACTGGAAGCGGCGCAGATCGCACCGCGCATCCAGCAGGTGGCACAGGCCTGCCAGAGCGCGAAGTTCGGTGACTGCGCGGTGCTGCAGGTAGACCAGCGCAGTGGCGAGCAGCCCAGTGGCGAGGTCAAGGTGCGGATTGCACCGAAGGGCACCGAGCCGTTGATCGCGTTGGCCGGTGAGGGCGGCACGCTGCAGTCGCGCAACACGCGTGCCGAGGACCTCGCGCAGGCCGTGGCCGACACCGCGCTGACCAAGGCGCGGCTGGAGAAGGAACACGCGCGGCTGCTGGCCTACCAGGACCGCAAGGACCTGAAGATCGAGGACCTGATGGCGATCACCACGCGGCTGTCCGAGATCGAGGCGGGTGTCGAGCAGGCCAGCAAGGATGCCGCGCAGCAGCGCCGGCGCATCGATACCCAGCTGGTGACGATCCATTTCGATACCACGTCCGGCCAGCGCAGCCGCAGCGAGATCGGCGAGGCGCTGAGCGAGTCGGGCAGCATCCTCAGCACCAGCGTTGCGTTCCTGATCCGCGCCGTCGCCGCGCTGCTGCCGGTGGCGGTGCTGGCCTTGATCGCGGCCTGGGGTGTGCGTGCATGGTGGCGCCGCCGCCGTCGCAAGCTGCCGCCCAACCTCTGAGGTGGAGGCTGATGCCGGCAGCCCGCCGGCATCAGCCCTCGTCGGTCTCGTACTCGACGAACACATCCAGCTCCAGCGCCAGTTCCTGCACTGCGTCGCGCACCTTCTGCGCGGTGCTTTCATTGCCGACTTCCACTTCCAGCTCATGGATGCCCGGGCCGATGTCGTCGGACAGCCCGGCCGAGCTGGAATCGTCGTCGTCCATGTGCGGCATCAGGTCGTCGGTTTCCTCGACATGCTCGATGCCCTCCAGGCCGAGCAGCAGGTCGCTGATGGCACGGGCGTCGTCTTCAGTTCCGGTGATGCGCAGTCGCAGCATGGCCATGGCGTATGTACGTTGTGGAGTTGCCTGCAGCCTAGCCAGCGCCGGGCAAAGAACGGGTGAGGGTGCAGTCAGGCGCGTGTGGCCGGACGCCCGAGCAGGCTGTCCGGCAATGCGGGAATCGGTGTGCGTTCGTCCTGCGCCTGCTCCAGCAGCCAGTCGATGAACAGGCGTGCGGCCGGGCTGGGCGGTTGTCCTTCGGCATGCACTACGTGGTACGCATAGCGCGCCTTCAGCGCCAGGCCGGGCAGGCGCACCACCTCGTAGCGCTGCAGATAGGGCTGGGCGATGTGGGTGCGCGCCAGCACCGCGCCCATGCCATACACCGCTGCACGCATCGCATCGGTGCTGTCGGCGAAGGTGTGCATGGGTGGCAGCGGCGACGGCGTGCGCACGCCGGCGTGGCGGAACCAGTCGCGCCAGCCCTGCGGCGACAGGTCGGTGAGCAGCGGCAGGTCGGCGATGCGCGCCGGATCGACCAGCGTTTCGACGCCGGCCAGTGCCGGTGAGGCGACCGGGAACAGGTAGTCATCCATCAGGTGCTGCGCACGCAGGCCGGGCCATTGGCCCAGGCCGTAGCGGATGCCCACTTCCGGGCCGTTGTCGTCATAGCGATCCAGCCCGCTGCCGGTATGCAGTTCGATGCGGATGTGCGGGTAGGCCTGGGTGAAGCGCGGCAGCCGTGGCAGCAGCCAGCAGTAGGACAGCGAGCGCAGCGTGGTGATCCGCAGCGGCACGCTGTCGGCATCCGGCTGCAGGTGATGGGCGACGGCCGCGACATCGGTGAAGGCGGCGCTGGCGGCGTCGGCCAGTTGCCGGCCCTCGGCAGTCAGGCGCACGCCGCGGGCGTGGCGTAGGAACAGCCGTACTTCCAGCACTTCTTCCAGGCGGCGGACGTGGTGGCTGACCGCGCTGGCGGTCAGGTGCAGCTCCTGCGCGGCCTGGGCGAAGTTCTGGTGGCGCGCGGCGACCGCGAACACGGCCAGTGCGGGTAGCAGGGAAGGGCGTAGCAGCATGTCGAGCCTCAAACCATATTTGTGGCTGGCAGCGATACTACGCGCTTGTGCGGCGGGCGTCTGCGCCTGATCCTATCCGCCTTGGCGAGGAACTGACGATGTACGGAGGCAAGGCATGAATGCGGTCCCACAGGCGGCCGAGCGCGATTGGCGCACGCCGCTGGAATTGACCCTGCTGGGCGCCATCTGGGGCTGCTCGTTCCTGTTCATGCGGGTGGCGGTGCCGTCGTTCGGCCCGTTCGCGCTGGTCGAAGTGCGGCTGGTGCTGGGTGCGCTGGTGCTGCTGCCGTTCCTGTGGCGCGCCCGCGCGCAGTTCCCGCCGCGGCGCTGGCTGTGGCTGGCACCGATCGGCCTGATCAACTCGGCGTTGCCGTTCGTGCTGTTCGCCTATGCAGCGGAACAGGCGCCGGCGGCGATCGGCGCGATCTGCAATGCGATGACCGTGCTGTTCGCCGCGCTGATCGCCTTCCTGTTCTTCGGCGAGAAGATCGGCATGCGCCGCGCCGGTGCCTTGCTGGTTGGCTTCGCCGGCGTAGTGGTGCTGGCCACCGCCAAGGTTTCCGGCCTGAGTATCGGCACCGCGGTGCTGGCCGGTGCGGCGGCTTCGCTGCTGTACGGCCTGGGCGTGAACCTGGTGAAGCGGCACATGACCGGCCTGCCGTCGGCGGCAGCGGCGGCGGCAACGCTGTCGTGTGCCTCGCTGTGGATGCTGCCGATGGCGGTGAGCCACTGGCCGCAGGCGGCGATTCCGCTGAAGGCCTGGGGCGCGGCGATCGCCTTGGGCGTAGCCTGCACCGGGCTGGCGTTCCTGATGTTCTACCGCCTGATCGGCCGTATCGGCCCGTCACGGGCGTCGACGGTGACCTACCTGATTCCGCTGTTCGGCGCGGCGTTTGCGTGGTTGTTCCTGGGGGAGGCGGTGACGGTGCAGATGCTGATTGCGGGTGTGTTGATTCTGGGCAGCGTGGCGGTGAGCCAGAAGGGCTGAGGAATTGGCGTTTTGCGCGTTGCGCGTGCTGAAGGTGCTTCACTGTTCATGGGCGTTACTTTTCTTTGTACGCAAAGAAAAGTAACCAAAAGAAACGTTCCGCCGGCCGCGAGCCGGTGCTGCGCACCGGTGCCCTGCGCTCCTCGGCCCGTCGAGGGACGGCGCGGGAACTCGCTGCGCTCAGACACCCGCGCCTCTTCGCCCTCGCCGGACCTGCGGTGCTCGGCTCGCTCAAGGCGGATCCAAGATCAAAGGCAGAAGCGGTCGCTTCGCTCGCCGGGCCCGGCCCGGCACTACCATGCATCGTCGTGCAGCTGTGGCTCTTGACCTTGGGTCCGCCTTGAGTGAGCCGAGCATCGCAGGGGAATCAGGGGCGAAGAGGTGCCGATGTCTGAGCGTAGCGAGTTCGGCACCGTCCCCTGTTTCACCGAGAAGCGCAGGGTACCGACGTGCGAAGCACGGCGGCTCCCGACCTGGCGGCGCGTTTCTTTTGGTTACTTTTCTTTTCGCGCGAAAAGAAAAGTGACGCCCATGAACAGTGAAGTACCTTCAGCACGCGTAACGTGTGGAAACCATCACCGCACCGGCACCGGAATATTGCAAAGATCGATATGCCCCGCCGGGCGCTTGTAGAAATCATCCACGCGATTGCGTCGCGCCTCCACCGTATCGGCGAACGTCTTCGAATCGGTGCGCAGCACCTGGATCGGCGTGCGTTCGGCCGCCGGCACGTCGCTGGCACGGCGGATCGACACGATCGGTGTGCGCAGCTTCGGGTCGGTGTAGAAGCCCATCGGCGCCGGTCCGCGCGGCGTTGCGCTGAGCAGTTCCATGCCCTTCAGCACGCGGCCGACCAGGGTGATGTTGCGGTCCAGCTGACGCGGTGACTGCCCGGTCACCACGTACAGTTCGGCACCGATGCTGCTGTCCTCTTCGTTGCTGCGGCCGGCGCCCAGCATGCCGTAGCAGTGCGCCAGCCAGGCCTTGCCGGCCTGCGGGTCCTGGCCCACCGGGAAGCCATCGACGAAACCGGTCTGCGCGGCCCAGCCATCGCGGTCCGGCAGCACGCTCACCTTCAGGCCGGCGCCGGCGCGCTCGAATTCGGCCGGCAGCTTGCGCTCGGCACTGCCGAACGGCTTGGCCTTGGCGGCGTCATCGGCGTCGGCATCGCCGAACTGCACCACGAAGTTGTCCTGTGAGCGGTAGATGCTGGTGCCGTCCCAGAAGTGCTCGTGGGCGAAGGTCTGGATGTTGGCGACATGGCGCGGGGCGAACTGCGGCGCGAGCTCGATGATCACGCGACCGGCCGGCAGGTCCATGTACAGCAGGTTGGCCGGGTCCGGGGTGCGCCAGTCGCTGGCGGCCGAAGCGTCGAGGATCTGCTGCGGGCTGCGGTAGGGCGTGGCCGAACTGGCCATGGCGGGCAGCAGGCAGGACAGGGCGATGGCGGTCAGGGCAAGGCGACGAAGGTGCGGCATGGGATCCCCGGAACATGAACGAGGCTTCGATTCTGCGCGAGCGGCCCGGCCACGCCAACCGGCACGATGACTAACGACACATTCGCTATACCGAACTTCGCACTACTGTGGACTTCAACGTAGTGGAGGGCCGGTCATGTCCGAGGACGATGTCCAGCTGAAGAAGTTCCAGAAGGAGCTCAGCGCCGGAACGGTGTCGCTGGCCCTGCTGGCGGTGCTGGCCCGGGCCGGGGAGCCGCTGTACGGCTACCTCATTGCCAAGGAGCTGGAGCGGGTGGGCGAGGGCGTGCTGAGCGGCAAGCAGAGCGCGCTGTACCCGGTGCTGCGCAATCTGGAAGGAGCCGGCCTGCTGGAAAGCCATGTGGAGCCGTCCAGCAGCGGGCCGCCGCGACGCTACTACCGCATCAACGAACGTGGCCGCGAGGTGCTGGCGCAGTGGCGCCAGGCCTGGCAGGCCACCCGCGATTCCGTCGATTCCGTGTTGGAGGGGGTACCGCAATGAACGATCCGAGCCTGGCAGGCCGCACCCTGCCGACCACCATCCCGCAGTACCTGGCGCAGCTGCGCGCGGCGCTGGAAGGCGCCGACCCGGCGATGGTGCAGGACGCGCTGTACGACGCCGAGGAGTACCTGCGCTCGGAGCTGGCGGCGCAGCCCGGTCGCAGCGAGGCCGAGGTGATCGCCGACGTGGCCGGCAGCTACGGCGCGCCGGACGAAGTGGCCGAGATCTACCGCGAGACCGAAGTGACGGTGAACCGCGCGCTGCGCACGCCGCGTGCCGATACCGCACCGGTGCTGCGCGCAGCGGCCGAAGCCAGTGGCGTCGAGCCGGCCGCACCGCCGCCGGCGCCGGTGCAGCGCTCGCTGCTGGCGCGTTTCTTCGGCGTGGTGACCGATCCGCACACCTACGGTGCGCTGTTCTACATGCTGCTGTCGCTGGCTACCGGCATCTTCTTCTTCACCTGGGTGGTGACCGGCCTGTCGCTGTCGCTGGGCCTGCTGATCCTGATCGTGGGCATTCCGCTGACCGTGCTGTTCTTCGGCTCGGTGCGCGGGCTGGCGCTGCTGGAAGGGCGGCTGGTGGAAGCGCTGCTGGGCGAGCGCATGCCGCGCCGTCCGCGTTACACCGATCGCAGCCGCACCTGGCTGCAGCGCATCGGCGACATGTTCACCGATGGCCGCACCTGGCTCACCCTGCTGTACTTCGTGCTGATGCTGCCGCTGGGCGTCATCTACTTCACCCTCGCGGTGACGCTGCTGTCGCTGTCGCTGAGCCTGATCTGGGCGCCGGTCGCGGCAATCTTCAGTGGCGACATTCCGGGCGTGTACGTCGATGGCGTGAATGTACTGCCGATGGCTGCATCGCCGCTGGTGGCGATCACGGTTGCTGCGGCGGGCGCGCTGCTGCTGCTGCTGACGATGCATCTGGCACGCGGCATCGGCAAGCTGCACGGGCTGATTGCCAAGAACCTGCTGGTGCGGTTGTAACAGGCCAGGGGTCGGATCCCTGTTCGCAGAACAGGGCTCTGACCCCGGATCCCATCATGCTGGGGTCAGAGCCCTTTCCGTTGGAAAGGGATCCGACCCCGAGGCGAGGCATTACCCCGCCTTTCGCCGCAACGGGGTGACGTTGCTCTTCTTCTTCGTGACCTTCGCCGCCGGTGCTTCGGCATGCGCGGCGAAGAAGTCGCGCACCTTCGGGTACACCACTTCGCGCCAGCGACGGCCGCTGAAGATGCCGTAGTGGCCGGCACCTTCGACGATGAAATGCTCGCGTCGGTCAGCAGTGATGCCGGTGCACAGCGCCTGTGCGGCTTCGGTCTGGCCGAGGCCGGCGATATCGTCCAGCTCGCCTTCGATGCTGAGCAGCGCGGTATCGCGGATCGCCGACGGATCGACCTTCTCGCCGTTGACCACCCACTCGCCACGCGGCAGCAGGAAGTCCTGGAACACCACGGAAATGGTATCCAGGTAGTACCTGGCCGGCATGTCCAGCACCGCGTTGTACTCGTCGTAGAAACGACGGTGCGCGTCGGCGTCTTCCAGATCGCCCTTGACCAGGTCGGTGTAGAAATCCCAGTGCGAGCTGAAGTGGCGGCTGGGGTTCATCGACAGGAAGCCGGCGTGCTGCAGGAAGCCTGGATACACGCGACGGCCGGCACCGGGATAGCTGGCCGGCACGGTGTGGATGACGTTGTTCTCGAACCACGACAGCGGGTTCTGCGTGGCCAGGTTGTTCACTGCGGTCGGGCTGCAGCGCGCATCGATCGGGCCACCCATCATCACCAGCGTGCGCGGCGTCGGTTCGCCACGGCTGGCCATCAGCGAAACCGCGGCCAGCACCGGTACGGTCGGCTGGCACACGCTCACCACGTGCAGGCGCTCGACGCCGAGGTGGCGGATGAATTCCTGGATGTAGGCGATGTAGTCGTCCAGGCCGAATTCGCCTTCGCTGGCCGGCACCATGCGCGCGTCCACCCAGTCGGTGACGTACACGCGGTGGTCGCGCAGCAGCGTGCGCACGGTATCGCGCAGCAGCGTGGCGTGGTGGCCCGACAGCGGCGCCACCACCAGCACGAACGGCTGGTTGAGCATCGTGTGCAGCTGGTCGGCTTCATTGCTGTGGCGCTTGAAGCGCAGCAGCTTGCAGAACGGCTTGCTCACTTCCTCGTGCACGACGATCGGCACGCGTTCGCCATCGACGTCGATTTCGTTGATGCCCCACTCGGGCTTCTCGTAATCCTTGCCGATGCGATGGAACAGCTCATTGACCGCCGCCAGGCGATCAGCGCCGGGCATCTGCGACCACCAGTGGCCCTGGTTGGCGAAGAACCTGGCGTTGGCCTGGGCCTGGTGCACCCAGGGGGCGAGCAGGTTGCGGGTCAGTTCGTGCAGTTGATAGAGCATGACGACCGAATATGTATGGTCATATGTTGCCGCGCAGCATATCCCATCCGGGTGTCCCGCAGGTTAAGTCGGCTGAAAATAATGAATCCGGATTCACATCCGTTCCAGCGCGGCCGCATCGCCTGCCAGGGCGGGGCCGAGCCAGCAGTGCGACCCTACCGGCTGCAGGCCGTGCCGGGCCAGCGTGCGGCGGTACCAGCGCGCCGGGCGGGCCTGGAAGCCGTCATGGTCGCCCTCGAACTCGTCCTCGGCGGCGAAGGTCTCCAGGAAGGCCACGCCACCGGTCAGCTCGGCCACGCCGGCCAGACCGGCGCGCAGCTCGCGGTCGGGCACGTAATGCATCACGTCCGAGCAGATCAGCAGGTCGACCGGGGCACAGGGCCGCAGCCAGGCGAAATCGCCGAAGCGGGCCATGTGCAGGTTGCGGGTCCTGCCGTAGCGGCGCACAGCGTACTCGCTGCTGTCGAAGCCGAGGTATTCGACCTTCGGACGCAGCTTCAGCAGCGGTGCACGCCAGGCGCCTTCACCGCAGCCGATGTCCAGCACGCTGCGGATCGGCCGCTCCAGGTAGTACTCGGCGCTGGCCACGGCCAACGCGACCTTGCGCGCCAGGCGGGCGCTGCCGCCGATGTCGGCACGGCGGTACCAGCGTTGGAAGTAGGCGGCGTCGTAGGTCTTGTCCATGGGGCGGTGCGCGGTCGGGGAAAACGGCGCCTATCGTACGGTGTTGCGCCCCCGGGTGTGGCGGGCCTGCAGTAGAGCCACGCCATGGGTGGCTGCCATGCTGCGGCGATTGGACGCGGCAGCCACCCATGGGGTGGCTCTACTGCGACAATGGGTACCCATCTACGCCAGCCGCCGGAGCGAGCGCATGCAGAGCTACTACTGGGTCAAGACCTTCCACATCGTGTTCGTGGTGGCGTGGATGGCCACGGTGTTCTACCTGCCGCGCATCCTGGTGAACCTGGCCGAGACTGCGGGCCAGCCGGCGGTGACCGAGCGCCTGCAGCTGATGGGCCTGCGCCTGTACCGCTTCGGCCACTCGATGTTCGGCCTGGCATTCCTGCTGGGCCTGGTGCTGTGGCTGGGCTACAAGGTCATCCCCGATTTCCCGACCATGGTCGCGCCTGGTGGCGCCGGCTGGCTGCATGCCAAGCTGGGACTGGTGGTGCTGCTGCTGGTGTACTTCGGCTGGATCGGCCGCCTGCTCAAGGGCGTGGCCAAGGGCAGGGCGCTGCCGTCGTCGCGCGCGCTGCGCTGGATCAACGAGATCCCGCTGCTGGCCTTCATTCCGATCGTATGGCTGGTGCTGGCCAAGCCGTTCTGAGGCGGGGTCATCTGCACCCGGTAGATCCACGCCATGCGTGGATGCCGTCAGGGCGCAAACGAAAGCGCCGGGCATTGCCCGGCGCTTTCGCTTCTGCAATCACCTGCGTGTTGCCGGCCAGCGGCCGGCACTACCAGGCCTACCTGCATGCTGGCCAGCGGCCGGCACTACTTCAGGCTGCTTCGTACGTGCCGTAGCTGCGCAGGCGCGCGTAGCGCTGTTCCAGCAGCTGTTCGGTGGACAGCTTGTCCAGCGCATCCAGCTCGTTCAGCAGCACCGCCTTCAGGCGCTTGGCCATCTGCGTCGGGTTGCGGTGGGCGCCGCCGGTGGGCTCGCGCACGACCTTGTCGACCAGGCCCAGGCTCTTCAGGCGCGGGGCGGTCAGGCCCAGCTGTTCGGCCGCGTCCTTGGCCTTACCGGCGTCCTTCCACAGGATCGAGGCGCAGCCTTCCGGGGTGATGGTCGAGTACACCGCGTATTCCAGCATCACGGTGCGGTCGCCCACGCCCAGCGCCAGCGCGCCGCCGGAGCCGCCTTCGCCGATCACGGTGCAGATGATCGGCACCTTCAGTTCGGCCATCTCGATCAGGTTGCGCGCGATCGCTTCGGACTGGCCGCGCGATTCGGCGTCGATGCCCGGCCAGGCGCCAGCGGTGTCGATCAGGGTCAGCACCGGCAGGCCGAAGCGCTCGGCCATCTTCATCAGGCGCAGGGCCTTGCGGTAGCCCTCCGGCTTGGGCATGCCGAAGTTGCGCTTGATCTTCTCCTTGGTGTCACGGCCCTTCTGGTGGCCGATCACCATCACTGCACGGCCGTTGATGCGGGCCAGGCCACCCATGATCGCCTTGTCGTCGGCGAAGGCACGGTCGCCGGCCAGCTCCTGGAACTCATCGAACATGACGCGGAGGTAGTCGGCGGTGTACGGGCGCGACGGATGACGCGCCAGCTGCAGCACCTGCCACGAGGTCAGGTTGCGGAAGATCTGCGCGGTGCGCATGCGCAGCTTGTCCTGCAGCGCGTGCACTTCCGCCTCGACATTGACCGCCGGCCCGGCACTGGCGTTGCGCAGTTCCTGGATCTTGGCTTCCAGGTCGGCGATGGGTTGCTCGAAGTCGAGGTAGTTCGGATTCATCGGAAGCCGTCGTGTAAAGAAGAGGGGAATTCTAGCCGAATGCGCGCAAACCACCCGTACGCCTTCGTCTGGAAGGCGACGGTAGCGCAGCCGGGCGGGGCGCGCCAGTCAGCTCAGGGCACCACCAGGGCGCTGCGGCCCATCAGCTGGCTGCGCTGGGAAACGAAGTCGTTGTAGGCCTCGTTGGCGTCACGGCCCAGCCCGCTGCCCAGCGTGGCGGTGGCCGAGGTGAAGGCCATCTGCGCAGCGAAGTCCTGCTTGCGCAGCGCCTTCTGTTCATCGGCGGTGGTCGCCTTCAGCCAGCGCGCATAGACCTCGCGCAGCGGCGCGGCGTGGGCCTCGAAGGCCGGCACCAGCGCCGGCAGGCTGGCCGGGGCCGGTTCCAGGCTGAACGCCGGGGTCACGTAGCCGGCCGGCTGCTCGCGCTTGAACGCGCCGGGCTCGCCCATGCCTTCTTCCACGTAAGCGATGAAGTCCGTGGCGGTGAACACCTTGGCCACGATCTGGCCACCGCTGGCGTCGACGTGGGCCACCACCTTTTCCTTCGGGAAGGGTTCGCGCACGCCGTAGGTCCAGGTCTTGTCGATGAACAGGTCGTGGCTCTTCTCGAACGGGCCCTCGAAGTCGACGCCGCCCAGCTCGATGCCGGCCTTGCCGGTGCCGAAGTTCTTCAGCTTGCTCTCGTCGGTGACATAGACCTCGCGGGCGATCACGTACTCGCTCAGGGTCGGGTTGATCAGGCCGCCACGGCCATCGACGTAGACGATGAAGCGCACGTCCCCCAGTTTGTCGGTGTGCAGGCGGTGCTCACCGACAGCGAGCGAGATCGGGCGCGAGCCCTGTGCGGCCACCGGCAGGTCCTTGCCATCGATGCTCAGGGCCAGCGGCGCGTCGGTCGGGTTGTCGATCTGGAACTCGACCTTCGAGGGCGAACAGGCGGCCAGGGCCAGAGCGGCAACGAGCGGGAACAGCAGGGTCTTCATCGGCAATCGTCCTTGATACTTGGAACGGGAAAGCAGGAGGGTCAGGAAAACCAGAGCCAGCCTCAGCTGGCCCACGGTGGGCTGTAGCGCACTTTCAGCGTGCGTACGGCGGGGTCGGCGCGCAGCGCCTCCATCAACTTGGAATCGATGCGCACCGCGCTCTGCCCGGACACATCGAGCATGCCGGCGACGCCGCCGTGCGGGCCCTTCAGCAGCAGGTCCAGGCGCAGCGGCGTGCGCCCCGGGCGATGGCGGTCGAGCAGGGCATCGATGCGCTCCCAGACCGGGCGCTGCTGGCGCAGGTCCAGGCGCAGCGACAGCCGCGTGGCGTAGTTGGCGCAGACTTCGTCGAAGTCCCAGCACTGGCGGATGCGCAGTGCGTAGCCGCCGTTGAACTCGTCCTCGCGCAGGCCGCCCTTGACCACCAGGATGCGGTCCTTGGTCATCAGGTGCCCGAACTCGGCCATCGCGTCGGAGAACGCGCTGCACTCGACGCGGCCGCGGCCATCTTCCAGCTGGATGAAGATCTGGCTCTCGCCCTTGCGACGCACACCGACCACCTGGCCGGCCAGCACGGTCTGTACTTCCGGGCGCCAGCGCTTTTCGCCGCCGCCGCCACCACCGCTGTTGGCGCTCCAGATCTTCTCCACCGAACCCAGGTCGTTGCCGACCAGATCGCGTACATCGTCGCGCCATGGATCGAACGGGTGGCCACTGAGATAGAAGCCCAGCGTGTCGCGCTCGCCGTTGAGGCGCTGCAGCAGCGGCCATTCTTCGGCTTCGGGCAGATCCAGCTGGATCGTGGTCGCGCTCGGGTCCGGGCCACCGAACAGCGAGTTCTGTCCCGAAGCGCGCTCGCGGGCCATCTGGTCGGTAGCCTTGATTACCTCCGGCAGCTGCAGCATCAGCGAGGCACGGTTGCGGCCAAGCTCGTCCAACGCACCACAGTTGATCATCGCTTCCAGCGTGCGCCGGTTGAGCTTGGCCGAGCCGACGCGGGTGCAGAAGTCGAGCAGGTCCTTGAACGGGCCGCCCTTCAGTCGCTCCTCGACCACCGCCTCGCAGGCACCCTGGCCGACGCCCTTGATCGCACCGAGGCCGTACTGGATGGTGTCCGGGGTCACCGCTTCGAACATGAAGGCCGACTGGTTCACCTTGGGCGGCAGCACGGTCAGGCCGAGGTTGCGCACCTCGTCGAGGAAGCCGACCACCTTGTCGGTGTTGTCCAGATCGGACGACAGCGTGGCCGCCATGAACTCGGCCGGGTAATGGCGTTTCAGCCATGCGGTCTGGTAACTGACCAGCGCGTAGGCGGCGGCGTGCGACTTGTTGAAGCCGTAGCCGGCGAACTTCTCCATCAGGTCGAAGATCGCGTCGGCCTTGGCTTCGTCCACGCCGTCCTTGGCCGCGCCTTCGCGGAAGATCTCGCGGTGCTTGGCCATTTCGGCCGGCACCTTCTTGCCCATCGCACGGCGCAGCAGGTCGGCGCCGCCCAGCGAGTAGCCGCCGACGATCTGCGCCATCTGCATCACCTGCTCCTGGTACACCATGATGCCGTAGGTGTCCTTCAGGATGGCTTCGGTGCGCGGATCGGGATAGATGATTTCTTCCTGGCCGTGCTTACGCGCATTGAAGGAGGGAATCAGGTCCATCGGGCCGGGGCGGTACAGCGACACCAGCGCGATCAGGTCTTCGAAACGGTCGGGGCGCGCGTCCTTCAGCAGGCGGCGCATGCCCGAGGATTCGAACTGGAACACTGCGCCCGTATTGCCGTTGGCGAAGATGTCCTTGTAGGTGGGCGTGTCGTCCAGCGGAATCGCGGCGATGTCCACCGGCGGAATGCCGGCGCGCTCATGGCGCTTGTTGATCGCCTTCACCGCCCAGTCGATGATGGTCAGCGTGCGCAGGCCGAGGAAGTCGAACTTCACCAGGCCCACTTCTTCCACGTCGTTCTTGTCGAACTGGGTGACCGGGTTCTTGCCGAGGCCGTTCTCGTCGTGTTCGGCGTACAGCGGGCAGAACTCGCTCAGCGGCTCGGGCCCGATCACCACGCCACCGGCGTGCTTGCCGGCGTTGCGGGTCAGGTCTTCCAGCTGCAGCGCCAGGTCGATCAGGTCGCGGACATCGTCCTCGGTCTCGTAGCGCTGGATCAGTTCCGGCGACGCCATTTCCGAGCTGGGGCCTTCCTTGCCCTTGCCCAGTGCATCCTTCAGGTGGATGCCGAGGATGTTCGGGATCAGCTTGGAAACACCGTCGACCAGGCCGTACGGGAAGCCGAGCACGCGGCCGGAGTCGCGCACCACCGCCTTGGCGGCCATGGTGCCGTAGGTGATGATCTGGCTGACGCGCTCGCGCCCGTACTTGCGCGCGACGTAGTCGATCACCTCGTCGCGGCGGTCCATGCAGAAGTCGATGTCGAAGTCGGGCATCGACACGCGTTCCGGGTTCAGGAAGCGCTCGAACAGCAGGTTGTACGGCAGTGGGTCCAGATCGGTGATCTTCAGCGCCCACGCCACCAGCGAACCGGCACCCGAACCACGGCCCGGGCCGATCGGGATGCCCTGGTTCTTGCCCCACTGGATGAAGTCGGCCACGATCAGGAAGTAGCCGGGGAAACCCATCTTGATGATGGTGTTGAGCTCGAACTCCAGGCGCTCGAAATAATCTTCGCGGGTCTTGCCCGGCGCCAGCGGATTCTTCTCCAGGCGCTCTTCCAGGCCGTCGCGCGACATCTTCTGGATCCAGGTATCCAGGGTCTCGTCGTCGGGCACCGGGTAATTGGGCAGGAAGTAGGTGCCCAGCCGCATCTCGATGTTGCAGCGCTCGGCCAGCGCCAGCGTGTTGTCGATGGCATCGGGAATGTCGGCGAACAGCGCACACATCTCTTCGGCCGATTTCAGGTACTGCTGGTCGCTGTACTCGCGCGGGCGCTTGGGGTCGTCCAGCACGCGGCCGGTGGAAATGCACACGCGCGCTTCGTGCGCGCTGAAATCGGTGGGCGCCAGGAAGCGCACATCATTGCTGGCCACCACCGGCAGGCCACGCTGGCCGGCGGCCATCAGCGCGAACTGGTTGAAGGTTTCCTCGCCCTCGCGGCCGGTGCGGGTCAGCTCCAGGTGCAGGCCATCGCCGAACACGCGCTGCCAATCGGCCAGCTGCTGCTCGGCCAGTTCATGCTTGCCGTCCAGCGCCAGGCGCCCGGCCAGGCTCTGCCGGCCGGCCAGCGCGAACAGGTTGGCGTTGCCGGCCTTCAGCCAGTCCGGATGGATGGCCACGCCGCCTTCGGGGCGATGGCCTTCCATCCACGCGCGGGTCAGCAGCCGCGACAGGCTCAGGTAGCCCTCGCGGTCGCGGCACAGCAGGGTCATCCGCCACGGATCCTGCCCTTCCTCGGCGATCAGCACGTCGGCGCCGGCGATAGGCTTGATGCCCACGCCTTCGGCCGCCTTGTAGAACTTGACCAGGGCGAACAGGTTGTTGAGGTCGGTCACCGCCAGCGCGGGCAGGCCGAGTTCGACCGAGCGTGACAGCAGGTTGGCCTGCTTGGCCTTCTTCGGGTCCGCCTGGTCCGGCTTGGCCGGCACACGGATGGTGGAGTCCGCCAGCGAGAACTCGGTGTGGACGTGGAGATGTACGAAGCGGGAGTTGGACATGCCGGACCAGGTTGGAGCGCGCGGGCCCCGGGTGCTGACGGGGGAATCGTCGCCGGGGTCGGGAAGCGCTGGAGTGCCCGGTCAGGGTAGCGAGGGCTGGAGGGCGCGACAAGCTCTTGACGGCATGCGATATCGCATCCGCGCTATCGCTCCCCACGGTTCGCAGGCGAACCGCGGGCCCCGCTTGACCCTGCTTTCGCAGCCGGGTGCAGCGACCGTTCAGGCGATTCAGGCGATTGCGTTGTCTGCGGTCACAGCTGCCGGGTTTTCCAGGCACTCGCGCACCGGGGCGAAGCTGCGCCGGTGCTCCATGCAGGGGCCGTGCTCGCGCAGGGCGGCCAGATGGGCCGGGGTGCCGTAGCCCTTGTGCTGCTCGAAGCCGTACTGCGGGTGGCGGGCATGCACGTCCTGCATGTAGCGGTCGCGCGAGACCTTGGCCAGGATCGAGGCGGCCATGATCGCGCGGTCGATGCCATCACCGCCGACCAGCGCCTGCGCCGGCAGTACCAGGCCCTTGGGCACCACGTTGCCGTCGATGCGGGCGAAGCCGGCCACGTGGGCGACCGCTGCAACGACGTCACGCATGCCCTGCAGGGTGGCCTGGTAGATGTTCAGGCGGTCGATGGTGTCCACGTCCACCAGCACCACGTGCCAGGCCAGGGCACGTTCGATGATGCGGTCATGCAGTTGCTCGCGGCGGGCTGCGGTGAGTTGTTTGGAATCGTCCAGGCCGTTGATGCGTGGCCGTGCCGGGTCGAACACCACCGCCGCCACCGCGACCGGTCCGGCCAGCGGACCGCGGCCGGCTTCGTCGACGCCGGCGACCAGACGCTCCGGCTCGACCACGGCAGCACCGTCGAACAGGGCCAGGCTGGCCGCTGCGGCGTGGCGGCGGCTCATGCCTGGGCCTGGTCGCGCATCAACAGCTCGCCCACAGCGTCGGCCGCGCGGGCCGAGGCATTGCGGCGCAGTCGTTGATGCAGGCGGGCATAGGTATCCTGCAGGTCGGTCACCCGCTGCGGGTGGTCGAACCATTGCTGGATGGCCGCCGCCAGCTTGTCCGGCGTGCAGTCGTGCTGCATCAGTTCCGGTGCCAGGTCCTGGCCCGCCAGGATGTTGGGCAGGGCAAAGCGGTCGACTTTGATCAGGCCCAGCGCCTTGACCAGGCGGTAGGTCAGCTCGTTGACGCGGTAACCGACCACCATCGGCCGCTTGACCAGCATCGCCTCCAGCGTCGCGGTGCCCGAGGCCAGCACCACCACATCGGCGGCGATCATCGCGTTTCGCGCCTCACCGTCGAGTACATGCGAGAAGGCTACCGGCAGCGCCGAGCGTGACAGCTGTTCTTCGATCAGGCGCTTGCAGGCCGGGTTGGCGGCAGGCACTACCACGTGCAGGCCGGGGATGCGCTCGGAGACCTGCCAGGCGGCCTCGAAGAACGGTTCACCGAGGCGCGAGATTTCGCCCAGGCGGCTGCCTGGCAGCACCGCCAGCACCTTGGCCGAGGTCGGCAGGCCAAGCGCGGCGCGCGCTTCCTCGCGGTTGCCCTGCAGGGGGATGTCATCGGCCATCGGATGGCCAACGAAGCGCGCGTCGATGCCGTGCCTGGCATAGATCGGGGGTTCCATCGGGAACAGGCACAGCACCAGGTCGGCGCTGCTGCCGATCTTCTCGGCGCGCTTCTCGCGCCAGGCCCAGACCGAGGGGCTGACGTAGTGCACGGTGCGCACGCCGCGCTGCTTCAGCCAGTGTTCGATGCCCAGGTTGAAGTCGGGCGCGTCGATGCCGATGAACACGTCCGGTTGCCATTCCAGTGCACGCTGGCGGAACGCGGAACGCAGTTTCAGCAGGCGTGGCAGGTGGCGCAGCACTTCGGTCAGGCCCATCACCGCCAGCTCGCTGGCATCGTGCCAGGTCAGGCAGCCGGCGCTGCGCATGGCATCGCCACCGATGCCGGCGAATTCGGCATTCGGAAAGCGTGCCTTCAGCTCGCGCACCAGGCCCGCACCCAGCAGATCACCGGAGGCCTCACCGGCCACCAGAGCGATCCGCAACGGGCGCTCGCTGAGCACCCGCTGCGCGGGGACGCTGCCGGCCATCGAGGCCAGCGGAATCACGGCGGCGCCGGCCGGCGCCTGGCCGGTCGTGCTGCTCATCGCAGCAAGGGCCTCTCAGCGTGCTCGATGAAGTCCAGCATGGCCTTCACGTCATCGCTGTCGCGTGCCTGTTCGGTCAGCTGCACCTTGGCTTCGGCCAGCGGCAGGCCCGCCACGTACAGGGTGCGGTAGGCGCGCTTGATGGCGGAGATCCGCTCGGCGTCGAAGCCACGACGCTTCAGCCCTTCGCTGTTGATGCCGCGCGGGCGGCCCAGCGAATCGGTGCCGACCATGGTGAACGGCGGAACGTCGCCGTTGGTCAGCGCGCCCATGCCGAGGAAGGCGTGGGCACCGATGCGGCAGAACTGGTGGGCACCAGCGAAGCCGCTGATGATCACGTAGTCGCCCACGGTCACGTGGCCGGCCAGGGTGGTGTTGTTGGAGAACACGCAGAAGTTGCCGACATGGCAGTCGTGCGCCACGTGCGTGTAGGCCAGCATCCAGTTGTCGTTGCCGATCGTGGTGATGCCGCCGCCGCCGCCGGTGCCACGGTTCAGGGTGACGAACTCGCGGAACACGTTGCGGTCGCCGATCACCAGTTCGGTGCGTTCGCCAGCGAACTTCTTGTCCTGCGGCTCGCCACCGATCGCGGCGTGGCCGATGAATCGGTTGTCACGGCCGATCCTGGTCGGGCCGTGGATGCTGCAATGGGGGCCGACCACTGTGCCGGCGCCGATTTCCACATCGGCACCGATCAGGGTGAACGCGCCGACCTGGACGTCGTCGGCCAGGCGCGCGGCCGGATCGATGACGGCAGTCGGGTGGATCCGTGGTGCGTTGTCAGTCATTGCTGCCTCCCGTGGATCAGCCCTTGGCACCGGCGCACATGACCTCGGCCGAGGCAACGACTTCACCGTTGACCTTGGCCTCGCCGTAGTACCAGCCCATGTTGCGGATCAGGCGCTTCATCTGCACATCCAGCATCAGCACGTCGCCGGGCACGACCTGCTTGTTGAAGCGGGCGTTTTCCACCTTGACCATGTAGAACAGCTTGGACTGCGCATCGCGGCCAAGCGTCAGCTGGGTCATCACGCCACCGGCCTGGGCCAGCGCTTCGATGATCAGCACGCCGGGCATGATCGGGCGGCCCGGGAAGTGACCCTGGAAGAACGGCTCGTTGATGCTGACGTTTTTCTGCGCCAGGATGCGCTTGGCGTCGATGTCGAGCTCAAGCACCCGGTCCACCAGCAGGAACGGGTAGCGGTGCGGGAGCAGTTCCTGGATCTGGCAGACGTCGATCGGAAGCTGCAGCGTGTCGTTCATTCTTTCTCCTTGCCAGCAGCCAGGACGCGGCGAGCCAATGCGTCCAGCTGCTTGAAGCGCGCGGCGTTCTTGCGCCACGTGCGGTTGTCGGTCAACGGGGTGCCGGACGAGTACTCGCCCGGCTCATGGATGGAATTGCGGACCACCGACTTGCCGGTGATCACGACCTTGTCGCAGATCTCGAGGTGGCCGACCACGCCGACGTGGCCGCCGAGCAGGCAGTAACGGCCGATCCTGGCGCTGCCGGCGATGCCGGTGCAGCCGGCGATGGCCGAGTGCGCACCGATCTGCACGTTGTGCGCGATCTGTACCAGGTTGTCCAGGCGCACGTCTTCGTCCAGCACGGTGTCTTCCAGTGCACCACGGTCGACGCAGGTGTTGGCGCCGATTTCGCAATCGTCGCCGATGCGCACGCCGCCGAGCTGCGGCACCTTGATCCACTTGCCGGCGTCCATCGCCAGGCCGAAGCCATCGGCACCGAGCACGGCACCGGGGTGCACGCGCACGCGCTTGCCGAGCTTGACCCGGGTGACCAGGGTGACCCGGGCGATCAGTTCGCAGCCGCTGTCCAGGCTGCAGTCTTCGCCGATCACGCTGCCGGTGCCGATGATGCAGTTCTCGCCGACCACGCTGCGCGCGCCGATGGAGACGAAGGGGCCGATGTGGGCGCTGGCGGCGACCTGGGCGCTGGGATCGATGACGGCGCTGGGGTGGATGCCCGGTGGGCGCGTGGGCGCGATGTCGAACAGCGCGGCGATCTTGGCGAAGGTGGTGTACGGGTCCTTGGCCACGAGCGCGGCGCCGGGGGCGGCCTCGGCGTCGTCGGCGCGCAGCACGACCAGCGAGGCCTGGCTGTCGGCCAGCTGGGCGCGGTAGCGTGGATTGGCGAGGAAGGTCAGCTGGCCAGGACCGGCGTGGGCGAGGGTGGCCACGCCGTGGATGGCGGTGGCGGGGTCGCCATGGACCTGCAGGCCGAACTGCTCGGCGAGTTGCTGGGCGGTGTAGGTGGGAGTATTCACGGCGGGAGTTTAACGTGTGACGCCATTGCGGTCATGCGGGGGGCAGGGCTTGGCGCCTGCCTGGTACGGGCGGGAGGCGGCGGGTGGCCCTGGCCAGGACACGCAAAAGCCCCTCCATGGTGCTCGATGGCGCCATCCATGGCGCCAACGGTCCTGTCCAGGGCCACCCGCCGCCTCTGGACAATTTCCCGCGAGCGCGGCCAAAAGCCCGTGCCGTGCAGTGTCATCTGAAAAACGAAAACGCCGGGCAGAGCCCGGCGATTCGCACCCCGTCTGGTGGAGAGCCCCCCTTCTGTTAAGGGGGGCGCGCCCCTGGGAATCGCAGGAGCGATTCCCAACGTTGCTATGCAACGGCCCGAAGGGCGCATGCCATGGATGGCATGCGTAATGGCGCGGGGGATAGGAGGTAGGTCGGGACCCGCTGCTTGCGCAGCAAGCCGCGGCGCACCTTCGGTGGTCAGTTCTTAGAACTGACCGCCGAAGGTGAATTGCAGACGTTCGATCTTGTCGCCGTCTTCCTTCTTCAGCGGGAAGGCGTAGCTGATCGAGATCGGACCGACCGGGGCGCGCCACAGCAGGGCTACACCGGTAGACACTCGCAGTTCGTTGGCCTTGAAGTTATCGGCGCCGTTGTAGACGTTGCCGAAGTCGACGAAGGCCGACACGCGGGCCGACGGGCTGTCGAACAAACGCGGGAAGTAGGCTTCGACCGAACCGACGGTCTTCAGCGAACCGCCCAGCGGCTGGCCTTCCGGATAACCGCGGGTTACTTCGCGCGGGCCGAGGGTGTTGTCCTCGAAGCCGCGCACGGAGTTGGTACCACCGGCGTAGAAGTTCTCGTAGAACGGCAGCCCCTTGGCGGTGACCGAGCGCAGGTTGCCGTTCTCGTCTGGGACCATTGCGGTCTTGTCACTGCCGTAGCTGTCGCCGTAGCCGATCTCGGCGCGGGTGTTGATCACCAGCGACGGCATGATCGGCCAGTACTTGCTGATCTGGTAGTTCAGCTTGTAGTACTCGATGGTCGAGCCCGGCAGCGTGGTTTCCAGGCCAACACGCTGATAGGTGCCGCGGGTCGGCATGAAGTAGTCGTTGCGCGAGTCACGCGCCCAACCCAGCTCCGTGCGCCAGGCATGGAACGTCCTGCTGCCCAGCACGTTGATGTAATCGATGATCGACTGCGGGGTCGAGCCCTGGTACGTGGTGATCTGGTTGCTGTCGATGCCGAACATCAGCGAGACGGTGTCGGTCTCGGTCAGCGGCACGCCGAACACCACCTGCGCAGAACCATTGGTGCTGTTGTACTGCGCGGTGTTGAAGTCGGAGTAGTCCAGTTCACGCCAGGACAGGTTGTAGCCCAGCGAAACGCCGTCGTCGGTGAAGTACGGGTTGGTGTAGCTGAAGCCGTAGCGCTGCAGGTAGCTGCTGCGCGAGGCTTCGACCGACACGCGGTTGCCGCCGCCGAGGAAGTTGTTCTGCGACAGCTGCACCGAGGTGGTCATGCCGTAGGACTGCGAATAGCCCAGGCCGAACACGAAGCTGCCGGAGGTGGTTTCCTTGACGTTGTAGACGACGTCGACCTGGTCGTTGCTGCCGCTGACGGCCGGGGTCTCGACGTCCACTGACTCGAAGTAGCCCAGGCGCTGCAGGCGGATCTTGGAGCGGTCGATCGCGGCCTGCGAGTACCAGCTGTTCTCGAACTGGCGCATTTCGCGACGCATCACTTCGTCGGAGGTGCGGGTGTTGCCACGGAACAGGATGCGACGCACCGACACGCGCGGGCCGGGCACGACCTGCATGTTGATCCCTACCGTCTGTTCGGCACGGTTGGTGGTCGGGATCGGGTTCACCTTGGCGAACGCGTAGCCGATGTTGGACAGCGAGTTGGTGATGGTGTCCGAGCTGAATTCCAGCAGGGCACGCGAGAACGTGTCGCCCGGCTTCTGGATCACCATGCGCTCGACGTCCTCCTGCGGAAGGATGGTGTCGCCGCTGACCTTGATCTCGGAGATCTTGTACTGCGCACCCTCGGTCACGCCCGCGGTGAGGAACATGTCGCGCTTGTCGGGGCTGATCGAGACCTGGGTGGAATCGATGCTGAAGTCGACGTAGCCGCGGTCCAGGTACCACGAGTTGAGCTTTTCCAGGTCGCCGGACAGCTTTTCCTTGGAGTACTGGTCGTCACGGCGGTACCACGACGCCCAGTTGTGCTCCTTGGACTCCCAGGTCTCCAGGATGTCCTTGCTCTCGAACTTCTCGGTGCCGACCAGGTTGACGTGGCGGATCTTGGCCGCCTTGCCTTCCTTGATGGCGATCGCGATGTCCACGCGGTTGCGGTCCAGCGGGCTCACGGTCGGGGTGATCTCGACGGTGTACTTGCCGCGGTCGTTGTACTGGCGGCGCAGTTCCTGGGTCACGCGGTCCAGGCTCAGGCGGTCGAAGGTGCCGCCCTCGGTCAGGCCGATATCGGACAGGCCCTTGAGCAGCTGCTCGGACTTGATGTCCTTGTTGCCGGTCACGGTCAGCTTGTTGATCGCCGGGCGTTCCTTGACGGTCACCACCAGGATGCTGCCCTGGCGGTCCAGCTGCACGTCTTCGAAGAAGCCGGTCTTGTACAGCGCGCGGATGGTCTCGCCGACCTTGTTGTCGGTGATCGTCTCGCCCCGTTCCACCGGCAGGTAGGTGAACACCGTGCCCGAGCTGATGCGCTGCAGGCCATCGACGCGGATGTCGCTGACAGTGAAGGGCTCGGCTGCCTGGGCCAGGGCGGGAGCGCCGGTGACGGCGGCGAGGGCGAGGGCCAGCAGGCGGCGATTGGGGAGTCGCGTCATGTCACGTCCGGTAGGAAGGTCGATTTCATTGGTGCGGGATGCCGACGCTGTAGACGGCAACAACGTGGAAAAGTTCATCGCGGGACCAGGCCGAGGATGTCGTTGTAGAACGCCAACCCCATCAGCCCGGCCAGCAACGCCAGGCCGATGTATTGGCCGGCGGCGATGGCACGCTCGCTCAGCGGGCTGCCCTTGACCAACTCGATAAGGTAATACAGCAGGTGCCCGCCGTCCAAGATCGGGATCGGCAACAGGTTGATGATGCACAGGCTGAGTGACAGCAGGGCAAGGAACTGCAGGAACCAGTCGAGGCCGCGTTTGGCCGAGACATTGGCCACGCGGGCGATGGTGACCGGCCCGGAAACGTTCTGCAGCGAGGCTTTGCCGGTGACGATGCGGGCCATCATGCCCAGCGAATCGGCGGCAAGCCGGCCGGTTTCACGTACGGCGACGGTCACTGCATCCAGCGGCCCATAGCGCAGCAGGGTGTCGTAGGAGGGGCTGTAGGTGGTGGGGAAGCCGACGCCGATCTGCCAGACCGGGTTGCCCTTGCCATCCTTGCCCTGGCGGGGCGTGACTTCCAGTGCAAGGCGTTCACCGCCTCGCAGGACCTCGATCATGCCGGGGCCTCCGGCACGGCCGAGGGCCTGGATCTCGCCGATCACCTGGTCGACGCTGTCGATGCGCTGGCCGTCGATCGCCACGATCAGGTCGCCCGGCTGCAGCAGCCCGGTGACCACCGAATCGGCGGTGAGCGAGTCGACCAGCGCCGGCTGCAGCCACGATTGCCAGTACAGGCCGGCCAGGATCGGTACCCGTCGTTCATCGAAGCCGGCGGGCAGCTGCGACAGCGGCAGGGTGCGCACGCGCACCTGGTCCGCAGGGTCGAGTACCTCAAGCGTGACGTCGCGGCGATCCATCGCGGCGGCGGTCAGCGCCATGCTGGCCTCGCCCAGGGTGGCGACCTGGCGCTCATCCACCCGCAGAACGCGGTCACCGCTGAGCAGGCCGGCGCTGGCGGCGATGCCGTCAACCCGGCCGATCGTCGGCGAGTAGTCCTGCTTGCCGATCACGAACATCGCCCACAGCAGCAGGATGCACAGCAGCAGATTGGCGATCGGCCCTGCAGCAACAATGGCGATTCGCTGCCACACGGTCTTGTGGTTGAAGGCCTGGCCGCGCTCGTGGGGATGGACCTCGACCTCACGTTCGTCGAGGAACTTCACGTAGCCACCCAGCGGGATGGCGGCAATGGCGAACTCGGTGCCGTGCCTGTCGCGGCGCGACCACAGCGGACGGCCGAAGCCGACCGAGAAGCGCAGGATCTTGACCCCACAGAGGCGGCCGACCCAGTAATGCCCGAACTCGTGGAACGTGACCAGCAGCCCGAGGCTGACAATCATCCACCAGACCGATCCGAGGAAGTCAGTCATGCAGGCTCACAGTGGCGGGCAGGGGCGGCGGCGTCATGCTGGGCGAGGCGGTCGTTCAGGCGGCGTCGATGGCGTTCAGGGTGAGCTGGCGTGCCCGCTGGTCGGCGGACAACAGGACCTCCAGTGTATCGGCTGGCTGGGTCGGCAGTGTTGAAAGAGCGTTAGCAACCAGCTCCGGGATGGTCAGGAAACCGATCCGGCCCTGAAGAAATGCTGAAACCGCCTCTTCATTGGCGGCGTTCAGCACCGCCGGGGCAGTACCGCCGGCCTGCATGGCCTGCCAGGCCAGCGCCAGGCAGGGGAAGGCGTCGGTGTCAGGCGCCTCGAAATCCAGCCGGCCCTGCGCCAGCAGGTCCAGCCCGGCCACGCCCGATTCGATGCGCTGCGGCCAGCCCAGGCCGACCGCCAGGGTGGTGCGCATGTCCGGCAGGCCCATCTGGGCCAGGGTCGAGCCGTCGACGAATTCGACCAGCGAATGGACCAGGCTCTGCGGGTGCACCAG
The DNA here is from genome assembly GCF_014145825.1 of Stenotrophomonas sp. I18B00994. NCBI lineage: Bacteria > Pseudomonadati > Pseudomonadota > Gammaproteobacteria > Lysobacterales > Lysobacteraceae > Stenotrophomonas > Stenotrophomonas sp. I18B00994. Next base: position 219,051 of record NZ_JACIUW010000002.1, on the reverse strand, counting down.
CACCTCGATGCGCTCGCCGGGCACCGAGAACAGATGGTGCGCCTCGATGACTTCCAGGCCCTTGTTCATCAACGTCGCCGAATCGACCGAGATCTTCGGGCCCATCGACCACTTCGGGTGAGCCACGGCCTGGGCCGGGGTGACCTCGGCCAGCTCGGCGCGGCTGCGGCCGCGGAACGGGCCGCCCGACGCGGTCAGCAGGATGCGGCGCACGCCGGCGCCGTCGATGCTGGCGTCGCGCGAACGCAGGCACTGGAAGATCGCGCTGTGCTCGCTATCGATCGGAATGATCTCGGCGCCGGCGCGCTCGGCGGTGCGGGTCAGCAGCTCGCCGGCCAGTACCAGCGATTCCTTGTTGGCCAGCAGGATGCGCTTGCCGGCCGCAGCGGCGGCGAGGGTCGAGGACAGCCCTGCAGCACCGACAATGGCCGCGACGACCGTGTCGCAGGCATCGCTTGCTGCCAGCTGATCCAGTGCGGCATGACCGGCGTGGGCCTCGGTCGACAGCCCGGCATCGCGGAGGCCGTCGCGCAGTTCGGTGAACAGCGCTTCGTCGGCGATGACCGCGTGCGCGGGCTTGTGCTGGCGGCACAGGGCCAGCAGTGCCTGCACCTGGCGGCCGGCGGCCAGCACCGTGGCCTGGTAGCGCTGCGGGTGGCGGGCGATGACGTCCAGCGTGGAGGCACCGATCGAGCCGGTGGCGCCGTATACGGCGACCCGGCGCAGGTCTGCGACAGCATTCATGGTCAGAACCCGAAGATTTCCTTGCCCAGCGCGAACACCGGCACGGCGGCGAGGACGCCGTCGACGCGGTCGAGCACGCCACCATGGCCCGGAATCAGGTTGCCCGAGTCCTTGGCACCGGCGTGGCGCTTGATCAGGCTTTCGAACAGGTCACCCAGCACCGACGCGAATACGGCCACCACCGAGGTGATCAGCAGGCCCGGCAGGTGCGCGATGTCGATGCCGGCCAGCCAGCCCAGTCCGAGGGCCACGGCGACACCGGCCAGCAGGCCGCCGAACAGGCCTTCCCAGGTCTTGTTGGGGCTGATCCGCGGCGCCAGCTTGTGCTTGCCGAAGTGACGGCCGGCGAAATAGGCGCCCGAATCGGCTGCCCAGACCAGTGCCAGTGCCGCCAGCAGCCACAGGTGGCCCTGCTTGCCTGGCGGGTCACCGCCAGCGTGGATCAGTACCAGCGCTGCCCAGGCAGGAACGATGGCCAGGGTGCCGGCCAGCATCTTCACGATCCGGGAGGGGGCCGTCGGCTGGGCGCCAAAGTTGAAGAAGCGCAGCCAGGCCAGCGCCGCCAGCCACCAGGCAACACCTGCCAGTGTGGTGATCTGGAACAGCACCAGCGTGCTGCCATCGGCCCACACCAGCAGCACCATCAGCAGCAGGTTCAGCACCAGCAGCACGGTGCGCGCGAGGGTGTCTTCGATGCCGGCCAGCTTCAGCCATTCCCACAGGCCGATCAGCAGCACGGCGGCGGCGGCGGCGGCCAGCCATTGCGTCGGCAGCAGCAGGATCGCGGCAATGGCGAGCGGCGCCATGATCAGCGCGGCGAGGACTCGGGTCTTGGTCATGGGCTGGAGGTCTCGGTGGCCAGTGCGGCGATCTGGGCGCTGGTCAGGCCGAAACGACGCTCGCGGCTGCCATAGGCATCCAGCGCCTGCTGCAGCAGGGCGGCATCGAAGTCCGGCCACAGCGCCTCGGTGAACCACAGCTCGGTGTAGGCCAGTTGCCACAGCAGGAAGTTGCTGATGCGGGTGTCGCCACCGGTGCGGATGAACAGATCCGGCGGCGGCAGGTCGGCCAGGGCGACCTGGCTGCCCAGCAGCGATTCGTCGATCTGTTCGGGCAGCAGGCGTCCTGCGGCGACTTCAGCGGCCAGTGCGCGCGCGGCACGGGCGATGTCCTGGCGACCGCCGTAGCTGGCGGCGATCGACAGGGTCAGGGTGGTGTTGTCGGCGGTGCGCTGCTCGGCCAGCTGCATGCGGCTGACCAGCCCGGCACCAAAGCGCTCGCGTTCGCCGATGAAGCGTACGCGCACGCCGCGTCGGTGCAGTTCGTCCACTTCGCGGTCGAGCGCGCCGAGGAACAGCTTCATCAGGGCGTCGACTTCTTCCTGCGGCCGGCCCCAGTTCTCGCTGGAAAACGCGAACAGGGTCAGCGCCGGAATGCCCAGTTCAAGGCAGCGCTCGATGGTGCGGTTGACCGCGCGCGCGCCGGCACGATGGCCGATCACGCGCGGGCGGCGGCGCTGCTGTGCCCAGCGCCCGTTGCCATCCATGATGATGGCGACGTGGCGGGGCAGGGTGGCCGGCAACGGAGGCGGGACTGAAGGCATCGACTTCAGACCGACAGCAGTTCTTTTTCCTTGTCGGCAACGACCTTGTCGACGTCCTTGATGTTGGTGTCGGTCAACTTCTGGATGTCGTCCTCACCGCGCTTCTTCTCGTCCTCGCTGATCGCCTTGTCCTTGACCAGCTTGGCGATTTCCTTGTTCGCGTCCTGACGGATGTTGCGGATCGCGATCTTGGCGCCTTCGCCTTCCTTCTGCACCTGCTTGACCAGCTCCTTGCGGCGCTCTTCGGTCGGCGGCGGCATGTTGATGCGGATCGCGGTGCCCAGCGTGTTCGGGGTGAACTCGGCGTTGTAGAGACCCTTCTCGATCTCCTTGATCATGCCCTTGTCGAACGGGGTGACCAGCAGCGAGTGCGCATCGGCGTTGGAGATCGAGGCAACCTGGTTCAGCGGGGTGCTGGCGTTGCCGTAGGCATTGACCGTCACGCGGTCCAGCAGGGCCGGCGTGGCACGCCCGGTCCGGATGGAGGTGAGGGTGTGCTTCAGAGCGTCGATGCTCTTGGCCATGCGCGTCTGCGCGTTGTTCTTGATGTCGTTGAGCATCGCCCGGTCCTGGATGTATCTGGAATCGGGCGATTATAGGCGAATACGGGACGCTGCCGGGCCTGAATCGGCCCGGTTGTCGCCGCGCGCTCAGGCTCAGGCCGGATCGCGGCCCTGGACCAGGGTGCCGATGTTCTCGCCGTTGAGGATCTTCAGCAGCTCGCCCGGCTGGCCCATGTCGAACACGCGCATCGGCAGGTCGCTGTCGCGGGCCAGTGCGAAGGCGGCGGTATCCATCACTTCCAGGCCGCGGCGGATCACTTCGTCATAGCTCAGGCTGTCGAAGCGGACCGCATCGCTGTGCTTGTTCGGGTCCTTGTCGTACACGCCATCGACCTTGGTGGCCTTCAGCAGCAGGTCGGCACCGATCTCGATCGCGCGCAGGGCGGCGCCGGAGTCGGTGGTGAAGAACGGGCTGCCGACGCCGGCGGCGAAGATCACCAGGCGGCCCTTTTCCAGGTGGCGGATGGCGCGGCGGCGGATGTAGTCCTCGCACACGTCGTTGATCTTGATCGCGCTCATCACGCGCGCCTTGGCGCCCAGCTTCTCCAGGGCGTCCTGCATGGCCAGGGCATTGATGACCGTGGCCAGCATGCCCATCTGGTCGCCGGTGACCCGGTCCATGCCGCCGGCGGCAAGGCCGGCGCCGCGGAAGATGTTGCCGCCGCCGATCACCAGGGCCACTTCGGCACCGGCCTGCTGGGCTTCGATGACCTCACGGGCCAGGCGGTTGATGATCTTCGGGTCGATGCCGTAGTCCTCATCTCCCATCAGCGCCTCCCCGGACAGTTTCAGAAGGATGCGGCGATAGGCGAGCTTGGACATGGGGACCTCGGGTGCGTGGAAATCGCGGGCGATTCTACGCGCATGCGGCGTCGGGCCATAGTGTTTTGTGCACTGCGGCGCAAAATCCGGCGATTCGCCCCGATGGCGCGGGGCTTCCTGTTCAGCCCAGCTCGGCGCTGGCCGTCGCCGACAGCTCGTCGTGGCCCAGCGCGCCGGGGGAGCGCGCGATCACCCGGTTGCGGCCCAGGTTCTTGGAGCGGTACAGCACGTCGTCGGCGGCGCGCAGCAGGTCCTGCACATCGGCGAAGCGCTCGTAACCGCCCTGGGTGGCCACGCCGGCCGAGAAGGTCACGAACAGTGGGCCGCCTTCCAGCTCGGCCATCGGCGTGGCGACGATGTTGGCCAGGACCCGGCGGATCACGTCCAGTGCCACGGTTTCGCTGGTGTTGGGCAGCAGCGCGACGAACTCCTCGCCGCCGAAGCGGGCGACGGTGTCGCTATGGCGCAGCTGGCCCTGCAGTTTGCCGGCAAAGGCCCGCAGCACCTCGTCGCCGGTCAGATGGCCATGGGCGTCGTTGATCTTCTTGAAGTCGTCCAGGTCGATGAAGGCCACCGACAGCGGCCAGCCCTGGCGACCGGCGCGCAGGAATTCCTGCTCCAGCACGGCTTCCAGCTGGCGCCGGTTGAGCACGCCGGTGAGGGCATCTCGATGGGCCTGGTCGGCCAGGCGCTTGGCCCGGGCTTCGAATTCGTCGGCGCGGCGACGGGCCTGGTCGGCATCCTGCAGTTCGCGCAGGTTGCGCAGGGTGGCCAGCTCCTGCGCGTGGTCGATCAGTTCGCGCACCCGCGAGGGGGAATTCAGGCCGGCCTCGAACAGGCTGGCGATGTCCGGCAGGGCCTCGCTGATGCGGGTCAGGACCTGGTCGAAACGGGCGCTGTCCAGTTCAAGGCGGTCATGCACCTGCTGCAGGGCGCGCTCGCGGGCGGCATCGGCGTCATCGTCCAGCCAGATGTCGGCCACGGCACCGGACAGCTGCACGCAGGCCTGGAACGGCGATTCCGCGGCGTCCAGGTCTTCGCTGTGGCTGATGCTCTCCACCAGGTAGCGCGGCAGGCCCCACTGCTCGGCCACCCAGGCGCCGACCTCGGCGTGGCTGCAGCCCAGTTCGTCGCGCTCGCGCGCGACCAGGTCGATGTTGTCGCGTGCTTCGCGCAGCAGCGGCAGGTAGCGCTCCGATTCGGCCTGGGCCAGGCACAGTACGCCCAGGTCCTGCAGCAGGCCGGCCAGCATCAGTTCTTCCAGCCGGCGCAGGCCGCGGGCCTGGCCCAGCTGGCTGGCAGCCAGCGCGCTGAGGATGCTGCGCTTCCAGGCGCGTTGGCGCAGGTCGTGGTCGGCGCCGGTGCCGCCGGTCAGCCCCTGGGTGACGGTGAAGCCGAGGGCCAGGCTGATCGTGGCATTCAGGCCGAGCATGGTCAGTGCCTGGCCGAGGTTCTCGATCCGGCGGCGGCTGGCGTACAGCGGCGAATTGGCGATGCGCAGCATGCGAGCGCTCAGCGCCATGTCGATGGCGATGATGTCGGCGGCGGTGGCGATATCCGCTTCCGGGTCCTGTGCCAGTTCGATGATGCGCAGGGCAATACCGGGTGGCGAGGGCAGGTTGCGGCAGAGCGCCAGGGCAGCTGTCAGCTCGGGAGGCATGTCGGGTCGTTCAATTCCATTGGGACAAGAATACCTAGGAATGCATCACAGTCCGCGATTTTCGTTCCTGCTAAATGACTGTTGATTCCCTGTGCCGAGTATCGGCTTGATTCGCGCGCAACGCAAAGGTGCCGCTGTGCGCACCCCACAGGGCCGCCGGCATAAAAAAAGAGCCGCGGTCTCCCGCGGCTCCTTCTGGTTGCTTCACAGCCGGAAGGCTGGAATCAGACCTGCATCGCCTTGGCAACTTCGGCGGCGTAGTCTTCCACCACCTTCTCGATGCCTTCGCCGACGATCAGCAGCTTGAAGCCAGCAACATCGGCGCCAGCGGCCTTGACCACCTGCTCGACGGTGGTGTCGCCCAGCACGTAGGTCTGGCCGTACAGGGTCACGTCGCTGACGATCTTGTTGATCTTGCCGCTGATGATCTTTTCCAGGATGTCGGCCGGCTTGGCCTTGTCCTTTTCGGACATCTTGGCCAGCTCGATTTCCTTTTCCTTCTCGACGAAGTCGGCCGGAACGTCCGCAGCCTTGTTGTGCGGCGGCTTCAGTGCAGCCACGTGCATGGCCAGGCCACGGGCCAGCTCGACGTCGCCGCCGATCAGATCGACCAGCACGCCGACCTTGCCGTTGGTGTGGACATACGCACCGATGTTGCCGGTGGTGTCGACATTCACCATGCGACGGATCTGGATGTTCTCACCCAGGGTCTGCACGGCGGTGGCGCGGGCTTCTTCAACGGTGCGGCCATCGGCCAGCTTGGCAGCCTTCACGGCTTCGACGTCGGTGGCGCCCGATGCCAGGGCGGCAGCGGCAACGGCATTGACGAAGGACTTGAAGTTGTCATCGTTGGCGACGAAGTCGGTTTCCGAGTTGACTTCGACCAGCACGGCCTTGCCGCCATCCTGGGCCAGGCCCAGACGGCCTTCGGCGGCCACGCGGTCAGCCTTCTTGTCGGCCTTGGCGGCGCCGGACTTGCGCATGGCTTCAGCAGCAGCGTCGATGTCGCCGTTGGCTTCGGTGAGCGCCTTCTTGCATTCCATCATGCCGGCGCCGGTGCGCTCGCGCAGTTCCTTGACCAGGGAAGCAGTGATTTCCACGGGATTACCTCACGAAAGAAAGGGGTTGGGCCGGCATGGTGGCCGGCCCGTGTGACACGGTCCTGTCACGCGCCAAAGGCTGCGCGCAGGGAGGGTGGACGCCGGGCGTCCACCCCGGGCCTGGATCAGGCCTGGGCGTCGTCGCCCTTCTTGGCAGCCTTCTTGGCCGGAGCGCGGCGGGCCGGCTTCTCTTCGCCTTCAGCAGCGGCTTCAGCGAACTCTTCCTCACGCACCGAAGCAGCATGCGGAGCAGCAGCCTTGCCTTCCAGCACGGCGTCGGCAGCGGCGCGGGCGTACAGCTGCACAGCGCGGATGGCGTCGTCGTTGCCCGGGATGGCGTAGTCCACCAGTTCCGGGTTGTAGTTGGTGTCGACCACAGCGATGACCGGGATGCCCAGCTTCTTGGCTTCCTTGATCGCGATGTCTTCGTGGCCGATGTCGATCACGAAGATGGCGTCCGGCAGGCGGTTCATGTCCTTGATGCCGCCCAGCGAGGCTTCCAGCTTGTCGCGCTCGCGACGCAGGCCCAGCACTTCGTGCTTGACCAGCTTCTCGAAGGTGCCGTCGGTTTCACCGGCTTCCAGTTCCTTCAGGCGGGCAACCGACTGCTTGACGGTACGGAAGTTGGTCAGGGTGCCGCCCAGCCAGCGCTGGTTCATGAACGGCATGCCGCAACGCTCGGCTTCTTCCTTGATGGTTTCGCGGGCGCTGCGCTTGGTGCCCAGGAACAGGACGGTGCCGCGCTTCTGGGCAACCGACGAGATGAAGTTCATCGCATCGTTGAACAGCGGGACGGTCTTTTCCAGGTTGATGATGTGGATCTTGCCGCGGGCGCCGAAGATGTACGGAGCCATCTTGGGGTTCCAGTAGCGGGTCTGGTGGCCGAAGTGGACGCCGGCTTCCAGCATCTGACGCATGGTGACCTGGGGCATTGCAATACTCCTGATATGGAACCAGCGATTCCGCCCGCGGGGATAGGTATGCGGGACGCGTGGAAGCGCGATCGGTTCCGGGGTTGGGCTTCCCTGTTGCCTCCGTGGCCGAACTCCTTGCGGAGCACCCCGGCACGGATGGGGGCAGCAGGTGTGGATTCACCGGTGACGTCCGGTGTGGACGGGTTCCCGCGCACGCAGGCGGCAGGAATCCGGTCGATTATAGCCCGCTCGGTGCGCTGGCTGCAATTGCCGGGCCTGGAGCGACCAGATCGACCACGCGGCCATCCTGCAGCCGGGCCTGGAAATGACCGCCGGCGTAGCCATCAGCGCGGGCGGGCAGGGCCCAGCGGCGCTCATGGCCGGCCAGCAGATACCCGGCCAGGCCGGGCAGCAGCAGGGTGCGCTGACCGCCGCTGGTGATGTAGGCGAGATCGTTCAGGCGTGCGTGCAGGGTACCGGTGTTGCTCAGTCGCAGGAAGGTATGTGACTGGCCGGGTTCGATCCCTGCATGCAGCCGCGACTGGGCCATTGGTGTGGCGTGCCCGCGGAACAACGGCAGCGAATAGCGCTGCAGGCCTGGCGTAGTGGGGGCCAGGACGACCCGATAGGCCTGTTCGCCGACAGCGGATGCCGGCTGGCGTGGCAGCAGCCAGATGCGCTGTCGGACGCCGGGCGGGATGTCGAGCAGGGTGGGGCTGGCGAGCACCTGGTCGGTGGGACGCAGCATGTCCGCGTCGGTCTGCTGGTCCCACGCAAGGATCTGTACCCGGCCCTGCCAGCGGCCGGGGCCGGGGTTGAAGAGCCAAAGTTCGCCCTGGCCACCTTCGGCGGGCAGCTGCAGTGTGGTCGGCAACAGGTCCAATGCCGCGGCAGGCAACGCCAGCAGCATCGCCAGCAGGGTCAGAAGTGCCCGCATCAGTAGATGACGGTCACGGCGGACGTCGTGTCTTCGTCGTCGGCGGGAGGCGCGAGCTCGCGGACCTGGGGCGGAAGTTGCGGTGTGTCGCTGCGCTGGTGGGGTGCGGGGCAGTGGGTGCTGCCGGGGTCATCGCGGCAGGCTTCGACCACGGTCAGGCGGATCTGCAGGTTGCTGGGGCCGGGTTCGGCCCACGCCGATGTGCTGGCGAACAGTATCGCCCCGATCAGAAATGCGCGAGCCACCTGGCAACCTCCGTGCTGAAAGATCTCGCTGCGCGGTATCGGCTGGATCGGCCGAATCTGTAGCGTCGACTGTCAGTCGACTGCTCCTGGCACAGGAATGATGCGCGCATCCACGCATGACGTGGATCTGCCGAAACCGCCCCGGTGGGCGTCGATCGTCCGAAACCTGCCTGGTGGGTGCCGACCGTTGGTCGGCACACAGGTCAATAAGTGATCGTCACCTGCACCACATCGTTGTAGATGCCGGCCGGGGGCTGGCCGGTGACCGGCGGCACCCGGCCATGGATCGTGAGCTGCTGCGCGCTGCCACTTCCGGTGCCGCCAACGGTATCGACGTTGAGGGTGTTGCCCCAGCGCAGGCTGCGCGCGGCATCGCGGTACAGCTCGTAGGTGAGGTAGTAGGTGCTGCCGCCGATGGTGGTGGCCATGCGCCGCGTGCTGGTGGCGGTGGGATTGTTCTGGCCGTTGTTGAGGCTGACCTGGTAGGCCGTGTTCTTCAGGCAGGTCAGGGTCAAGGTGGCGGTCCGGTCGATGTTGGCGGGAATGCCGCCGGTGACGTTGCCGAAGTTCATGTTGGTGGTGACATAGCTTCCGCACTGCGGCAGCACGTTGGCGGTGGCGGTGAAGCTGAAGGCGGCACTGGCGCTGTTGGTACCGGTGGCGCCGCCGTTGCAGGTGGCGGGCACGGTGGCGGTGCCGAGCAGCACTTCGTTCCAGGCCCAGGTCAGCACCACGTTCGCACCGCTGAACGTACTGCTGTAAGCGCCCGACGCCAGGATCTGGTTGGCCGGGATCTGCGCGAACAGCTGGGTCGACTGCGCACCGCTGCCACCGGTCAGCAACGGCACGCTGTAGGTCATGGTCAGTTCCTGTGCCGGCGGCGTGCCACGCGGGGTCAGCCCGGTTACCTGGCTGAAGTTGGAGGTGTTGTAGAGCTGGAAATTCATGCTGTCGCTGGCGCTGGTCTTCATCGTGCGCCAGCTGGAGCTGCTGCCGCCGCCGCTGCCGGCGCCGATGCCCACGCAGACCCGCACGCCGGTGGTGGCCAGCAGGCTCAACGCAGCGGTGGTGCAGGTCACGGTGATGTTGAGCGTGCCGGTGGTTGCACCGGGGGCATTGCTGTTGACGTTGCCAAACGGCAGCGTCGGGTCGGCGACGGCGGCGCACACCGCGACGGCGCGGGCCGGTGCCGCCGCCAGCAGGCCGGCGACCAGCAGCAGGCCGAGCAGCAACGTCCTCATGGCGCTACCTCCGGGATGCACGCCAGCGGTGCCGGCTTCGGTCGCGCGCCGGAAGCCACCACCTTGGGCACGTCCGGTACCTTCACCCTGCATTGCCCGCGGCTGGTGGTGATGTACAGCACGCTGCCGGCGGACACGTCTTCCAGGTACAGCAGCCCGTCATAGCCCACCAGCGCCTGTCGCCCGTCCGGCAGCTGCACCTCGCTGCCGACCTCCAGCGGTTGCCCGTCCATGCCGTGCAGGGTCAGGTTCAACGACGGCCGCGAACGCAGCGCGAAGGTCACGCGGGTACCGGCGCGTTGGCGGGGTGTCACCCAGTCTTCGATGCGATCGGCGCGCATGTCCTCGGGCAGGTCCAGGGTGTCGATGGAGACGCGGTTGCGCTGCCAGGACAGCAGTGGGCTGACCAGCAGCAGGCCGCGATCATCGGTCACGCCGATCAGCCGGTTTTCCAGCCGCACCGGCACGCCGCCCACGCCGTTGGTGCTGATGACTGCGAACGCGTCGGAGACTTCGCGGGTGGCGAAGGCATGCCCGCCCATCCACACCAGGCTGCCACTGGCGCTGGCGTAGGCATAGTTCAGGCCGCCCTGGCGCGAGGCGCCGAATGAGTAGCGACCGACGTCATTGAGGATGCCGACTTCGGCCAGGCCGCCATTGCCGTCCTCGCCATGGCGCACCTGCGCGCGCCAACCGACGCCGCCGGCGCTGCCGTCGCCGGGCACCGGCTGGGTCACGTCCGCTACCCAGCTCTGGCTGTCGCCGTTGCGCTGGCTGGAGAGGCTGGCCTGGCGGTTGTTGCCCAGGCTGGCGGTGACCGACAGGTAGATGCTGCGGTCATCGCTCTTGTCCAGGTTCTGGTTCACCGACAGGTAGGCCGACCACCGCTGGCTCCAGGTGCGTGACCAGAACAGACTGGCGTAGCGGTTGTCGTCTCCGTCGGGATAGCGCAGGCGCAGGTAGCTGGCGCTGAGCGTGCCCAGCCGCAGCAGATCGGCGCCGACCGTGGCCTGTTCACTGATGCTCGGCGGCAGGCTGCCCTGCAGTGCGCCCAGGTCGCGGTAATCGCCATGGCTGCGCACGCTGCGCAGATTGAAATTGAGCCGGCGGTTGTTCCAGCTGTAGCCCAGTGCCCATTGCCCGCCCCGCAGGCCGTGATAGTCACTGTGCGCATAGGCGGCGTTGAACACGCCCGCGCCGCCGAGCAGCCACCAGCCGCCGATGCCGGCCTGGGCCAGGCCGCCGCCGCCTTCGGCATGTGCTTCGCCGGTAAAGGTGTCGCTGATACCGCCTCGCCAGCTGGCACTGGCCACGGTGCGATCGTCGTAGGCGAAGGAACGCTGGCCGAAATCCTCACGCAGGCGGCCAACGCCGGCCGACCAGTCCGACAGGCCCTTGGCCAGCAGCTGCTGGGTGCCGTAGAAACTGAAATCCAGCGTCTGCATGCGCCCGAATGCATCGGTCACCACCACCTGTGCGCTGCCGGTGCCGCTGATGCCGGGTTGCGCGGCCAGCTGGAACGGACCGACCGGCACCTGCCCGCTGTACTGGCGCAGGCCATCGACGTACAGCTCGACCGTGGACGGCACCACCGCCTGGCCGAGGAAGCTGGGCGTGGGGGTGAGTACGCGATACGGCTGCAGGCCGTAGTTGCGGCCGATCTGCAGGCCGCCCAGGCGCACCGGACGGGTCCAGTCGACGAAGCCGCTGTAGAAATCGCCGACCTCCAGCGTCATCGCCTTGCCGGGGAAATCCAGGCTCCAGCGCGTATCCAGACGCACGCTCTCACCGCGCCAGCGACGGTCGCCGGGCTGCTGGTAGCGCCGGCTGATCGCTGTGTTCTCGACGGTGCCGTTGCCGATCCCGAACAGGCGCAGCTCCGAGCTGAGGCTGAGGTTGCCGAGCATGTCGACCCGGCTGCCATACACGTCGTAGTTCAGCAGCAGGCCGGGCGAGGCGGTGCTGGCCGGTGCCCGGGTCTGCGGCTGGCTGAGCACGGTGGTCGGCAGGGTCAGCTGGTCCAGCGGCACGTCCAGGGCCAGGGTCTGCATATGCGCGTCGTAGCGCACAACGGCCCCGCTGATCTGGTCCAGATAGACCGGCGCATCGCCGCGGGCGCTGAAGCCGAGCTGGCGCAGCACTTCCGGACTGGCCTGCAGCCGGCCACGGGTTTCAGTGAATGGCAGCAGGCCGCGGGGCGTGCTGTTGAGCGAGACGTCCAGGTACAGGGTCTGGCTGGCGGTCAGGGGCGTGGGGGCGGGCAGGATCGCGTCGGCCGACACCCCGGAGACGTCCGCAGCCCCGGCGGCAGCCACGCCGGACACATCGGCGGCTTCGGTCGCCGCAGGAGCCAGGGCAGCAAACAGCGCGCCCATCAACGCCTCAGCGAGCCGGTGGCGGCGACAGCGGCGTCTGTTCCGACTCGCCATTGAGCTTGGCCGTGATCTGGTCGTTGTCGCGGTCGATGGCCGTGCGCTCGATCGGCCAGCGCATCACCTGCCCGGGCAGTACATAGCCCAGCAGGCCGGGGTGCACGATGCGCGGGCGCTGGACGCTGCCCAGCGCCAGGTCGGCGATCTGTGCATAGCTGTTGCCGGTGTTGGCCACCTCCACGCCGTTGCGTCCGTCCTGCAACCGGACCAGGCTGGCCTGCAGGCGCGGCGCCAGCTTGCCGCCAGACGGTTGCACGAACACCGGAATCGAATAGCGCAGCACGAACTGCATGCCGTTGGCGCGGGTCGCCAGATCAGGCACCTCGTCGACGATCAGCCGGTAGTACTGCTGTGCCGCAGGCGGTTCGTGGTTCGGGCGCATGACCCGTACCAGCTGCTGCTGGCCCGCGCCCAGTTCCTGCATCGGAGGGGTGGCCAGCAGTTCCTCGGTGGGCAGCAGTTGTTCCTGGCCATCCTGCTGTACCCAGCGGAAGACCCGCACCTGCAGCCTGACCGGCGAGGTGCCACTGTTGGTCAGCCACAGTTCGCCGGCGCGCTGGCGGGCCTCAAGCTGCAGGCTGGTGGGGGCGACCTGGAGGCTGGTGGCACCGGCAGGGGCTGCGGCCAGCAGGGAGAGGGCGAGCAGCGCCACGCCGGTGGCGCGCCACGGGCGGGGTCCGGCCATGCGGGCGTGCTCCATCAATAGGTGATCGTGGCGGTGACCGTATCCAGGTAGTTGCCGGTGGCCGGGTTGTTGGTGCTCAGGTTCAGGATCTGGCCGTAGACGATGTAGGGCACGGCCAGGCCAGTGCCGATGCCGGCCTGGGTGTTGGTGCCCGAGGTCGCACCCCAGACCAGGGTATGAGCGGCGTCCTGGTAGAGCTGGTAGCCAACGAAGTTGTTGGCGGTCACCGCGGCGTTGGTGTTCTTCATCCGGCGGGTGGTGACGTCGTTGGCGGTGCTGGCATTGGCGCCCGCGTTCAGCGAAATCGTGTACGGGGTCAGGGCCGAGCATTGGGCGGTCACCGTGCCCTGGCCCAGGGTGGGGGTCGCCGTGGTCGAGGCCGCCGTGCCGAAGTCAACGTTGGTGGCCGCCGCCGCCGTGATGGTGCAGGCCTTGGTGACCACCAGGGTCACGTTGAAGGTCGTGGTGTCGGCGGCCAGTGCGGGGCCGGCCAGCAACAGTCCGGTCAGGACCCAGGCGAGCGGTGAGCGGAACGTGGATCGCATGGACAACCTCCCTGACCCGAAGGTCTGTTGAACAAGGCGAAGGCGGCAGGTTCGGGCCGCTTTGACAACGGTCGTGGCCAGCTTCTGCGGGTAAGTGTCTGTAATCCGTGATAAACAGGCGTGCGAAAGGGTGGAGATCGTCACGCTTTCACTTTCCTTGCCGGAACCGTGCATGCCCCCGGATCGCCAGTTGGGTGGCGTTCGTTCAGATTGCAGCGGGATCGGCGATAATGGGCGCCATGAGCGTGAATCTGAAAACCCCGCAGGAAATCGAGATGATGCGCATCGCCGGCCGCCTGGCCAGCGAAGTGCTCGACATCGTCACCCCCCACGTCAAGCCCGGTGTCACCACCGAGGAGCTGGACCGCATCTGCCACGACCACATCGTGAACGTGCAGGGCGCGATTCCGGCCAACGTCGGCTACCGCGGCTTCCCGAAGACCGTGTGCACCTCGGTCAACAACGTCATCTGCCACGGTATTCCCAGCGAAGGGAAGGTGCTGAAGGATGGCGACATCATCAATATCGACGTCACCGTCATCAAGGACGGCTGGCACGGCGACACCAGCCGCATGTACTTCGTCGGCACGCCGTCGGTGATGGCCCGCCGCCTGGTGGAAACCACCTACGAAGCGATGTGGCGCGGCATCCGTGCGGTGCGTCCGGGCGCAACCCTGGGCGACATCGGCCATGCCATCCAGAGCTATGCCGAAGGCGAGCGTTTCAGCGTGGTGCGCGAGTACTGCGGCCACGGCATCGGCAAGGTCTACCACGACGAGCCGCAGGTGGTGCATTACGGCCGCCCGGGCCAGGGCCTGGTGCTGCAGCCGGGCATGACCTTCACCATCGAACCGATGATCAACGAGGGCACCCGTTACAACAAGGTGCTGCCGGATGGCTGGACCGTGGTGACCAAGGACCGCAAGCTGTCGGCGCAGTGGGAGCACATGATCGCGGTCACCGAGACCGGCGTCGACGTGCTGACGCTGTCGCCGGGCGAGTCGCAGGTCTCCTGAGGATGCTGCCGGCGAGTTCGCTGCTGGACACGCCGGCCGCGTCGCTCAACGACCCGGACTGGGCTGCTGCCGCGCGCCAGGCGCTGCAGCAGGCCGACGCGCGCCTGTACCGCCGCTTCGACCAGGGCGACAACATCGAGCGCCTGCTGGCGCTGCGCGCGCGTGCCGCCGACCATCTGATCCGCCTGGCGTGGCAGCGCTGCCTGCCAGTCGATAGTGGCCTGTCGCTGTTCGCGGTGGGCGGCTATGGGCGCGGTGAGCTGTTCCCGCGCTCGGACATCGACCTGCTGGTGTTCGGCGGCCCGCCGGCACAGCTGGCGCACGAAGCGGCACTGGCGCGCCTGTTTGCGCTGCTGTGGGATTGCGGGCTGGCGGTCAGCCATGCGGTGCGTTCTGCATCCCAGTGCCACGAGGCGGCGACGGACCAGACCGTGCTGACCGCGCTGATCGAGGCGCGCCCGATCCTGGCTGATGATGCGGCGCGCCGCGCGCTGCGCGAGGCCATCGACGACCGCGAACTGTGGCCGGCACGCGCGTTCTTCCTGGCCAAGCTGGAAGAGCTGCGCAACCGGCACCAGCGTTTCGGCGATACCGCCGACAACCTGGAGCCGGACCTGAAGGATGGCCCCGGTGGCCTGCGCGATCTCAATACGCTGGGCTGGATGGCTCTGCGTGCCTTTGGCGTGCGCGACCTGGAAGCCCTGGTCGGGCTCGGCCATCTGGGTGCCGACGAAGCCGCGGCGCTCAAGCGCGAACGTGCGGTGCTGGCGCGGTTGCGCTTCGGCCTGCACCTGGTAGCACGTCGCCCGGAAGAGCGCCTGCGTTTCGATTACCAGAAGACCCTGGCCGCGCGCCTGGGCTTCGAAGACGACGCCGAGAACCTCGGTGTCGAGAAAATGATGCAGGGCTTCTACCGCGCCGCGCTGGTGGTGCGGCGGATCAGCGACCGCCTGCTGCAGCGCTTCGAGGAACAGTTCGATGGCGAAGCGCAGCCGGAACCGCTGACCGTGGGCTTCTCCCTGCGCCGCGGCTACCTGGCCGCCAACGAGGCCGACTGGCCGCGTGGCGATATCGGCCAGGTGTTTGCGCTGTTCTCCAGCTGGGCCAACAATCCGCAGGTACGCGGCCTGCATTCGCTGACCGCGCGCGCGCTGGCCGAAGCGCTGCCGCTGCTGCCGGCCTACGACCAGGCCGATACCGACGCGCGCGAGCAGTTCATGACCCTGCTGCGTGGCCAACGCCCGGTCGATACGCTTTCGCGCATGGCGCGGCTGGGCGTGCTCGGCCAGTGGATTCCCGCGTTCGCCCAGGTCAGCGGGCGCATGCAGTTCGACCTGTTCCATGTCTATACCGTCGACCAGCACACGCTGATGGTCCTGCGCAACATCGGCCTGTTCGCCAGCAGCCGTGCCGACGAACGCTTCTCGATCGCCCATGAAGTCTGGCCGCGCCTGCGCAAGCCGGAGCTGCTGCTGCTGGCCGGCCTGTTCCATGACATTGCCAAGGGCCGCGGCGGCGACCATTCCGAACTGGGCGCGGTCGATGCGCGCGCGTTCTGCCAGGCGCATGCGCTGAGCACGTCCGATACCGAACTGGTAGCGTGGCTGGTCGAACAGCACCTGCGCATGTCGGTGACCGCGCAGAAGCAGGACATCGCCGACCCGGTGGTGATCCATCGCTTCGCCACCCTGGTGGGCAGCCGCGACCGCCTCGACTATCTGTACCTGCTGACCTGTGCCGACATCGCCGGCACCAGCCCGAAACTGTGGAATGCCTGGAAGGATCGCCTGCTGGCCGACCTGTACTTTGCCACCCGGCGTGCGCTGCGCGAGGGGTTGGAGCATCCGGTACCGGCCGCCGAGCGCGTGGCCGAGGCGCGTGACAGCGTGCGCGCACTGGTGCGCGAGCAGGGTTACGACGACGCCACCATCGACCGCCAGTTCGCCGTGATGCCGGATGAGGGCTTCATTCGCCTGCGCCCCGAGCAGCTGGCCTGGCAGGCCGCGGCGCTGGTACCGGTGAAACAGGGCCAGACGCTGGTGAAGGTGCGCCGCATCAGTGTCGACGACCCGGCACTGGAAGTGTTCGTGCATTCGCCGGACCGCGACGGACTGTTTGCCGCCATCGTGATGACCCTGGACCGCAAGGGCTACGGGATCCATCGCGCGCGCGTGCTGGATGGCCCGGCCGACACCATTTTCGATACCTTCGAAGTGAATCCGGCCGACAGCTTCGCCGATGGCAGCAGCGCCAACCTGGAGGCCGCGCTGCGCGAGGCACTCAGTGGTGACCTGTCGCGCCTGCGCCCGTCGCGTCGGGTGGTGCCACGCCAGCTGCGCCATTTCCGCTTCGCGCCGCGCATCGAGTTCCGCGATGAACCGGGCGCAACCCGTTTTGCCCTGGTCGCACCCGACCGCCCCGGCCTGCTGGCCGACGTGGCGTTCGTGCTGCGCAACCAGGGCCTGCGCGTGCATGATGCACGCATTGCCACGTTCGGCGAACGCGCCGAAGACACCTTCGTGATCAGTGACGAACACGACCTACCCCTGACTGAACCTGCCCGGCAGCAGCTGCATGACGCGATGCTGGCCTGCCTGGACCCTGATCGAAACGCCGGAGACCCCGCCTGATGGCCACCAAGCCTGTTAAGAAGACTGCTGCCACCGCCAAGAGCGCAGCGGCCAAGAAAACTGCCGCCGTGCCGGCCGCGAAGAAGGCTGCCGCGCCGAAGAAAGCCGCGGTGGTGAAGGCGCCGGCGAAGAAGGTGGCAGCACCGAAGAAGGCCCCGGCCAAGAGCGCAGAAGCCGCACGCGCCGAAACCATCGCCCGCAAGTCGCTGCGCAAGCCGGCCGCGCCGGGCGTGGAAGAACTGAAGTTCGGCATCGAAAGTGCCTTCGAACGCCGCGCCACGCTGACCCTTCACGAACTGGAAGGCTCGACCAGGCCGCTGGTCAACCGTGTGATCGACGGCCTGGAAAGCGGCGAATTCCGCGTTGCCGAACCGGACGGCCACGGTGGCTGGAAGGTCAACGAGTGGCTGAAGAAGGCCGTGCTGTTGTACTTCCGCGTCAACGACATGGCCGTGGTCGACGCACGTCCGGCGCCGTTCTGGGACAAGGTCGAATCGCGTTTTGCCGGTTATGACGAAGCGAAGTTCCGCCGTGGTGGCGTGCGCGTGGTGCCGGGCGCCATTGCCCGCCGCGGTACGTACTTCGGCAAGGACGTGGTGCTGATGCCGAGCTTCACCAACATCGGTGCCTATGTCGGTGAAGGCACCATGGTCGATACCTGGGCCACCGTGGGTTCGTGCGCGCAGATCGGCCAGCACTGCCACCTGTCCGGCGGTGCCGGCATTGGCGGCGTGCTGGAACCCCTGCAGGCCAGCCCGACCATCATTGAAGACCACTGCTTCATCGGTGCGCGTTCGGAAGTGGTGGAAGGCGTGGTGGTCGGTCACCACAGCGTGATCGGCATGGGCGTGTTCCTCAGCCAGAGCACCCGCATCTACAACCGTGCCACCGGCGAGATCACCTACGGCTACATCCCGCCGTACAGCGTGGTGGTGTCCGGCTCGCTGCCGAGCAAGGACGGTACGCATTCGCTGTACTGCGCGGTGATCGTCAAGCAGGTTGATGCCAGGACCCGCAGCAAGACCAGCGTCAACGACCTGCTGCGCGGCCTGGCTGACTGAAGGTGGCTGCGCCGGAGGATCTGGCGCAGTCCGCGATCTACCGGCATCCGTCCGACACCCTGTTGGGGCGGATGCTGCCGCGCCTGCTGCACGCCATGCGCTGGACCCGACTGCGCCGCGCACTGTCGCGGCGCTGGCCGATGCCGGCGCCGCCTTCGGTGGCCATCAGGCCCTCCTGCGTTTCCTCACCTGCCAGGACGAGGCCATCGCCCGCACCTGCGACTGTCGCTGGGCCAGCACCCGCGTCGCGCTGCCGGTAGACCTCGACAACCTGCAGCCGCTGCGCCTGGAACGCGAGCTGCAGTGCCCGCGCCTGCAGGCGATGGGCGTGGCGCTTGCATCGGGCCTGGCCTTCCGCTTGCCGAGAGTGCCGTTCCGGGTCGTGTCCGAGCGCCTGTTGTGAGATTCTGGCCCTCTGTTTTCCAGCATCACAGATGGCCATGAGCACCACTGTCTACGGTTTGAAGAACTGCGATACCTGCAAGAAGGCGACCAAGTGGCTGGACCGCTTCGGCGTGCCGTACACCTTCGTCGACTACCGCGAGAACAAACCCAGCCCGGAAATGCTGCTGGAATGGGCCGCGCAGCTGGGGGGGCTGGCGGCGATGGTCAACAAGTCCTCCACCACCTGGCGGCAGCTGCCGGACAACCGCAAGGCTGCGGACTCCGAGGCCGAATGGAAGCTGCTGCTGCGCGAGTATCCGCAGCTGATCAAGCGCCCGCTGGTGGTCACCGCCGATGGCAAAGCCAGCCAGGGTTTCAGTGACAATGGTTTCAAGGCACGCTTCGGCGTGGGCGACGCATGAGCGCGGTCCTCGACCTGACCTGCGAGCTGATTGCGCGACCTTCGGTAACGCCGGACGATGCTGGTTGCCAGGCGCTGTTGGCGGCGCGGCTGAAGCAGGCCGGATTCCAGTGCGATCATCTGCGCCTGGGCGACGTTGACAATCTGTGGGCGACCCATGGCCAGGGCGCGCCGGTGCTGGTTCTGCTGGGCCACACTGACGTGGTGCCCACCGGCCCGCGCGAGTCCTGGACCAGCGACCCGTTCACCCCACATATCCGCGATGGCGTGCTGTATGGGCGCGGTGCCGCCGACATGAAAGGCAGCGTGGCGGCGTTCGTGGTGGCCGCCGAGCAGTTCGTCGCCGACCATCCCGACCATCCCGGCACGCTGGCGGTACTGCTGACCAGCGACGAGGAGGGCGATGCCATCGATGGCGTGCGCCACGTTGCACGCCTGTTCGCCGCACGCGGGCAGCGCATCGACTGGTGCATCACCGGTGAGCCGTCGTCGACCGCGACGCTGGGCGATCTGCTGCGCGTGGGACGTCGCGGCAGCCTGTCGGCCAAACTGCGCGTCCAAGGCGTGCAGGGCCACGTGGCGTATCCGGAAAAGGCACGCAACCCGATTCACCAGGCGGCGCCGGCCCTGGCAGAACTATGCGCGCGGCGCTGGGACGAAGGCTACGAGAGTTTCCCGCCGACCAGCCTGCAGATCTCCAACATCCACGCCGGCACCGGTGCCAACAACGTGATTCCCGGTGAGCTCGACGTGGATTTCAACATCCGCTACAACCCGCACTGGGATGCGCCGAAGCTGGAGGCGGAGATCACCGCACTGCTGGAACGGCATGGCCTGCAGTACACGCTGAAGTGGCATCGCAGCGGCGAGCCGTTCTACACCCCGGAAGGCACGCTGCGCGCCATCGCCCGTGCGGTGCTGGCCGAGCACATCGGCCGCGCGCCAGAAGAAAGCACCGGCGGCGGCACCTCCGATGCACGCTTCATCGCGCCATTGGGCGCGCAATGCATCGAAGTAGGCCCGGTCAATGCCAGCATCCACCAGGTGGACGAGAATGTGCGCGTGGACGATCTGGAAGCGTTGCCGGGGCTGTACCAGCGGCTGGTGGAACGGCTGCTGGTGTGAGGAGGGCGAGTGCCGACCGTGGGTCGGCACACCTTCCGCAGGACTGCAGCCGGGCCCTGGTCCGAAAAGATGAATAACGGCGGCATGATCGCCTTTTCCCAGTAGCTTGGCGCGCCATGTAGAAGCGCTGCGCCTGGGGCCTGGCGAACAAGCCGGCCGCCGCTGGCAGGGCCGAAGGCGGGTGAGGGTCTGGTAGGCCGCCAGGCCCAGGCAGGGCAGGGCAACCAGTGCCCCGGTGCCTCGGTTGCCGACGCAACTGTTGCGCCGCGCTGGAAACCGGGGTAGGGTCGATGCCATGTCGATCCGCCTGGCCACCGCCGTCAACAACAACAACCGCAATAATCTGCGCGCGAATAATCGTGCGCGGCCGATGCGGGACTGCGCCCTGGGTAGATAGACAGCAACACACGCCCGGACACCAGAAAACCCGCATCAGCCGATGCGGGTTTTTTTGTGCCCGGGCGCAGCCTACCCGGGCCTGGATGGCCGGTCGAACACCTTCCCACCCGTGAAATTCCCCAACAGGAGCTCCCTCATGTGTTCGATCTTCGGAATCTTCGGCCTGCAGGCCGGTGACGATCTTCCCACCCTGCGCCGCCACGCGCTGGAACTGTCGCAACGCCAGCGCCACCGTGGCCCGGATTGGAGCGGCGTGTACCTCGACGAAGGTGCGCTGCTGGTCCATGAACGGCTGGCCATCGTCGATCCGGCCGGTGGTTCGCAGCCGCTGCTGTCGGCCGATGGCCAGCTGGCGCTGGCGGTGAACGGCGAGATCTACAACCACCAGGCGTTGAAGGCAGCGCTGACCACCACCTACGACTTCCAGACCGGCTCGGACTGCGAGGTGATCAACGCGCTCTACCGCCAGGGCGGCGCGCCGGCGCAGTGGCTGGAACAGCTCAACGGCATCTTCGCCTTCGCGCTGTGGGACCGTGACAGTGGACGCGTGCTGGTGGCGCGCGACCCGGTCGGTGTGGTGCCGCTGTACTGGGGCCACGACGCCCAGGGGCGCTTGCGCGTGGCCTCGGAAATGAAGGCGCTGGTCGATACCTGTGCCGATGTCGCGCAGTTCCCGCCGGGCCACTATTTCGACAGTGCCAGCGGTAAACTGGTGCGCTACTACCAGCAACCGTGGCGTGACTATGCCGACGTGCAGGGTCGCCAGGCCGATCTGGCCGAACTGCGCCAAGCCTTCGAGCATGCAGTGGAACGCCAGTTGATGAGTGACGTGCCGTACGGCGTGCTGCTGTCCGGTGGCCTGGACTCGTCGCTGGTGGCGGCGGTAGCCGCGCGCTATGCACGTCGCCGCATCGAGGATGGCGGGCAGACCGAAGCCTGGTGGCCGCGCCTGCATTCGTTCGCGATCGGCTTGAAGGGCTCGCCCGATCTGGCTGCCGCTGCCATTGCTGCCGAAGCGCTGGGCACCGTGCATCACGGTTTCGAGTACACCTTCGAGGAAGGCCTCGATGCGCTGCCGGAAGTGATCCGCCACATCGAAACCTACGACGTCACCACCATCCGCGCCTCCACGCCGATGTTCCTGCTGGCGCGGCGGATCAAGGCGATGGGGGTGAAGATGGTGCTCTCCGGCGAGGGCAGCGACGAGATCTTTGGTGGCTACCTGTATTTCCACAAGGCACCGGATGCGCGTGAATTCCACGAGGAGCTGGTGCGCAAGCTCGACGCGCTGCACAACTACGACTGCCTGCGTGCCAACAAGTCGATGATGGCCTGGGGCGTGGAGCCGCGCGTGCCGTTCCTGGATCGTGAATTCCTCGACGTGGCGATGCGCTTCGATGCCGCGCACAAGATGGTGGGCGCCGGGTTCGGTGGCCGTCGCATCGAGAAGGCGGTGCTGCGCGAGGCGTTCGACGGCTACCTGCCGGACAGCATCCTGTGGCGTCAGAAGGAGCAGTTCAGCGATGGCGTCGGCTATGGATGGATCGACGGCCTGAAGGCGCATGCCGAGGCGCAGGTGAGTGACCGCGTGCTGGCGGCGGCCGACAAGCGCTTCCCGCACAACCCGCCGCAGACCAAGGAGGCGTATTACTACCGCCACCTGTTCGAGCAGTTCTTCCCAAGCCGTGCGGCAGCGGAGACCGTGCCGGGCGGCAAGTCGATCGCCTGCTCGTCGCCGGCGGCCATTGCCTGGGACGCCAGCTTCGCCGCCGCTGCCGACCCTTCGGGACGCGCGATCGCCGGCGTGCACGAGCAGGCACTGGCCTAAGCCCCAAAAAGGGGACGGAGGGGATTAAGTCGTTAGTGGCACAAACGACTTAATCCCCTCCGTCCCCTTTTTGTATGATCGCCCCCTGCGCATTGGGGAATGTTCATGGACGTACAGGCAGGCGGCAACGCGCCGCCCACGAAATGGGGATGGCGTTATCTGGCGTGGGCCGGGGTGCCGTTGCTGGCCGGGGTGCTGCTGGCGCGGTATGCCGGGCCGGCGGCCCCCGAGATGGTCGCCCGTGCCACGGTTGCTGCCGAAGGCAGCTGGGCGCAGCATCTGGCGTCTCCGCTGGGCCTGTTCCTGCTGCAGCTGCTGGTACTGCTGCTGGTAGCCAAGGGCGCCGGTGCGCTGCTCAAGCGCTTTGGACAACCGGCGGTGATTGGCGAGATGGCGGCCGGCCTGATGATGGGCCCGCTGGTGCTCGGCAGCCTGCTGCCGCAGTTGCATGGTGCGTTGTTCCCGGCCAGCTCGTTGGGGCCGCTGGGCATGCTCAGCCAGCTGGGCGTGCTGATGTTCCTGCTGGTGGCCGGTGCCGAGCTGGACCTGGCAGCACTGCGCGGCCGCCGGCGTTTCGCCTTCACGGTCAGCCATGCCGGCATCGCGGTGCCGTTCGTGCTCGGCGTCGCGTTGGCGATCTGGCTGTATCCGCAGCACGGCCCGCAGGGCGTGGGCTTCACTGCCTTCGCACTTTTCGTCGGCATCTCGATGAGCATCACCGCGTTCCCGGTGCTGCTGCGCATCCTTGCCGACCGCGGCATCGCGCAGACGTCGCTGGGGCAGACCGCCATCGCCTGCGCGGCATTGGGCGATGCCACCGCATGGTGCCTGCTGGCACTGATCGTGGCGGCTGCACAGGCCAGTGGATGGCTGCCGGCCAGCCTCAACCTGCTGTGCGTGGTCGCCTTCGTGGCGCTGATGCTGGGGCTGGTGAAGCCGTGGTTTGCCCGCCAGCAGATCGCGCCGGGCCGTGAGGGGCGCTGGCTGCTCGGCATCCTGCTGCTGTCGCTGGGTAGTGCCCTGATCACCGAAATGCTGGGCATCCACGCGCTGTTCGGTGCCTTCGCGGCGGGCGTCGCGGTATCGTCCAACGCGCAGCTGCGCGACCTGTTGATGGCCCGCGTCGAACCGTTTGCGGTGACCCTGCTGCTGCCGTTGTTCTTCGCCATGACCGGCCTGCGCATGCGTGCCGATGCGCTGCAGGCCAGCGACATCGTGTTGTGCGGGGTGGTGATCGTGGTGGCCACGGCCGGCAAGCTGCTGGGCACCTTCAGTGCTGCACGCAGTGCCGGCATGCCCACGCGCGAGGCGTGGCGGTTGGGCGCGTTGATGAACACCCGTGGCCTGATGGAGCTGATCGTGCTCAACCTGGGTTACGAGCTGGGCCTGCTCGGCGACCGCCTGTTCGCGGTGCTGGTGGTCATGGCGCTGGTGACCACGGCGATGACCGGGCCGCTGCTGAACCTGATCGAGCGTCGCAGGGCTTGAGCGTTGAACGGTGGTGCCGGCCGCTGGCCGGCAACCTCATGATGCTGGACACACCTGCATGGATGCCGGCCAGCGGCCGGCACTACCGCGCCGGCACCAGTGTCATCACGTGCTGTGCCTTGCCGGGCAGGAAGGGAGTCGGCCGTCCATGCACCCAGTCCTCGTGGCCGGCGCCCCAGTAGGGTGACAGTGGATGGCCGCTCTGGCCGCCCGGCATGTGCACGATGCCGTCGGCCTCGTGGCCGGGCGAGACCACCATGCGCTCGGAAGCACCGAAGTTCGGCGTCTGCACGCGTGGCATGTCACGGTCGCCGGGCAGCTGGTCGGCGGGCATGCACAGCCAGCGCTTGGCGATGCCCGGCAGCGCCCGTGCGATGGGGTGGCAGATCGCCGCAGTGTTGCGTTCGCCCCAGGTGCGCTTGGACAGCGGTCCCTGCTTGGCCAGCTCGCTCTCGGTACGGCGTGCCGCGTCGATCAGCAGCGCATCCCAGCTGTCGAAGGCCGGTGGCAGCAGATGGGCCGGACGCTGTTGCAGCATCGGCCAGGCCACGCCTTCCAGCTGCGCCAGTCGCGGGTCGAGGTAGTCATCACCCAGCTGCGCATGGGCCGGTGCCAGCAGTGCATCGGACAACGTCTCCATCACCTGGGTGCGGAATTCACGTACTACCCGGTAGCTGACCGAACTGGCCGCGGCACGACCGCCCCATTGATGGCTGACTTCCTTCAAACGCTTCAGTGCAGGGTCGTCACTGCGCTCGATGACGTCGTGCAGCAGGGCCCACCAGCGCTGCAGGAACACCGCGCGATCGTCGAGCTGGATCGCCAGCAGATCGTGCTCGTCGAAACGGTCCTGGATGGCGAGCAGATCGCGGATCTGCCGCGCGCGGGCGCCAAGGTCATAACCACCGTTGCCGACATTGGCCAGTGCCTCGCCGTCGAGGACGCGGCCGTTGGCAGTCCACAGGCGATGGTTCGGTGGGTCGATCAATGCCGGCGAGGCGTCGCTGCGGATCGGCCAGGGGGCGCAGTCCTGGTTGTTGGCGGCGGTGAAGCCGGCCGGTGCACAGCCCGGACCGCGGTCGGGGCGGGCGCCGATCAGGCGCCAGGCGATGCGTCCGCTGCGGTCGCCGACCACCAGGTTCTGTGCGGGGATGCCGGCGTGGTCGGCGAACTGCAGGGCACTGTCCAGGTCACCGGCGCGGGCCAGGTCACCGAAGTCCAGGCGCACCGCGCCGGGCAGGTGGGCGACCCAGCGCAGCGCGTCGCCGCTGCCATCGGCATGCGTGTGCAGGATCGGCCCCCAGGCGGATTCGCGCACCGGGAACAGCACGTCGGCCTGGCCGGCCACCGCAATCCGCTCTTCATGCACGGTCACTGCGGCGTTGGCTGGTTCAGTGCGGTAATCGGCGGTGTCTATGTAACTGTTGGTGAAGCCCCAGGCGACGTGCCCGTTGCTGCCGACGATCACCGCCGGCAGGCCCGGCAGGGAGAATCCGGTGACGTCGACCTGGCCGCCAGCGGCCTGTGGATCGGGGTAGCGCAGGCGCACGCGGAACCACAGGCCCGGCGCGCGCAGGCCCAGGTGCATGTCGTCGGCGACGATCGCGCGACCGTCGGCGGTAAGCGCACCGGCCACCGCGAAGTTGTTGCTGCCGACGGCGTCGACCTCTTCCTGCGCGGTGCCGGATTTTCCCTTCAATGTGCGCAGGTCGAGCTGGCTGGCATCGGGCAGGGCAGCGTTGCCGGTGGGTTCGCCGAACAGCGGTGCATCCCATTCGGTGCCGTCGTGGGCGATCAATGCGTACAGCGCCGGCGGCACCACTGCGCGGATGCGGCTCAGTGCAAGCTCGGTCTGGTTGCCGGGGTCCTGCAGGTCGGCGTACATGGCCAGCCCGGTCAGCACGCTGTCGCTGGCCTGCCACGGTTGCGGCGACTGCCGCAGCAGCAGGTAGGCCCATGGCCGCACGGAGAGGCCGGCCAGGCCCTCATTGACCCCACCGACATAGGCGCTCACGGCTTCGACGTTGTCGCCCAGCGCAGCCTGCATGTTCGCCTCGGTGCGCGCGCGCAGCCGATGCACGCGCATGCGCTTGTCGGCATCGATCGCTTTTGGGCCAAACAGTGCGGACAGTTCGCCGGCGGCGCTGCGGCGCATCAGGTCCATCTCGAAATAGCGTTCCTGCGCATGCACGCGGCCCAATGCGCGCATCGCGTCAGCCTGGCTGGTGGCGGTGATGGTGACCACGCCCAGCGCATCGCGCTCGATGGTGACCGGCCTGGCCAGGCCGGGCAGCGCATGCTCGCCGTCCAGGTCGGCCAGGCTGCCGCGCAGCAGCAGCCACAGGACCAGTGCGGTGACCAGCACGATGGCGACCAACACGCCCAGCACCCAACGCCATATACGTCGCATCGCACGTCCTTTCCGAACTCGTGGGCCGATTGTAGCCGCAGGCGCAACTGCGACTGATTCCGATTAGATCACCGTATTTTGAAATGCGGCACCCTATGCCGCATCGATTCACAGGAGCCCCCCCATGAAAGGCAACCCGGACGTCATCGCCTGCCTGAAGGAACTGCTGCGCGGCGAGCTTGCTGCCCGCGACCAGTACTTCATCCATTCCCGCCGCTACGAGGACCAGGGCCTGTTCGCGCTGTACGAACGCCTGAACCACGAGATGGAAGAGGAAACCCAGCACGCCGATGCGCTGCTGCGCCGGATCCTGTTCCT
Organism: Stenotrophomonas sp. I18B00994; assembly: GCF_014145825.1. NCBI lineage: Bacteria > Pseudomonadati > Pseudomonadota > Gammaproteobacteria > Lysobacterales > Lysobacteraceae > Stenotrophomonas > Stenotrophomonas sp. I18B00994. Next base: position 192,480 of record NZ_JACIUW010000002.1, on the reverse strand, counting down.
GGGCGGCGACCCGGACATGCGCCCGCATGCCACCGAGCCGGGTAAGACCGTGGAAGAGATGCTGCAGAAGGATCTCGACACTGAATACGCGGTTCGGAACAATCTCGCCGCCGGCATGAAGCTGTGCGAGGAGAAGGGTGACTACGTGAGCCGCGACATCCTGTTGGCCCAGCTGAAGGACACCGAGGAAGACCACGCCTGGTGGCTGGAGCAGCAGCTGGGCCTGATCAAGCGCATCGGCCTGGAGCTGTACCAGCTGAGCAAGATCGACGGCAACGGCGCCCCGGCGCACTGAGCCGACGTCGCTCTTTTCGGTAGAGCCGACCCGGTAGAGCCAACCCGGTAGAGCCGACTGTTAGTCGGCTGCCTTTCGGCAGAGCAGCCGACTAACAGTCGGCTCTACCAGGAGCAAAGGAGCAGCCGACTGACAGTCGGCTCTACCAGGAGCAAAAGGCAGCCGACCAGCGGTCGGCTCTACCAGGCGCACAAAGCAATGTCGCCCGCCAGCACCGGAGCACCGCCAGCCAGCCTTCGCCAGCCAGCTGCTCCATCGCCCGCCAGCCGACAACGAAAAAGCCGGGGAATGCCCCGGCTTTTTCGTGTCCGGGGTCGGATCCGTTTTCAACGAAAACGGCTCTGACCCCATTGGGATCGAAAACGCCAACCGAGGTTGGCGTTTGCCGGGGTAATGCGTGTCAACCAAGGTTGACACCCACCTCAACCAAGTTTGACACCCACCAGGGGCAGGGCCCAAGCCCTTATTCCACCGACAACCCTTCCACCTTCTGCCAGCCGCGCGGCAGCAGGTGGCCGCGGGTGGCGCGGGCGCCGAGGTAGGCGTCGAGCTCGTTGAACTTCAGCCCCATCGTGCGCTGACCGCTGCGCACCTGCAGGGTCTGCCCCGGGCTGATCGCCACGATGGCGACCACGCGTTCAGTGGCGAGCTTGGCCTTCGGGATCTCGATGATCTTGTTGCCCTTGCCCTTGTCCAGTTCCGGCAGGTCGTTGGCGGCGATCGCCAGCAGGTTGCCGGAACTGGTCACCGCCACGATGCGGTCGGTGGCCACGTTGGCGACCATCGACGGGGTGAGCACCGACGAGCCGGACGACAGGTTCAGCATCGCCTTGCCGGCCTTGTTGCGACCGATCAGGTTCTCGAAGCGGGTGACGAAGCCGTAGCCATGGCTGGAGGCCAGCACGAAGCGGGCATCCGGCTCGGCACTGGCCAGGGTCACGAAGCTGGTACCCGCTGCCGGCGAGAAGCGGCCGGTCAGCGGCTCACCGTTGCCACGCGCGGAGGGCAGGGTGTGCACCGGCGTCGAGTAGGCGCGGCCCTCGCTGTCGAGGAACGCGACCTGCTGGGTGCTGCGCGCACGCACCGCGCCCTGCAGGGCATCACCGTCGCGGTAGGAGAGGGCGGACGCATCGACGTCATGGCCCTTGGCGGCACGGATCCAGCCCTTTTCCGACAGCACCACGGTCATCGGCTCGCTCGGCACCAGCTCGGTCTCGTCGATGGCCTGCGCGGCCTGGCGCTGCACCAGCGGCGAACGGCGCGCGTCGCCGAACTTCTTGGCGTCGGCCGTCAGTTCGTCGCGGATCAGCTTCTTCAGCTTGGCCTTGCTGTCGAGGATGCCGAGGATCTTCTCGCGTTCCTTGGCCAGCTCGTCCTGCTCGCCGCGGATCTTCATCTCCTCCAGGCGGGCCAGCTGCTTCAGCTTGGTTTCCAGGATGTACTCGGCCTGTTCCTCGGACAGGCCGAAGCGCGCGATCAGCGCCGCCTTCGGTTCGTCCTCGGTACGGATGATGTGGATCACCTCGTCCAGGTTGAGGAAGGCGACCAGCAGGCCTTCCAGCAGGTGCAGGCGGCGCTCGACCTTCTGCAGGCGGTGCTGCAGGCGGCGGGTGACGGTGTTGCTGCGGAAGGTCAGCCATTCGCTGAGCAGCATCTTCAGGTTCTTCACCTGCGGACGGCCGTCCAGCCCGATCACGTTGAGGTTGACGCGGTAGCTGCGCTCCAGGTCCGTGGTCGCGAACAGGTGGCCCATCAGCTGGTCGGCGTCGACGCGGTTGGAACGTGGCACCAGCACCACGCGCACCGGGTTGGCGTGGTCGGATTCGTCGCGGATGTCTTCCAGCCACGGCAGCTTCTTGGCGCGCATCTGCGCGGCGATCTGCTCGATCACCTTCGACGGCGACACCTGGAACGGCAGCGCCGTCACCACGATGTTGTTGGCTTCCTTGTTGAAGGTCGCACGCGCACGCACGCTGCCGTTGCCGGTCTCGTAGATGTTCCGCAGATCGTTGGCGGCGGTGATGATCTCGGCGCTGGACGGGTAGTCCGGGCCCTGCACGTGCTCGCACAGGTCGCGCACGGTCGCATCGGGGTTGTCCAGCAGGTGCAGCAGTGCGCTGACGATCTCGTTGAGATTGTGCGGCGGCACGTCGGTGGCCATGCCCACGGCGATGCCGGTGGTGCCGTTCAGCAGCAGGTGCGGCAGCCGCGCTGGCATCCAGGTCGGTTCCTGCAGGGTGCCGTCGAAGTTCGGTGCCCAGTCGGTGGTGCCCTGGCCCAGTTCGCCCAGCAGTACTTCGGCGATCGGGGTCAGCTTGGATTCGGTGTAACGCATCGCCGCGAACGACTTCGGGTCATCGCTGGAGCCGAAGTTGCCCTGGCCCTCGATCAGCGGGTAGCGGTACGAGAACGGCTGCGCCATCAGCACCAGCGCCTCGTAGCACGCGCTGTCGCCGTGCGGGTGGTACTTACCGATGACGTCACCGACGGTGCGCGCGGACTTCTTGGGCTTGGACGCAGCATTCAGGCCCAGCTCGCTCATCGAATAGATGATGCGGCGCTGCACCGGCTTCAGGCCGTCGCCGATGAACGGCAGGGCGCGGTCCAGGACCACGTACATCGAGTAGTCGAGGTAGGCGCGTTCGGCGTACTCGCGCAGCGGCAGTTGTTCGAATCCGTGGAACACGGGGCGGGCAAGTTCGGTCATGCGGCGTTGTTACCTATGTCGGGAGGCGGCGACGGCGGTCGCCGCTCGCAATCCTGTGATTATCCGGATGCGGCGGGGGATGCCAAGCCACGTGCAGGGTCCAGCCCGGTTTCCAGGCCATGCCCGACCCGCGCCAGATAGCGCCCCGGTGGCAGCCCGAAGTGGCGGCGGAACACGGTGACGAAGGCACTGGCGCTGCTGAAGCCCAGTGCATGGGCGATGTCGGCCACGCTGCGGCCATCGGTCAGCTGGCGCAGGGCTTCGGACAGGCGGGCCTGTTGCCGCCACTGGGCGAAGCTGAGCGTGGTCTCGTCGCGGAAGTGACGGGTCAGGCTGCGCGGCGACAGGCCGGCCCAATGCGCCCATTCGGCCAGGCTGCGCTCGTCGGACGGGTCGGCCAGCAGCTGCGAGGCGATCTTCAGCAGGCGCCGGTCGTGCGGCATCGGCAGGTGCATGCGCTGGCGCGGCGCGGTGCGGATCTCGTCCAGCAGCACCTCGATGATGTGCTGGCGCTCGGGCGTGGTGTCGTAGCCCAGCGGCCATTCGCAGATGCGGTCGGCCAGCGCCTGCGCCAGCTTGGACAGGCCCAGTACGCAGGGATCGGCGGGCAGGGTGGCGCAGGCCGGCGCGGCCAGTGCCATGCCCCAACCGCGCAGCGGACCATCCAGGGTCACCGTATGCGGCTCCAGCGGCGGCATCCAGCCGGCCGAGCCCGGCGCCAGCGACCACGTCCCGTGCGAGGTGCGGGTGGTCAGCAGGCCACGCTCGACACAGATCAGCTGGGCGCGCTGATGGTGGTGCCAGTCCACTTCCCGGACCAGCCCCTGCGGGCTGTCGAAGCGGAAAGCGACCACCGGTGGGCCATCGTTGCGCTCGAACCAATCCAGTGCGTCGTCCCTGAGCAGGCGCTTGGGAGCGGGAATTTCTGCCTTGTTCATCATGTCCGCTGGCTGAAATGTGTCATCCATTGGCTGAATTGTACTACCGGGCCACCTGACCAGATCATTAAGGTAGGCGCCTTCATTGATCCAGCCCACTGCTGCAACACAGCATTCGATGCCAGATCGAATATTTCCATTGAGAAATATTTTTTTTGGAAGAGAATGCTCCCCCATGATCTGTCCTGCAACCACTCCCCCCAGTTTCGGCCTGCTGCTGCGCCAGGTGCGCGACGGCCTGGTCCGGCAACTCGACGCGTCCATGGCTGAAGAAGACTTGGGTATCGGCTTCACCCACTACATCGGGTTGAAGGTGCTCTCGCACATGGCCCCGTGCACGGCCAACGAACTGGCCCAGGCCATCGACCAGGTACCCAGCGCAGTCACCCGCCTGCTGGACAAGCTCGAGGCACTGGGCTGCGTCCGCCGCGAACCGCATGCGCAGGACCGGCGTGCGCTGCAGATCGTGCTGACCGATGAAGGCCGCGCATTGTGGGCGCGGTTGAAGCTGCGTGGCGACGCGGTGATGGATTACGCCCTGCGTGATCTTTCCGCCGACGAGCGCACGCTGCTGCTGTCCCTCCTTACCCGAATCCGCGATTCCCTGACGACCCCATGAACCCGATCCCGCATTCCACTCTCCGCCGGTCCGGGCGCGCGCTGCTGGTGTCAGCGCTGGCCCTGGCCCTGGCCGCCTGCGCCAGCAGTCGTGGCCTCAACCCGCAGGGCCACGTGCTTGACGTGGACAGCCTGCACAGCGAACGCACCCTGGCCGACACCGACCTCAGCGCCACCGGCTTCCCGGCGCAGGACTGGTGGAAGGCGCTGGGCGATGCGCAGCTGGACGCGCTGGTCGCCGAGGGCCTGGCCGGCCACCCGAGCCTGGACGCCGCCGACGCGCGCCTGCGCCAGGCCCAGGCCCAGGTCGGCACCGCACGTGCCGATGAGCTGCCCAGCCTGTCGGTGTCCGGTGGATATACCGGGCTGCGCCTGCCTGAGTCGATGGCAGGCAGCGAGATCGGTGGCCATTACGCCGGCAGCAGCCAGGTCGCCTTCGACTTCAGCTATGGCGTGGACCTGTGGGGCGGCAAGCGCGCCGCTTGGGAAGCGGCCGTGGACGGCGCGCATGCGGCCACCGTCGAGGCCCAGGCCGCACGCCTGAACCTGTCCACCGGCATCACCCAGGCCTATGCCGACCTGGCCTACGCCTGGCAGCTCAACGATGTGGCCGAGGAAGAGCTGGCCCGTTCGCAGAAGTCGCTGGAACTGACCCGCCAGCGCCGCCGCGCCGGCATCGACAGCGATCTGCAGGTGCGCCAGGCCGAGGCCCGCGTACCGGCCGCGCAGCAGCAGGTGCAGGCCGCACAGCAGCGGATCGACGCGGCCCGCACCGCACTGGCCGCGCTGGTCGGCAAGGGCCCGGACCGTGGCCTGTCGATCCAGCGCCCGCAGCCGCTGAACCCGGTGGCGCTGCAGCTGCCGGGCGTGCTGCCCAGCGAACTGCTGGGCCGTCGCCCCGACATCGTTGCCGCACGCTGGCGCGTTGAAGCGGCCGACAAGCAGATCAAGGTTGCCAAGACCAGGTTCTACCCGAGCTTCAACCTGACCGCGCTGGCCGGCGTGGTCGCCCCGAACGTGGGCGACCTGCTGAAGAGCAGCTCCACCTTCGCCTACATCGGCCCGGCGCTGAGCCTGCCGATCTTCGAAGGCGGCAAGCTGCGCGCCAACCTCGCCAACACCGATGCGCAGTACGACCTGGCGGTGGCCAACTACAACCAGGCCGTGCTCGACGCACTGCGCGACGTCGCCGACCAGGTCAACGCGGTGCGCTCGCTGGCGCAGCAGGCGCACTCGCAGCAGCACGCGGTGGATACCGCACGCTCGGCCTTCGACCTGGCCCAGCAGCGTTACCGCGCCGGCATCGGCAGCTACCTGGACGTGCTGACCGCGCAGTCCACCCTGCTGCAGTCGCAGCAGCAGCTGGCCGGCCTGCAGTCGCAGCAGGTGCAGTCCTCGGTGCGCCTGAGCAAGGCGCTGGGCGGTGGTTTCCAGCCCGCTGACGCCGACCGCGCACCGATCGCCTCCCATTCCGATTCCTCGCATTCCTGAAGACGTCCGCCATGAGCCAGACCCAAGACACCGCGGCCCCGGCCGCCCCCAACCGCCGCGGCAACCTGCTGCGCGGCCTGTTCGTGATCGTCGTGCTGCTGCTTGCCGCACTGGCGCTGTGGTACTTCATGTTCGGCCGTTGGTTCGAAGAGACCGACGATGCCTACGTGCAGGGCAACCAGGTGCAGATCACCCCGCTGGTGGCCGGTACCGTGGTCGCCATCAACGCCGATGACGGCATGCGCGTGGAGCGCGGCCAGCTGCTGGTGCAGCTGGACCCGTCCGACACCGCGGTGGCACTGCAGCAGGCCGAAGCCAACCTGGCCAAGACGGTGCGCCAGACCCGCGGTCTGTACCGCAGCGTGGAAGGCGCCCAGGCGGACTTGAACGCCCGCCAGGTGACCCTGAAGCGCGTGCGCGAAGACTTCGCCCGCCGCAAGGACCTGGCCGCCACCGGCGCCATCTCCAACGAAGAACTGGCCCACGCCCGTGACGAGCTGGCTGCCGCCGAAGCGGCCGTGGCCGGCTCGCGCGAGACCGTCGAGCGCAACCGCGCGCTGGTCGACGACACCGTGATCGCCACCCAGCCGGATGTGCAGGCGGCTGCCGCGCAGCTGCGCCAGGCCTTCCTCAACAACGCCCGCGCCGGCATCGTCGCGCCGGTCACCGGCTACGTCGCCCGTCGTTCGGTGCAGGTCGGCCAGCGCGTGCAGCCGGGCAATGCCCTGATGGCCGTGGTGCCGACCGAGCAGATGTGGGTCGAGGCCAACTTCAAGGAAACCCAGCTGCGCCACATGCGCCTGGGCCAGGAAGTGGAACTGAAGTCGGACCTGTACGCCGGTGACGTGAAGTACAAGGGCCGCATCCAGAGCCTTGGCCTGGGCACCGGCTCCGCGTTCTCGCTGCTGCCGGCGCAGAACGCCAGCGGCAACTGGATCAAGATCGTGCAGCGCGTGCCGGTGCGCATCGCCATCGATGCCAAGCAGCTGGCTGAACACCCGCTGCGCATCGGCCTGTCGATGAAGGCTGAAGTGAGCCTGCGCGACCAGAAGGGCGAAGTGCTGCCGAGCACTCCGGCCAAGGGCACGGTGTTCGACACCGACGTGTATGCCAAGCAGCTGCATGATGCCGACGAGGTGATCCACACGATCATCCAGGGCAACTTGCCGCAGCAGCAGGCGAAGGTGGGCTGAGGTCGCCATGTCCGCACAAGCTCCAGCCGCGCCCGGCGCTCCGGGCGCACCGGCGGCGCCGGGTGCGGCCTCCGGGTTCCTGCCGCCCAGCGTCGCACTGTGCACTGTGGGCCTGGCGATGGCCTCGTTCATGCAGGTGCTCGACACCACCATCGCCAACGTCTCGCTGCCGACCATCGCCGGCAATCTCGGCGCCAGTTCGCAGCAGGCGACCTGGGTCATCACCTCGTTCGCGGTCAGCACGGCCATCGCGCTGCCGCTGACCGGCTGGCTCAGCCGCCGTTTCGGCGAACGCAAGCTGTTCGTCTGGGCCACGCTGGCCTTTGTCATCACCTCGCTGCTGTGCGGCCTGGCGCAGAGCATGGGAATGCTGGTGCTGTCGCGTGCGCTGCAGGGGTTCGTGGCCGGCCCGATGTACCCGATCACGCAGTCGCTGCTGGTCTCGATCTATCCGCGCGAGAAACGCGGGCAGGCATTGGCACTGCTGGCGATGATCACGGTGGTTGCGCCGATCTGTGGCCCGATCCTCGGTGGCTGGATCACCGACAACTACAGCTGGGAGTGGATCTTCCTGATCAACGTGCCGCTGGGCATCTTCGCTGCGCTGGTGGTGGGCAACCAGCTGAAGGGGCGCCCGGAGCAGATCGAGAAGCCGAAGATGGACTACGTCGGCCTGGTCACCCTGGTGATCGGCGTCGGTGCGCTTCAGCTGGTCCTCGACCTGGGCAACGACGAGGACTGGTTCTCGTCGATGAAGATCGTGGTGCTGGCCTGCGTGGCGGTGGTGACACTGACGGTGTTCCTGATCTGGGAGCTGACCGACAAGGATCCGATCGTTGACCTGAAGCTGTTCCGGCACCGCAACTTCCGCGCCGGTACGCTGGCGATGGTGGTGGCCTACGCAGCGTTCTTCAGCGTGGCGCTGCTGATCCCGCAGTGGCTGCAGCGTGACATGGGCTACACCGCGATCTGGGCGGGCCTGGCGACGGCGCCGATCGGCATCCTGCCGGTGATCATGACCCCGTTCGTGGGCAAGTATGCGTCGCGCTTCGATATGCGCATGCTGGCCACGGTCGCGTTCATCGTGTTGTCGATGACCAGCTTCCTGCGATCGAACTTCAACCTGCAGGTGGACTACATGCACGTGGCCGGCGTACAGCTGATCATGGGCATCGGCGTCGCGCTGTTCTTCATGCCGGTGCTGCAGATCCTGCTGTCGGACCTGGATGGACGCGAGATCGCGGCGGGCTCCGGCCTGGCCACGTTCCTGCGTACGCTGGGTGGCAGTTTCGCGGCGTCGCTGACGACGTGGCTGTGGGCGCGGCGCACCCAGGTGCACCATGCCGACCTGACCGAGCATATCTCGGCCTATCAGCCGGGCATGCAGGACCAAGTGGCGGCGATGGGGCAGGGCGACCTGCAGCACGGCGCAGCGGTACTGAACAACATGATCAACCACCAGGCATCGCAGATGGGCTTCAACGACATCTTCTTCTTGCTGGGCTGGATCTTCCTGGCGATCATCACGTTCCTGTGGCTGGCCAAGCCGCCATTCGGCGCAGGTGCGGGTGCAGCCGCCGGTGGTGGGCACTGAAACTCCCTGGAAACACCGTGCTGTATTTTGACCCCGCCGCGAGGCGGGGTTTTTGTTGGGGCGACGCTGGTCGCGCGGGCATTGCCCTCGGGGTGGTGCAACGGCGCAGGTTCAGCGCGTGCGATAGACGCGTTTGAACACCACCCGGTCGGAAGACAATCGGGAAATGGCCCAGATCCCCGCCGCAAGTACGGCGCCGCATGCGAGCCAGCCGGCAGTGGCCTGAAATCGGCTGCCGACAAGTGCGCCGCAGATGATGGCGGCGACAAAGACAAGCATTACGGCCTCCTTTGATGCGCCGTAATGGACCTCGGCCTGGCATCCCACGCATACGCTTACGCCGTGGTTCGAGCCGGTATGGCAGTGTGGGCAGATGATGCTGCGCTGCATTGGTGCGTCCTTTGGGGGAGAGGAGGGGCGCTGGTCAGGTCGTGGCGATACACCCGCAGCCGGCTCCCGCAAATCTGCCTCCCACCGAAAAGGAATCGGGTGGATCTCGACTAGGAAAAGTACGAATTGAACGGGGAACGTGAAATGCGCCCCAAAAGGGGGCCGTTCAAGGTCCGGTGACGACGCGCCGGGAGTAGGTATGCACCCGCAGACGACGCCCTGACGGTGCGAGATACGACAGTCCGAGTGGCGGTTGCGATGCCAGGATCGCCAAACCCCGGAAACGAAAAAACCCGCTTTCGCGGGTTTGATCATCTTGAGTCGTGGTGCCCAGGAGAGGACTCGAACCTCCACGGTTTTACCCGCTAGTACCTGAAACTAGTGCGTCTACCAATTCCGCCACCTGGGCGACTCAGGAGATGAATTGTGCGGGACGGCAGAGAGTGTGTCAACAACATTTCACACATTTTTCTGCGGCTGCACGCCCAGGTGAAGCAGCAGGCTGCGCATCGCCGGTGAAAGCTGCGCCCATCCGGTGAAACAGGCGCACAGGCGGCGTTGTGCCCACGCATCTGCAAGCGGCACCGCAACGGTACGCGTACTGCGTCGATGCTGGCGCGCAATGGTACGCGGCACGATGCCGACACCAATGCCGTGGCCGACCATGATGCAGACTCCCTCGAAGGTCTTCATGCGGATGCGCACGTCCAGGCGACGCCCGATGTCGCGCGCCTGGTCTTCGATGTAGGTCTGCAGTGCATTGCCATCGGCCAGGGCAACGAAGGTCTCGCCGGCAACATCGGTGAAGGCCACGCTGCGCCGCGATGCGAAGCGATGGTCTGCGGGCAGCAGCATCACCAGCGGATCTTCGGCGACCACATGCTGCTGCAGGCCGGCAGCGTCGACGGCATCGCTGATGATGCCGGCCTCGGCCTGGCCAGCACTGATCGCACGCACGACTTCAGGGCTGGTGCGCTCCAGCAGTTCCACGTGCAGGCGCGGGCGTTCGGCCAGCCATGGCGCGAGCCGCGAGGGCAGGTAGTTGGTCAGCGCTGCGGTGTTGGCATACAGATGCAGGGTGCCGCGCGCACCGTGTGCAAACGCCTGCAGTTCACCGCGCAGCTGTGCCTGCTGCTGCAGGATCAGGCGTGCATGGTGGGCGAGGGCGGCACCGGCTTCGGTCAGGCTGACACCGCGCGGATGCCGGTTCAACAACGCGGTGCCGGCATCGGCTTCGATCGTGCGCAGGCGTTCGCTGGCCGACGCCAGTGCCAGGTTTGCCTGCGCTGCGCCGGCCGTGATGCTGCCCGCCTCGGCAATCGCCAGGAACAGGCGCAGGTCGGCGATATCCATCCGCATGTGATGCCCTCATCGCAACGGCTGCGCCTTCGGATCAGCCGAAGGCGAGGCCGGGAAGACCGCATTGTGCGCCTGGCTACGGCCCGATCCAATGACGGCATGAATGAATCGACGTACTTCTATCTGTTGCTGGTGGTGGTGTTCGTGCTGGCCGGTGTGGTCAAGGGTGTGACTGGGATGGGGTTGCCGACGGTGGCGATGGGGCTGCTCGGCAGTACGCTGTCGCCGGTGGCGGCGGCGTCGATGCTGTTCATTCCCACCTTCGTCACCAATGCGTGGCAGCTGTTGTCGGGGCCGTCGCTGGGCCACATCGTTCGGCGGCTGTGGCCGATGATGCTGGCGGTGGTGATGGTGACGCTGGGCTCGGCCGCGCTGCTGGTGCGGGTCGATCGCACCTGGTCGCGCGTTGCGCTGGGCGTGGCATTGGTGGTCTATGCCGCCTATGCGTTGCTTGCGCCGGTGTTCCGCGTGCAGCAGCGGCGCGAGCGTTGGCTGGGGCCGCTGGTGGGGGCGTTGTCGGGCGTGGTGACCGGCGCCACCGGCGTGTTCGTGATGCCGGCGGTGCCGTACCTGCAGTCGCTGGGGTTGCAGCGCGAGGAGCTGGTGCAGGCGTTGGGGCTGGCGTTCACGGTGTCAACGATTTCGCTGACCGCCGGCCTGGTGCTGCATGGCGCATTCGGCATCCAGCAGCTGGGGCTGAGTGCGCTGGCGGTGCTGCCGGCATTGCTGGGCATGTGGCTGGGGCAGGTGATCCGGCAGCGCATCAGTGCGCGGGTGTTCCGGGGCTGCTTCCTGGGTTTCCTGCTGCTGCTCGGGCTGGAACTGGTGCTGCGGCCGCTGCTCTGATGCCGGGCATGAAAAAACCCGCTCTCGCGGGTTTTTCTCATTCTCGACGTGGTGCCCAGGAGAGGACTCGAACCTCCACGGTTTTACCCGCTAGTACCTGAAACTAGTGCGTCTACCAATTCCGCCACCTGGGCGTCGAGGAGCGAGATTATGGGGTGTTGTTACGGGGGTGTCAACACTTTTTCTGGATCCGGTGTCGGACCTCGTTTCGCGTGCGGAGCGGGCTCTGACCCCATCTCACTCGCTTGGGGTCGGAGCGCTTTCCTTCGGAAAGAAATTCGGCCCCGTTGCTGGATTGCAGGCAAAAAAAATCCCCGCCGAAGCGAGGAGTTTTTTCGTTGGTGCCCAGGAGAGGACTCGAACCTCCACGGTTTTACCCGCTAGTACCTGAAACTAGTGCGTCTACCAATTCCGCCACCTAGGCGTTCCAGAGGCGCAATTGTGAAGATGAATCCGCAGGCTGTCAACGACTTCCTGAATATTTTTCACGCAAGGCCTTCAAGACGGCCACTGACCCGTTCTGCACGCCGTCAACGGCTACCATGTAGGGCGATGACTACCAAAAAACCAAGCAAGGGCGGGAGCACCTCCCGCAGCCAGGCCCCGAAGAAGGGCGCCAAGGCGGGCACGGCCCGCGCCACCAAGCCGGGCAAGCCGTTGCCGGGCTGGTTCCCTGAATTGAATGAAGGCGGCGCACCGCCGCGTGGCCGCAAGGTCCGCAGCAGCGACGCACCGGGCCCGGCCCCGGGCCGCAAGTTGCCGCCGACCGGCAAGGTGATCGACGATCCCTATGCCGCCCGCGAAGCAGAGAAGTACGAACAGCCCATCGCCAGCCGCGAAGCCATCCTGGCCCTGCTGGAGCGTTGCGAAGGGCCGCAGACGGCAGAGGAACTGGGCGCACGCCTGGGCCTGACCGCCCCGGACCGTGCCGAAGCACTGTCGCGCCGGCTCGGCGCCATGGTCCGCGACGGCCAGCTGGTGCAGAACCGCCGCGGCGGCTTCGCCCCGATCCAGACCCTGAACCTGGTCACCGGCGTGGTGATCGCCAACCCGGAGGGGTTCGGCTTCCTGCGCCCGGTCGAGGGCGGCGACGACCTGTTCCTGCCGCCGTATGAAATGCGCAAGGTCATGCACGGCGACAAGGTGCTGGCCCGCGTGACCGGCATCGACCACCGTGGCCGCCGCGAAGGCAGCATCGCCCGCGTGCTGGAGCGCGGCATGACCCGCCTGATCGGTCGCTTCAGCATCGAGATGGGCATCAACTACGTGGTGCCCGACGACAAGCGCGTGCAGCGCAACGTGCAGGTGCCGCCGGACCAGACCGGTGGTGCGCGCGACGGCCAGCTGGTGGTCTGCGAACTGACCCAGGCGCCGGACAGCCGTCGCCCGCCGATCGGCCGCATCATCGCCGTGCTCGGCGACAAGCTGACCGCCTCGCTGGTGGTGGAGACCGCCATCCACGGCCATGAACTGCCGTTCGAGTTCCCGCAGGAAGTGCTGGACGAAGCCGCCTCGGTGCCGCTGGTGGTCGAGCCGGCGATGATCGGCGACCGCGTGGACCTGCGCAGCATGCCGCTGGTCACCATCGACGGTGAAGATGCCAAGGACTTCGACGACGCGGTGTACTGCGAGCCGAACGCCGATGGCTTCCGGCTGGTGGTGGCGATTGCCGATGTCTCCAACTACGTCCGGCCCGGCACGCCACTGGACGAAGAGGCGCAGAAGCGTGCCACCTCGGTGTACTTCCCGGGCTTCGTGGTGCCGATGCTGCCGGAGACGCTCTCCAACGGCATCTGTTCGCTGATGCCGAAGGTCGACCGCATGTGCTTCGTCTGCGACATGCAGATCGACCGCGACGGTCTGGTCACGCATTCGCGCTTCTACGAAGCGGTGATGAACTCGCATGCGCGCCTGACCTACACCCAGGTGTGGAAGGCGGTGGGTGAGGACGATGCCGATACCAAGGCCTGGATGGGCGACCTGCTGCCGCAGGTGCAGCGCCTGCACCAGCTGTACAAGGTCCTGTCCAAGGCGCGTGCCAAGCGTGGCGCCATCGAGTTCGAAAGCAGCGAAGTGCGCTTCGTGCTGGACAACCGCGGTGAAGTGACCCAGGCCGGCATGCTGGTGCGCAATGACGCGCACAAGCTGATCGAGGAATGCATGATCGCGGCCAATGTGGAGGCGGCGAAGTACCTGCTGTCGCGCCATGTGCCGGCCCCGTACCGCATCCACGAGAAGCCGCCGGAAACCAAGTACGCCGACCTGCTGGAATTCCTCAAGGAGTTCAAGCTGAGCCTGCCGCCGTGGTCGAAGGTGCGCCCGGGCGATTACACCAAGCTGCTGAAGAAGATCCGCGACCGCCCCGATGCCACGCTGCTGGAATCGGTGCTGCTGCGCAGCCAGAGTCTGGCGATCTACAGCCCGGAAAACCACGGTCACTTCGGCCTGGCGCTGGAGGCGTACGCGCACTTCACCTCGCCGATCCGCCGTTACCCCGACCTGCTGGTGCACCGCGCGATCAAGCACGCGCTGTCCGGCAAGCCGCTGGACAAGTTCACCTACAACGCGCGCGAAATGGCCGCGCTGGCGCTGCAGTGCTCCGAGCGCGAGCGCCGTGCCGATGAAGCCGAGCGCGAGGTCGACGAACGTTACCGCGCGGCGTGGATGGAAAAGCACGTGGGTGGCCAGTTCGATGGCGTGATCAGCGGCGTGACCAGCTTCGGCCTGTTCGTGGAGCTGGACGAGTCGAAGGTGCAGGGCCTGGTGCACGTGACCCAGCTGCCGCAGGACTATTACAAGTTCGACGCCACGCGCAAGACGCTGACCGGCGAGCGCCGCGGCAGCAGCTACCGGCTGGGTGACCGCGTGCGGATCTTGGTACTGAAGGCCAGCATGGAAGAGCGCAAGATCGACTTCCGCCTGGTCGAACACAAGGGCGAGGACGAAGGCGATGGCCTGCCGCCGCTGCCGGAGCGTGGCAAGCCGGCCAAGCGGAAGAAAGAGAAATACTGATGACCGTGGTAGTGCCGGCCGCTGGCCGGCATCCATGGCACCCTCGGCACCGACGGGTTGCCGGCCAGCGGCCGGCACCACCAGGAGACATCGCATGCAAGGCCAACCCGAATACAGTGGCGGCTGCCAGTGCGGCGCGATCCGCTTCCAGGTGCGTGGCGCGCTGACCGACAGTTCGATCTGTCATTGCCGGATGTGCCAGAAGGCCTTCGGTGCCTACTACGCACCGCTGGTGTCGGTGCGTGGCGTGCAGTTCAGCTGGACCCGTGGCCAGCCGCGCTATTTCCAGTCCTCCAACGTGGTGCGCCGGGGCTTCTGTGCCGACTGCGGTACGCCGCTGAGCTACGAGGCGCCGGACGGCGTGGCGGTGGCGGCCGGCGCCTTTGACGAACCCGAGCGCCTGCCGCCGACGATCCAGTACGGCGTCGAGCGCAAGCTGCCGTTCGTCGATACGCTGGCCAGCCTGCCGGCCCGTCGTACCGAGGAAGACATCGCGGCGCTGGAGTTCCTGGCCACCATCGTGTCCCATCAGCACCCGGACCACGACACGCCGCACTGGCCGCCGCGCAGCCGGTAACGCCCCTGTAGCGCCGAGCCCAGGCTCGGCTGGCAGGTCGCCGCGGCCTCAGCCCGGCAGCGAGCGCAGGCTCGGCTCAACAGGGGCCCCGCCGCAGCGCCCGGCCCGCCGATGCTCTACCATAGCCACCCCCTTTCCGGTCCCCGCCCGCATGAGCAAGAACAGCCAGTGGATCGTCGGCGTCAACGCCGTCGCCTCCTCCATCGAGAACGACGCCGAGAACGTCCGCGAAGTGCTGGTCGAGGCCGGTGCGAAGAACCCGCGCCTGACCGAGATCGAGGAAAACGCCCGCCGCAAGGGCATCGACGTGCGCAAGGTGAACAGCCAGGCGCTGGACGGTGTCGGCGGTTCGGTACGCCACCAGGGCGTGGCCGCGCGCTATGCCGCCGCCCGCACTTACAGCGAGAACGAGCTGGAGGGCCTGGTCACCGCAGCCGAGGGCAAGGCCCTGCTGCTGGTGCTGGACGAAGTGCAGGACCCGCACAACCTTGGCGCTTGCCTGCGCTCGGCGGCTGCCGCAGGCGCCACTGCCGTGATCATCCCCAAGGACAAGTCGGCCACGGTGAACGCGACCGTGCGCAAGACTTCGGCCGGTGCCGCCGATCTGATCCCGGTGGTGGCGGTGACCAACCTGTCGCGTTGCCTGAAGGACCTGCAGAAGCAGGGCGTGTGGATCTACGGCCTGGCCGGCGAAGCCACTGCGTCGCTGTACCAGCTGGACCTGAAGGGCAACATTGCCTTGGTGCTGGGTGGCGAGGCCGATGGCCTGCGCCGCCTGACCCGCGAGAACTGCGATGGCCTGGTCAAGATCCCGATGCCGGGCGAGATCGAGAGCCTGAATGTTTCCGTCGCCGCGGGCGTCAGCCTGTTCGAGGCCGTGCGCCAGCGCGGTTGATTTCGGGGTCGGATCTCTTTTCCATGTGCCGTGTCGACCAAGGTCGACACCTACCGGGCCGTTGCTGTGTCGACCAAGGTCGACACCCACCGGGCAGTCGCCAACCTGGGTTGGCGCCCTTGCCGCCTCACCCCGCGCTGCCGCCCAGTGCCTTGAACAGGGTGACGTCGTTGTTCAGCTGGCCCTGGCGTACGCGCGCCAGCGACAGCTCGGCATCACGCCGGGTCTGCTGGGCCTCCAGCCAGGTGCGCAGGTCGGTGGCACCTACGCGGTAGCGCACTTCCTGCGCGCGCTCCACTTCCACTGCTTCGTCGTACGACGCCTGCGAGGCCGCCACCTGGCGCGCCAGCTGCTCTCGTGCCGACAGCGCGTTGTCCACTTCCGACAGCGCGGTGTACAGCGTCCTGCGGAAATTGGTCGCGGCGATCTGATAGCTGGTGCCGGCGATGTCGGTATCCAGCTGTGCGCGCTGCAGGTTGAGGAACGGCAGCGACAGGCCGGCGCCCAGCGTGGCCACCGGGTTGCGCAGCACGTCACCCAGCGACGTTGCACTGGAGCCGAGGCTGCCGGTCAGGCTCAGCGCCGGGTAGTACTGGGTAGCGGTCACCTTGATGGTCTTCAGGCTGTTGCGCAGGCGAAGTTCGGCCGCGCGCAGGTCGGGACGGCGGCCGAGCAGCTCGGCCGGCAGGCCTTCGTTGATCCCGGGGCTGCGTGCGCCCAGCAGGTCCTGCGGTTCGTCCTGCTGCGGCCAGGGCGTGCCGTCCAGCAGCACGGTCAATGCATTGCGCACCTCCACCCGCTGCTGTTCCAGCGCGCTCTGCGAGGAACGCTGCGACTGCAGGTTCTGCAGCGCCTGGCGCACTTCCAGGCGCGATACCGCACCAGCGTCGAAGCGGGCCTGCACCAGGTCGCGGGTGCGCTCCAGCCGCTCCAGGTTGGCCTGGCCGGTGGCGATGGACTGGTTGAGATAGGCCAGGTTCCAGTACTGGGTGATGGTGTCGCCGATCACCAGCAGCGCGGTGTTCTGCCGGTCTTCCTCGCTGGCCTCGGCTTCCCAGCGGGCGATGTCGCGCTGGGTGCGCAGACGGCCCCACAGATCGACCTCCCAGCCCAGCGAGACGCCGGTGGAATAGCTGCGGCGCCAGTCGTCGGCCTGATCGGTGGCGCGGCTGGCATTGCCGCTGACGCCGGACGACGAAGGCTGCGGCCACAGCGCATTGCTGGCCAGGCCGGCCTGCAGGCGCGACCGCTGCACGGCCAGGCCAGCGGCGGCCAGATCGCTGTTGGCGGCCAGCGCCTGCGCCACCAGGCGGTTCAGTCGTTCATCGCCGAAGCCCGTCCACCAGCTGTCCTGGCGGATGTCGCGGCCCGGTGTATCCAGGCTGCTGCGCGGGTCGTCGGCCGGTGCGTTGAGGGTGGCATCGCCACGGCCGTAGCTGGCCGCCACATCGGGGGCCTGCACCGGGTAGCGGCCCACCGAGGCACAGCCTGAGAGGGCAAGCAGAACAGCGCCCACCAGCAGCAGGCGCGAGGGAGCAGGGAAGGGCAGTCGGGTCATCATCTTCATTCGCGGGCCAGGGCCTCCACCGGGTCCAGCTGCGCGGCGTTGCGCGCGGGCAGGAAGCCGAATGCCACGCCGATCAGGGTCGAGCAGGCGAACGCGGCAACGATCGAGGCGGTGGAGAACAGCACCTGGAAGTCACTGGCGAAGCGGCCGATCATCGAGCCCAGCAGCAGGGCCAGGCCGATGCCAAGCAGACCACCGAGCAGGCACACCAGCACCGCTTCGATCAGGAACTGCTGGCGGATGTCACTCTGCCGTGCCCCCACCGCCATGCGCACGCCGATTTCGCGGGTACGCTCGGTGACCGAGACCAGCATGATGTTCATCACGCCGATGCCGCCGACCAGCAGCGCGATGGCGGCGATGGCGCCGATCAGCAGGGTCATCGTGCGCGTGGTCTGCTCGATGGTCTGGCGGATCTCGGCGCTGTTGCTGAGGAAGAAGTCCTCGGTGCCGTGGCGCAGGGTCAGCAGGCGGGTGATCGCTTCCTGCGCCGCATCCATCGGCGTGTCGTCGTCCACGCGCACGGTGATGCTGGAAACGTGGCTCTGGCCGAGCATGCGCGACATCACCGTGGTGTAGGGCACCCACACGCTGAGGCTGGTGCTGCCACCAAAGCCGAAGCTCTGGCGCTTGGCCACGCCGACCACGCGTGCCGGTACGTTGCCGAGCAGGATCACCTGGCCGACCGGATCGACATCGGGGAAGAACTGGGTCTGGGTGTTCTCGTCGATCACCGCCACCTGGCCGAGGCCCTTCACCGCGTCGGTATCGAAGAAGCTGCCGCTGAGCAGGGTCACGCCCTTGACCCGGAAGAACTGCTCGCCGACGCCACTGACCTGGGCGGTGGAGGACTGGTTGCGGTAACGCGCGGTGACCGAGGTCGACACGCTGGGGGTGGCGCTGTCCACGTAGCTCTGCTTTGCCAGTGCATCGGCATCGCTGGCCTTGAGCGTCTGCACCCGCGCCGAGCGCATGTCGCCGAAACCACGGCCGGGATAGACGTCGATGGTGTTGGTGCCGAGCGCGCTGATGTTCTGCAGGATCTGCTGCTGCGAGCCATTTCCCAGCGCCACCACCGAGACCACCGAGGCGATGCCGATGATGATGCCGAGCATGGTCAGGAAGGTGCGCAGCCGATGTGCGTTCATCGCCAGCAGGGCCATGCGGAACGCTTCGGTGAAGCGGTCACGGGCCGCCTGCCAGCTGTTGCCGCGGGCCACGCCGGTGCTGGCCTCGCGCTGCGCGCGGTAGGTCGGTGCGTTCGGATTGGTGCGGTCGGCGATGATCTCGCCATCGCGGATTTCGATGATGCGCTGCGCGTGTTCGGCCACGCGCATGTCGTGGGTGACGATGATGATGGTGTGGCCTTCGGCGTGCAGCTCGCCGAGGATCGCCATCACTTCCTCGCCGGATTTCGTGTCGAGCGCGCCGGTCGGTTCGTCGGCCAGGATCACCTCGCCGCCGTTCATCAGCGCACGTGCGATCGACACGCGCTGCTGCTGGCCACCGGACAGCTGGCCCGGCTTGTGGTGCATGCGGTCGCCCAGGCCCAGCCGCTGCAGCAGCTGCTCGGCACGCGCGTTGCGCACTGCGCCCGGGCTGCCGGCATACACGGCCGGTACCTCCACGTTGCCGCGCGCATCCAGGTCGCCCAGCAGGTGGTAGCGCTGGAAGATGAAGCCGAAATGCTCGCGGCGCAGTTCGGCCAGTTCATCCGGCGCCATCCTGCCGGTCTCGCGGCCGGCCACCTGGTAGCTGCCGCGGGTAGGGCGATCGAGGCAGCCGAGGATGTTCATCAGCGTCGACTTGCCCGAGCCGGACTGGCCGACGATCGCCACCATCTCGCCGGCGTGGATATCCAGGTTGACGTCGCGCAGGACGGCGATCACATCATCGCCTGCCGGGAATTCGCGCCGCAGGTCGCGCAGGCGCAGCAGCGGCGCCTTCGTGCTCATCGGCGCGGACCCATGCCCGGGCCGCCGACCCGCATCTGCATGCCGCCGCGGTTGCCGCCGCCGGCGCTGGCACCGGCCGCACCGGCTTCGCCCACCACCACGCGTTCGCCTTCCTTCAGCCCGGACAGGATTTCGGCCGAGGCGCCGTTGTTGATGCCCACGGTGACCTTGCGCGGTTGCGGCTGGCCCTTGTCGTCCAGCACCCTCACCATGCGCTCGTCGCCGCGGCGCTTCGGTCCCAGCGCCACCGCCGGCACCATCAGCACGTCCTTGGCCTGCTTGAGCAGTACCGAGACCTGCGCGGTCATGTCGATGCGCAGCGTGCCGTCCGGGTTCTCCACGTCGAACAGCGCGTTGTAGTAGACCGCGCTGCTGGAGCTGGAACTGGAGGAGCTGCTGGAACTGGACGAGTTTTCATTGGCGATCGAGGCCGGCGCCGGATTGATCTGGCGCAGCGTGGCGTGGTACTTGCGGTCCGGGTCACCCAGGGTGGTGAAGTACACCGGCATGCCGGCCTTGATCTTGACCACGTCGGCCTCGGAGATCTCGGCATTGACCGTGACCACGTCCAGCCGCGCCAGCATGACGATGGTCGGCGCGGTCTGGTTGGCGTTCACCGTGCGGCCTTCCTCGGCCACCACCGCCACCACGGTGCCATCCATCGGCGCGGTGATGCGGGTGTAGGCCAGGTTGGCGCGGGCGGTGCCCAGCTCGGTCTGGCGGCCCTTGATCTGCGCCTCGTAGGACTGCAGCTGGGCACGGGCAGTTTTCAGCTGTGCTTCGGCGGCATCGTATTCCTGACGCGAGGTGGCCTCGGCCGCCAGCATCTGCTGCTGGCGCGCGAACTCCAGTTCGGCCTGGCGCAGGGTGGCCTGCTGAACGGCGCGCTGGGCGGTGACCTGGTCCAGCGAAGCCTGCGCGTTGAGCACCTGGTTCTGTTGGGTGGTGGCATCGATCTCGGCGATCAGGTCGCCTTCCTTCACGGTATCGCCCAGCTGTACCTTCAGCGACTTGATCTGGCCCGAGGCCTGCGCGCCGACGCTGACCAGCTTGTAGGCGTCGATCACGCCGGTGGCTTCCACGGTCTGCTCGATGCCGCCGCGGCTGACCGGCGTGGTCGCCACCGCCGGGGCGGCGGGTTTGCGCAGCAGCCACCAGGCGGCGACGGCCACGATGAGGGCGAGCAGGGCGATCAGTATCAGGCGACCACGGCGGGTCGCGGGCAACAGGCGGAACGTCACGTCGTGGCTTCACTCTCGGGGCCGCGGCGGCGGCGTTGGTGGGCATTGTGAAGACCGGGCGACAGGCGGCTCAATCCTCGGGGTATGTCTCTATGTAACACTGTCGGTGAATACGCGTAACCACAGGTATCCCGCTCATGGCTGGATACACTGGTACGCATTGCCCCGGATGCGGTTCAGCTGCCGACACGGGATGATCGCGAAATGGAGACTGAAAACACGATGCATCGACTGCTGATCGTCGACGACGACAACGACATCCGCACCCTGCTGGCCGAGCAGCTCGGCCGTGCCGGCTACCAGGTGAGCACGGCCGCAGACGGCACCGCCATGCGCCAGCTGCTGGACCGCGAGCACGTGGACCTGATCGTGCTTGACCTCAACCTGCCGCGCGAGGATGGCCTGACCCTGTGCCGCGACCTGCGGGCGCGCTCGAACACGCCGGTGATCATGCTGACCGCGCGTGCCGAGCCGATCGACCGCGTGCTCGGCCTGGAAATGGGCGCCGATGACTACCTGGCCAAGCCGTTCGAACCGCGCGAGCTGCTGGCGCGCATCCGCAACGTGCTGCGCCGGACCGAGGCGCTGCCGGCCAACCTGGAGCCGCTGGCGGTGCGCCGTGCGCGTTTCTCGCGCTGGGTGTTCGACCTGGAGCATCGCCACCTGGTCGATCCGGACGATCGCGTGGTGGTGCTGTCCGGTGCCGAGTTCCGCCTGCTGCGCGTGTTCATCGCCCATGCCAACAAGGTGCTGTCGCGCGAACAGCTGGTCGCGCTCAGCAGCGGCCGCAACTACGAGGCGCAGGATCGCGCGATCGACCTGCAGGTCAGCCGCCTGCGCAACAAGCTGGGCGATGACGGTGGCCCGGATGGCCTGATCAAGACCGTGCGCAACGAAGGCTACGTGCTGGCCTCCTCGGTGAACCTGGAATAAGCCGTCATGAAGCGCCTGCGCCATTTCCTGTCCTCGATGGTCGGGCGGTTGTTCGTCATCCTGCTGCTGGGCATGAGCGTGGCTGCGATCGGCGCGACCATGCTGGCCACCTCCAAACGCCAGCAGGAATTCGAGCGGCAGAACCTGAACCGCATCGCCGACCGCCTGCAGGGCTACGTCAACCTGCTCGATGGCAATCCCGAACTGCGCGAACGACTGCTTGAGATCGGTGGGCCCAGCGTGCGTGCGCTGCAGCCCGGCGCGCGCCTGGGGCGGGCGGATACCGCACTGATGGAAGTCCTGGATGACCGGCCCGGCCCGGTGTCGCGCGCGCATGTGCATTTCACCTCGTTCCGTTCCTGCATTCCCAAGCTGCAGGATCTGCTGCCGCCACCGCCGCCGGGGCACCGACGGCATCCGCGTGAGCGCGATCCGGCCTTCATTCCGCCCAAGTGCCGCGCGGTCGATGTGACGCTCAACGACGGTACGTTGCTGAAGCTGGCGCTGGATTCGCCAGCAGTGGCCCACAACGGCATTCTGGCCGTGGACCCGTGGTTCCTGACCCTGCTGGTGCTGGCCATCGCGGTGCTGGCCTACATCGTTGCGCGCATGGCCAGTGCGCCGCTGCAGGAGCTGGCGGCGGCCGCGGAGGATCTCGGCGACGATCTGCAGCGCGATCCACTGCCGTTGCGCGGGCCGCGCGAGGTGCAGCGCGCCGCCGAGGCCTTCAATGCCATGCAGCACCGCCTGCAGCGGCACCTGGCCGAACGCACGCAGATGCTGGCGGCGATCACCCATGACCTGCAGACCCCGTTGACCCGACTGCGCCTGCGCCTGGAGAACGTCAGCGACGAGGTGCTGCGCGAGCGCCTGATCGGCGATCTGGCGGCGATGCAGGCACTGGTGCGCGAAGGCCTGGAGCTGGCCCGGAGCGCCGAGAGCGCCGAGCAGCGCGCCGCGCTGGATCTGGATTCGCTCCTGGAAAGCATCGTGGAAGACGCCGCAGAGGGTGGTGCCGACGTGGTCTTCGAGGGCGGCACCGGTGCGGTGCTGATGTTGCGCCCGCTGGCCATGCACCGGCTGTTCTCCAACCTGGTGGATAACGCCGTGATGTATGCCCACCGCGTGCGCGTGCGGGTGGAACGCAGCGGCGGCACGATCACGGCGATGGTGTCCGACGATGGCCCGGGCCTGGCGGAAGACCAGCTGGAGGCCGTGTTCGACCCGTTCGTGCGGGTGGAAACCTCGCGTTCGCGGGAAACCGGCGGCGCCGGGCTGGGCCTGACCATCGCGCGCGCCCTGGCCGAGAAGGATGGCGCGCGGCTATGGCTGCGCAACCGTGCCGAGGGCGGTCTGGAGGCGGTGGTGCAGTGGCCGGCCAGTGCGCAGGTGGTGCCGCCTGGCCGGCCCGGCTGAGCCCCGCCGGACGCACGCGATGACGCCGGGGCCAGGGTTTGGCCTATCATCTGCGCATCTCCCCAGTTTCTCCCCGATGAGTCAACCCGTTCCTGACGGCACGCCGTTCCGCGTTGCCCGGTCGTTCCCGCTTGCTGCCATGCCCTGCAGCCGTTACCGGCCACTGCCGCCGAGCTGATGGGCAGGTCAGGGGACAACGGGTGCTGGGTGGAGCGCCGCGTTTCGAAGGCCAGGCAGGCACTGCAGCGCGGTCTGCTGTGGGTGTTGCTGGTGCTGGCGCTGCCGCTGGCCGCGCAGGAGGGCGCGCCGCCGCTGCGCGACTACGCCATCGACGTGTGGACCTCGCGCAATGGCCTGCCGCACAACTCGCTGCGCGATATCGCGCAGACTCCCGAGGGGCACCTGTGGTTTGCCACCTGGGAAGGCCTGGTCCGCTACAACGGCCTGGATTTCACCGTGTTCGACCGCAGCACCCGCCCGGGGCTGCGCGACAACGGCATCGGCGCACTGCTGGTCGATCGGCAGGGAGGGCTGTGGATCAGTGATTCGCGCGGTAACGTCAGCCATCGTGGCAACGACGGCCAGTGGCGGGTCTGGGAGCATCAGGCCGACACCCCGCAGGTGCTGATCCAGTCCATGCAGATGGACAGCCAGGGGCGCCTGTGGCTGCTGTACGAAGGCAAGGGCATCGGCTATCTCACGCCGGACAAGGGCATCGTCTACCAGGCGCCGGCGGCCGACCTGCCGATGGCGATGAGCTTCACCAAGCTGGTGGTCGATGCGCAGGACCGGGTCTGGGTTGGCACGCTTGACGGGCTGGTGCTGCGCGACAACGACGGCGTGCTCAAGCGCGCGCCCGCGGCGTGGGGCCTGGGGGCCGGCACCGGCCTGTCCTGGCCGTACCGGGCTCCTGATGGCGCGCTGTGGATCGTCGCTGGCGAGCGCCTGTACCGCGTGGAGGACGATCAGCTGGTGCTGGTGCACCGGCTGCCGGGACAGCTGCACATGACCTCGATGCTGCAGGACCGGCACGGCGACCTGTGGCTGGGAACCGAGAACCAGGGCCTGCTGCGGATCTCGGCGCATGGTCTGGAACGATTGCCGGCCGGCCTGAACCTGCCGGGCGGGCGCGTGGTCAGCCTGCGCGAGGATGCCGAAGGCAGCATCTGGGCGGGGGCCAACGGTGGCCTGTACCGCCTGCGCGAAACACTGTTCAGCAGCTACACCGAGCGCGATGGCCTCAGTGGCGACTATGTGCGCACGGTGCTGGAGGACCGCGACCGCCAGTTGTGGGTCGGTAGTGCCAGTGGTCTCGACCTGCAGACACCCGATGGCCGCTTCCGCGCGGTTCCCCTGCACAACCGCGGCGGCAAGGCGCCATCGGTATTGAGTCTGGCGCAGGGGCCGGACGGCGACCTGTGGGTGGGTACGTTCGGCGACGGCGTTTACCGGCTGGACCGCGATGGCAGTCTCCGCCACAACTATGCGGCAGCCGACGGCATGCCGGGTGGCAACATCCGCGCGATCAGTGTCGATCCGCAGGGCAGGGTCTGGGCGGGTACGCAGAAGGGCGTGGTACGCATCGACGGCGACCGGGTGCAGGTGTCGACTGCCCCGGGCATGCCCGGTGGCCTCATCACCGCACTCGAGCATGACCACCAGGGCAACCTGTGGATCGGCACCATCGAGGGCATCCGCGTGCTGCGTGGCGACCACGTGCAGTCGATCGACCTGGCACCGATGGGCGGGGGCCGCAGTGTGTTCGGTTTCCACCAGCTGGGCGACGCGATGTGGATCAGCAGCGACCGCGGCCTGTACCGTTGGCTCGACGGAAAGCTGGCGCGCGTCGGCCTGGAGCAGGGCATGCCGGTGGATGCGGTGTTCCAGCTGGTGCCGGATCGTCTTGGCAACGTGTGGATCAGCAGCAACCGCGGCGTGCTGCGCACCGACATGGCGACCCTCAATGCCGTGGCCGATGGCCGCGCACCACGAGTGGTGGTGGAGCGCTACAACGAGATCGACGGCATGGCCAACGCGCAGGCCAACGGCAGCTCCGGGCCATCGGCCATCCTGCGCCAGGACGGCACCTTCTGGGTGGTCACCGCCGGAGGCCTGAGCACCGTCGACCCGCAACGCCTGCAGCGCTTCCGCGAGCGCCCATCACCGCCGGCAGCGATCGAGAGCGTGCAGGTGGATGGCGCACCCGTGCATTGGGAGGGCCCGGATCGCAACTACATTCCCGGCGGCCGACGTCTGGCGGTGAGCTATGTGGGCCTGAGTTACCTGATGTCGGACCGGATCCGCTATCGCACGCGGCTGGATGGCCTGGACACCGGCTGGGTCGAGCGCGGCCCGCAGCGTAGCGTCGAGTTCGTCGGCCTGCCTCCGGGTGACTACACCCTGCACGTGTCGGCGGCGCATCCAGGCGGGGCCTGGGGCCAGCAGGAAGCCGTGTGGAGCTTCACGGTGGAGCCGTTCTGGTGGCAACGCCGCAGCGTGCAGCTGCTGGGCGGGTTGTTGCTGCTGGCTGGGCTGGTGGTGCTGTACCGCCTGCTGCTGCAGCAGCTGAAGGCCAGCAACCTGCGCCTGGCACGGCGCGTGGACGAGGCAACCTTCGACCTGCAGGCCAAGACCGTGCACCTGCAGGCGCTGAACCAGGAAAAGACCGAGCTGGCCGAGCGCCTTGCACGGCAGGCCGAGGCCTTTGAGCGGCAGGCGCGCGAGGATGCGCTGACCGGGCTGGCCAATCGCCGTGCCTTCGATGAAACGCTGGCGCGCGACTTCGCCCGTTCACAGCGCAGCGGCCACCCGCTGTGCCTGGTGGTGCTGGACATCGACCACTTCAAGGACGTCAACGACCGCCACAGCCACAGCATCGGCGATGCGGTGCTGGTGCAGGTGGCCAGGCTGATCGCCGCGGCCTGCCGCGACTCGGACCTGCCCGCGCGTACCGGTGGCGAGGAGTTCGCGCTGCTGCTCAACGACACCCGCCTGGAAGAAGCCGCGCAGCTGTGCGCGCGCCTGCGCGGCCTGTTCCATGACCACCCCGACTGGGCCGGTGTAGCGGGCCTGCGCGTGACCTTCAGCGCAGGCCTGGTGGAACTGGATGCCGATGACCGCACCCCGGCGCTGCTGTACCAGCGCGCCGACCGCGCGCTGTACCGCGCCAAGAGCGACGGCCGCGATCGTACGAGTATTGGTTGATCGCATCCACGCATGGCGTGGATCTACTGGTGTTGTCGTACCAACCGGCGGTGCCGACCAACGGTCGGCACCCACCAGAGAAGTGCGGCTAAGCCCCCAGGGACGGGTTCACGGCGTCCCCCGCGAACCCACCTTGTCCGGCCCGACCGCTGATTTGCTTCACGCCACGAGGGGCTCCGCCGTTGGACGCTTCACCGCGGCCAGGCGTTGGCGATGGTGCAGAACAATCGTGCGGTCTGTTCGGTGTCATACACCGCGCTGTGTGCTTCGTTCGCATCCCAGCCCAACCCGGCGGCCGTGGCTGCACGCGCCAGCACCGTCTGCCCGTAGGCGATGCCAGCCAGGGTGACGGTGTCGAACACGCTGAACGGATGGAACGGATTGCGCTTGTGGCCGGTCCGGGCCACGGCGGCGTTGACGAAGCCCAGGTCGAAATGGGCGTTGTGGCCGACCAGGATCGCGCGCTGGCAGCCGTACTTCTTCATCGCCGCGCGTACCGGGGTGAAGATGTGGTCCAGTGCGGCCTTCTCTTCCTTGGCCAGCCGGAACGGGTGGTCGAGGATGATGCCGGTCACTTCCAGCGACTTCGGGTCGATCTCCAGGCCCTCGGCCGGCACCACATGGGCACTGGCGGTCTGGCCGGGGTAGAGCAGGCCGTTCTCATCCATCTCGATCGGCACCGCGGCGATTTCCAGCAGGGCGTTGCGCTGGCTGTCGAAGCCGCCGGTTTCCACGTCCACCACCACCGGCAGGAAGCCGCGGAACCGTTGTGACATCGCGCGCTGCGCCTGGGGGATTGCGGAATCGGAGGCGGCGGCAGGTGCGGGAGTGGGGTCATTCATGCGTGAATTCTAGCAGAGCGGCCTCGAGCGCCCGGCCAGCCTGTGGCGCACGGGCTCCCTGCGCAGGAGCGTGTCGACCAAGGTCGACACCTACCGGTGCACCGCGCGCCCAGGATTCCGGTAGGTGCCAACCTGGGTTGGCACGATGCGCGCCGACCAAGATCGGCATCTACCGGACTGCTGGCCGCGCAGGCGTGCCCGATGGCTGCCACCGTGCCAACCACGCATCCACGCTCAGCCTACCGGCGCCGCTGAAGATCAGTGGCAGCAGCATCGCCATAAAGAGCACCGGCAGCTTGAAGTTGCCGAAGCCCTGGTCAGTGATCGCATAGCCCATCGCGAGGTCGCCCAGCGAGTCCCATTGCATCGGCCAGTGCACGGCGTAGGTGGCCACCACGGTCAATACCAGCAGGCTGGCGGCGGCGAAACGCGTACCGAAACCCAACAGCAGGCAGGCCGCGCCGACCAGTTCGAACCAGGTCGCCAGCTGCCAGTTCAGCGTGCTCGGCAGCTGATCGAACGGGAACGGAAAGGCATCCTGCAGGTCGGCGAACCAGTTCTGGCCGTGCAGTTTCTCGCGGCCGGATTCGAAGTACTCCCAGGCCAGCAGCAGGCGCAGGCCGAGCGGGGCCAACCAGGGGGCGAGACGGTCCAGCTGGCCACGCGCGGTGGCCAGGGTCGGAAGGTTCATCAGGGGGTCTCCGCGAATGATGTGTGTCAGGGAGGGGCTGTGAGCGGGCCGATCACGCCGGCCTGCAGGAACTGCCGCAGCAGCGCGGCGCCGGGTCCGGCCAGCGCGTCCTCGGCCAGGCCGTGCGCGGCGGCCAGACGCTGCAGGTAGGCCTGACCATCAAGGCCGGGCTGTTCGCCGATGCTGGACAGCAGGAACACCGCCAGAGGGCTGAGCGTGGCGAATCGCACCTCGCCGTCGGCATCGCGGCGCACCAGAAGGCCAGTCGGCTCGGCCGGCGGCTCGGTCGGTGCGTCCTCAGCGCCGAGCCGGTGCACCGGCCACTGATACAGCAGCGGCCATGCCAACGGCGAGCGCTGCAGCGGCACCCGCAGCGGGTCGGTGTCGTCCTGCGCCGGCAGCGGTTCGGCATCCAGCTGGTACAGCGCGGTTTCCACCCACTCGTAGTGGGCCAGTTCGGCCAACGCCGGATGCGGCAGCTGTGGCTGCGCCTGCAGCCACTGCACGAATTCGGCGGCCAGTTCGGTGAACAGCGGTGTCTGGCAGCGATGGGTCGCGAAGTACTGGCGCACCAGTCCGCTCCAGGCCGGTTCGCCGAGCAGGCGCACGCAGACCGGGAAGCCGTTGCTCAACAGGCCGAGCAGGTTGTTGAACAGCAGTCGTTGGTATACCGCGACCCGGCGTGATTCCAGCCCGGCCGGTGGCGGCACGCCCTGTGGATCACGCAGATGGGCAGTGAATGCGTGCTGCTGCGCGCGCAGCGTGTCGGGAGCATCAGCCATGTGCGCCCCCGGCGTGCGTCGCCTGCAGGCGGCGGATGGTCTGCAGCTCGCCCTGCAGTTCGGCGTAGGGCGGGAAGTTGAAATCGCGCTCAAGCAGGGTGGGGCGTGCGCCGATGCGTGCATAGGTGCGTGCCAGCAGCGCCCAGACCGGGTCGATCACCGCACTGCCATGGGTATCGATCTTCAGGTCCGGTGCCTCGTCCAGGTGCCCGGCCACGTGCAGGCAGACGATGCGTTCTGCGGGCAGCCCGGCAATGAAGGTGTCGGCGTCGTAGCCGTGGTTGCAGGCGTTGACGTAGACGTTGTTGACGTCCAGCAGCAGGTCGCAGTCGGCCTCGGCGAGCACGGCGTTGGTGAAGGCCAGCTCGTCCATCGCCGGCTCCGGCGCCACGTAGTAGGACACGTTCTCCACTGCGATGCGGCGACCCAGCAGGTCCTGCACACGGGCGATGCGTGCGGCGGTATGGCGCACCGCTTCGTCGGTAAATGGAATCGGCAGCAGGTCGTACAGGTGGCCGTCGTCGCTGCAGTAGCTCAGGTGCTCGCTGTACAACGGCACGCGGTGCTTTTCCAGGAACTGGCCGACCTGTTCCAGCAGCCGGGTATCCAGCGGCGCACTGCCGCCCAGCGACAGGGACAGGCCGTGGCAGCTGAGCGGATGGCGCTGTGCCAGCTCGGCCAGTGCATCCCCGGCAGGACCACCGACATGGATCCAGTTCTCCGGTGCGCATTCGAGGAAATCGAAGTCGCCCGCCGGTGCATCACGCAGCTCCTGCAGCAACGCCCTGCGCAGCCCCAACCCGGCGGCCGCCGCACGAAGCGGCGACCGCGGGCTGACGACGCTGGCGCGGACGTCAGTGCTTGCCACCGCACTTGCCTTCGCCACACTTGCCTTCGGCCGCCTTCTTGTCGCCGGACGTGGGCTTGGCGCCTGCCGCAGCGCCGGCAGCCTTGCCCTTGTCGGCGCCGCACTTGCCTTCGGCGGGCTTGCCGTCGGCGCCACACTTGCCTTCGGCATGCTTGGTCGCGTCAGCGGCCATCTTGGTGTCTGCGGCCTTGGCGTCGGTACTGGCCTTGGCTGCCTGCCCGGCAACCAGGTAGCCCTGGGCGAGGTCGCTCATGCTCAGGGCCGAGGCACTGGCGGTCATGCCCAGGCCGGCGGCCAGGGCGGTAGCAGTCAGCAGGGACAGGGTCTTGTTGGAACTGCTCATCGGTCGTGCTCCTGGGTGGTGTGGGCGGGTGCCCGGATGGCCGGCAGGGATGCCGGTGGAAACGATGGTGCAGCGATCCTACTCAACGAATCCTCGCCAAGAACTCAAATTTTCGTGAGGTTTGTTACAGAAGCATCCGGAAGGTTCGCACCGGGCAAGCCCGGCGCCCACAACGCGGGTGGAACACCCCAAAAAAGAAGGCCGCTGTCACCAGGACAGCGGCCACCTTGGAGTCAACTCCGGTGTTGCAGTGCAGCGTCAGGGCTGGCCGGTGCTGGAGGTCTCGTCGCGCTTCTCGCGCGGCGGCAGCGGCTGCTCCCCGTGCACCAGGAACCAAACGTTCTCGGCGATGTTGGTGGCGTGGTCGCCCACGCGCTCCAGGTTCTTGGCCATGAACAGCAGGTGCGTGCACGGGGTGATGTTGCGCGGGTCTTCCATCATGTAGGTCAGCAGCTCGCGGAACAGCGCGGTGTACTGCGCGTCCAGGCGAGCGTCGTCCTCGCGCAGTTCCAGTGCGGCGTCGGCGTCGTTGTCGCGGTAGGCGGCAATGGCACGACGGACCTGCTGCGCGGCCAGGCGGCCCAGCGCACGCAGGCCCTGGATCTGCGGCAGCGGCGGCACCTTGCCCAGCGCGATCGAACGCTTGGCGACGTTGGCCGCGTAGTCGCCGATACGCTCGATATCGGCCGGGATGCGCAGGCCGGCGAGGATCTCGCGCAGGTCGCGCGCCATCGGGCCGCGCAGGGCCAGGCGCATCACGTCATGGCTGATCTGCTGCTCCAGCGCATCAATGGCTTCGTCGTTGGCGATGATGCGATGGGCGGCGTTCTCGTCGCGCTTCTCGATTACGTCCATCGACGCTTCGAGCTGGGCGACGGCCATCTCGCCCATGCGCACGATTTCGGCCACCAGGCGCTGCTGCTCTTCGTCGTAGCTCTTGACGATGTGGTCGTTGGGAAGGTTCATGGTCTGCAATCCGGGTAGAGCCAGGCCGTGCCTGGCTGGGACATGTGGCGAAGGATCAGCGTCGATCAGCCGAAGCGACCGGTGATGTAGTCCTCGGTCTGCCGCTGCGACGGCTGCGAGAAGATCACTTCGGTGCGGTCGTGCTCGATCAGGTCGCCCAGGTACATGAAGGCGGTGTAGTCGGAAACGCGCGCGGCCTGCTGCATGTTGTGGGTGACGATGACGATGGTGTACTCGTGCTTGAGCTCTTCCACCAGCTGCTCGATGCGGCTGGTCGAGATCGGATCCAGCGCCGAGGTCGGCTCGTCCAGCAGCAGCACCGACGGGCGCAGCGCCACGGCACGGGCGATGCACAGGCGCTGCTGCTGGCCACCGGACAGGCCCAGCGCGCTCTGCCCCAGCTTGTCCTTCACTTCGTCCCACAGTGCGCCCTGGCGCAGTGCCTGCTCGACGCGGTCGGCCATGTCGGCCTTGCTCAGTTTCTCGTGGTGGCGGATGCCGTAGGCCACGTTCTCGAAGATGGTCATCGGGAACGGCACCGGCTTCTGGAACACCATGCCGACCTTGCTGCGCAGGCGGTTCATCGGGTACTTCGGCGACAGGATGTTCTCGCCGTCCAGCAGCACTTCACCGCGCGCTTCCAGCTTCGGGTACAGCGCGTAGATGCGGTTGAAGATGCGCAGCAGGGTCGACTTGCCGCAACCGGAGGGACCGATCAGCGCGGTCACGCGCTTTTCCGGAATCTCCAGGTTGATGCCCTTCAGGGCGTGGAACTTGTCGTAGTAGAAGTCCAGTCCACGCGCAGCCAGCTTCACCGGCGACGGCGTGTGCAGGCTCTCGTGCGAGGACGGCACGGCGATGCGCTGCATCGGCACGGCGTTGGAAAGGTCGTTCATGGCGTTGTCCACGGAAAGGTCAGTCATGGGAGATACGGTTGCGCAGCAGGATGCCGCGGGCGGCAAGGCTGACCAGCAACACGAAGACAGTCAGCACCAGGGCACCGGCCCAGGCCAGCACCTGCCAGGATTCATACGGGCTGCCGGCGAACTGGTTCATCACCACCGGCACCGAGGCCATCGGCTGGAAGATGTTGTTGTTCCAGTACTGGTTGCCGAAAGCGGTGAACAGCAGCGGAGCGGTCTCGCCGGAGATGCGGGCCAGCGCCAGCAGGATGCCGGTGATGATGCCGGCCGAGGCGCTGCGGTACAGCACCTGCACGATCACCTTCCACTGCGGGATGCCCAGCGACAGGGCCGCTTCGCGCATCTGCGAGGGCACCAGCCGCAGCATCTCGTCGGTGGTGCGCACCACCACCGGCAGCACGATGAAGGCCAGCGACAGGGCACCGGCGAACGCCGAGAAGTTGCCGCCGGTCTGCATCACGTACAGGGTGTAGACGAACAGGCCCAGCACGATCGACGGTGCCGACAGCAGGATGTCATTGACGAAGCGGACCACGGTGCCGGCCTTGCGGGCGTTGCCGTACTCGGCCAGCCAGGTACCGGCCAGCACGCCCAGCGGCGTGCCGATGCCGATCGCCAGCGCACACATCACGGCACTGCCGAAGAAGGCGTTGGCGAGGCCACCGTCCTGCATCGGCGGCGGCGTCATCTTGGTGAACAGGTCCCAGTTGATGCCGGCCAGGCCTTTCGAGGCCAGGGTGAACAGGATCCAGCCCAGGAAGAACAGGCCGAACAGCGCGGTGGCGCAGGAGGCGGTGATCGCAACGACGTTGCCGATGCGGCGGCGCAGGTACAACGAATCAGCGGTGGTGGACATCAGTTGCCCTCCTTGCGGGACAGGCGCATCAGCATCAGGCGGGCGATGGCCAGCACCACGAAGGTGACGATGAAGAGGACGAAGCCGAGCAGCAGCAGGGCCGAACGGTAGGTTTCAGTGGCTTCGCCGAAATCGTTGGCGATCAGCGCGGCGATGGTGGTGCCCGGCTCCAGCAGCGACGGCGACAGGCGCACGCTGTTGCCGATCACGAAGGCCACCGCCATCGTCTCGCCCAGGGCGCGGCCGAGGCCGAGGAAGATGCCGCCGATCACTGCCGAGCGGGTGTAGGGCAGGACGATGTCCCAGCTCACTTCCCACTTGGTGGAGCCCAGCGCGTACGCCGACTCCTTCAGGCGGGTCGGCACGGTCAGGAACACTTCGCGCATCACCGAGGAGATGAACGGAATGACCATGATGGCCAGCACGAAACCGGCGGTGAGCATGCCGATGCCCAGCGGCGGGCCCTGGAACATCGGGCCGATGATCGGCCATTCGCCCAGGGTCTCGTTGAGGAACGGGGTGACGTACTCGGTCATCACCGGCACCAGCACGAACAGGCCCCACATGCCGTAGATGATCGAGGGAATGCCGGCCAGCAGTTCGATGGCGGTACCGACCGGACCACGCAGCCAGCGCGGCGCGACTTCGGTGAGGAAGAAGGCGATGCCGAAGCTGACCGGCACGGCGATGACCATCGCGATGACGGCGGTGACCAGGGTGCCGTAGATCGGGGCGAGCGCACCGAACTTGTTTTCGACCGGATTCCAGTCGGCGGAGAAGAAGAAGCTCAGGCCCTGCATCTGCAGGGCATGGCGGCCGCCCCACAGCATCGACAGCGCGGCGCAGGCCAGGGCGATCAGGACGAAGATGACGGTGCCGACCAGCACCCATCGGAACAGTTTGTCGTTGCGGGCATCACGCGCATCACGCGTGGACGGGGCGGCTACAGGCTGGGCGATGGCATTCATGGGGACGGCAGGGCCAGGAAGGGGCGGGGCGGCACGGCGTGGAAGAAACGGTGCCCGCGTGGGGCGGGCACCGTCGTGTCCATCACTTCAGGTCGGTCGCCCAGTAGGCCTCGATCTGCTTGACCAGTTCGGCCGGCAGCGGCACGTAGTGCAGCTCGTTGGCCTGCGCCTGGCCGTTTTCGAAGGCCCACTTGAAGAAGGCCAGGGTGTCCTGGTTGCGCTTGGCGTCCTTCGGCTTCTTCTGCATCAGCATGAAGTTGGTGGCGGTGATCGGCCACGCCTGCTCGCCCGGAGCGTTGGTGATGACCAGGTTGAAGTCCTTGGCGCTGGCCCAGTCGGCGCTGGCGGCCGCGGCGGCGAAGGTTTCCGCGCTCGGCTCGACCCAGTTGCCGGCCGCGTTCTGCATGGCGGTGTACGGCATGCCGTTCTGCAGCGCGTAAGCCAGTTCGACGTAGCCGATCGAGCCCTTGATCTGCTTCACGTAGGAAGCGACGCCTTCATTGCCCTTGCCACCGACGCCGTCCGGCCACTGCACCGAGGTGCCTTCGCCGACCTTGCTCTTCCACTCCGGGCTGACCTTGGACAGGTAGTTGGAGAAGTTGAAGGTGGTGCCCGAACCGTCCGAACGGTGGACCAGGGTGATCTTGCCGTCCGGCAGCTTCACGCCCGGGTTGGCGGCGACGATGGCCGGGTCGTTCCAGGTCTTGACCTTGCCCAGGAAGATGTCGGCCAGCAGGGCGCCGCTCAGGCGCAGCTTGCCGGCTTCCAGGCCTTCGATGTTGACCACCGGCACCACGCCGCCGATGGCGGACGGGAACTGCGCCAGGCCGGCCTGGGCCAGCTCTTCGCTGCTCAGCGGCTTGTCGGAGGAACCGAAGTCGACGGTGCCGGCCTTGATCTGGGCAATACCGCCGCCGGAGCCGATCGACTGGTAGTTGATCTTGGCGCCGGTGCTGGTGTTGTAGTCAGCCGACCACTTGGAGACCAGCGGGAAGATGAAGGACGCGCCCGCGCCGGACACTTCGGCGGTCACCTTGGCACCGGCAGCGGCCGGGGCGGCGGCGCCGTCGGCAGCCGGCTGCTGCGCGGCCTGCTTGTCGCCACCGCAGGCCGACAGGCCCAGGGCGATGGCCAGGGAAAGGGCGGCGAGGCCGGCCGAGTGCAGTTTCATGGTCACTCCATAGCGGGGAAGAGCCGACGTGGTCGGCGGATGCGGCTATGAAATGATGTTTTTGTTACAGCCGTATTACGACCATGACAGGGGTGTCCTGGATCACGTTCTGACAAGGGTTTCACAGGATTGGCGCCGATCCGGCAGGTGCCAGGAAACCCGCGATCTGCGCACCGATATGACGGTCGGTTGGCCCTTGTAGAGTTGAGCCATGCTCGACTGCTCCCTGTTCTCGGTAGGTGCGGACCGTTGGTCCGCACGCTCCAGCACCCAGCCGAGCGTGGGCTCGTCTCTACAGACGCTCCTGCCTTCCATGACCCCACCGACCCCCCATGGATCAGCGAAGGCCCAGCGCTCTTCACGACCCATCCCCCAAAAACAAGAAGAGCGCGAGATCTCGAGGATCTCGCGCCCGGGTGGGAGCGGCGGGGGAGAGAGGACCCGCCGCCCCCGTTCCTGCGGGGGAACGCGCTTGCTTACTTCAGGTTCTGCGACCAGTAGGTCTCGATCTGGCGGACCAGGCTGTCCGGCAGCGGCACGTAGTCCAGCTGGCGGGCCTGGGCGTCGCCATTCTTGTAGACCCAGCGGAAGAACTCCTGGGTCGCCTTGCCATTGGCAGCATTCTTCGGCGTCTTCTGCACCAGGATGAAGTTGGTGGCGGTGATCGGCCAGGACTCGGCGCCAGGCGCGTTGGTCATCACCAGGTAGAAGTCGCGGGCGTTGGCCCAGTCGGCGCTGGCGGCAGCGGCTGCGAACGAGGTGTCGCTCGGCTGCACGAACTTGCCGGCGGCATTCTTCATCGCGGTGTAGGAGAGCTTGTTCTGCAGCGCGTAGGACAGTTCGACATAGCCGATGCCGCCCTTGATCTGCTTCACATAGGCGGCAACACCTTCGTTGCCCTTGCCGCCGATGCCGGCGGGCCACTGCACCGAGGTGCCTTCACCGACCGAGCTCTTCCACTCCGGGCTGACCTTGGACAGGTAATTGACGAAGTTGAAGGTGGTGCCCGAGCCGTCCGAACGATGCACGACGGTGACCTTGGCGTTGGGCAGGGTCACGCCCGGGTTCAGCGCGGCGATGGCCGGGTCGTTCCAGGTCTTGATCTTGCCCAGGAAGATGTTGGCCAGCACCGCGCCGTCCAGCTTCAGCGCGCCCGGCGCGATGCCGGCCACGTTGACCACCGGCACCACGCCGCCGATCACCGACGGGAACTGCGCCAGGCCCGCAGCAGCCAGGTCTTCCGGCTTCAGCGGCGCGTCGGAGGAGCCGAAATCAACGGTCTTGGCCTTGATCTGGGCAATGCCGCCGCCGGAACCGATGGACTGGTAGTTGACCTTGTTGCCGGTTGCGGTGCTGTAGTCGGCCGACCACTTGGACATGACCGGGTAGATGAACGATGCGCCCGCGCCGGTGATATCGGCGGCGTTGGCGGCGAACACGGACGATGCGGCCAGGATGGCGACAGCGGCGCGCGACTTGAAGGCGTGGATCACAGGGAGACTCCTGGGGTGGTGGTCGAAGGGCGGTTGCCCGACGTTTCGGTGCACATTCCATAACGGTTGCGTGACACCCCCGCGTCTGTCATATGACGCGGGCGTGACACGCGTCATGAGCGATGTCACGTCCGCTGCGCCGGCAGGGCAGCGCGGCTATCGATGCAACGACGAAGGCACGGCCGGGGCCGTGCCTTCGCGGGTCAACGCAGGGGGCTGGACTTACCAGAAGAACTGCGCGCGGGCTTCCAGGATGTTGGGATCATCATTGACGAAACCGCGCGCCGTTGAGCTGTACTTCTTGCTGTCGACCATCACGTAGTTGAGCATCAGCTTGAAGTTGGAACGCAGGTACCAGTTGGCGCCAACGGTCCAGATGTCCATCTTGCCACCCAGCACGCCATCGACGATCGGCGGGCGACCGGCAACCGGGTTGGCGGCGAGGTTGCCGTCATTGAGGTCCATGTGGTCGTAGCGCACGCCCAGCTGCCACTGGCCGCCGGCCGGGTTGTTCGGCAGGCCGGTGCCCGGGGTGCCGCCCTTGTAGCTCCAGGTCTCGCCGGTGACGTTCCACACGCCGCTGATGTAATAGCCGTCGCTGGTGTAGTTGTCGTGGTCGTAGCGCTTGGCCTTGCTGGTGTAGTACTCGGCCTGGGCCTTGAACGGGCCCTGGAAGTACATCGCTTCGGCACCGATGGTGCTGACGCGGTCGGTGTCGGTCAGGTTGCCGCTGTCGACCAGGCGGGCCGTGGCGAGGTCGGCATTCGGACGTGCACGCACGCGCAGGGTGTCGGCGTCGGTGTCGTAGTTGACGTAGCTCAGTCCGAAGTGCAGGACCTGGCCCTTTTCATTGATCGGGGCCCAGGTGCCACGCGCGCCGTAGCCGCTGCCGTGGGCCAGGTTGCGGGTCAGCTCGCGGCCGAAGGCGCTGGCAGTCACCGACCAGTTGTCCTGGCCGTAGCTGTACGCGCCGCCCAGGCGGCGGGCGATGGCATAGGTGTTGGTGACCGCTGCCTTGGAAATGAAATCGTTGTTCTTGGTGCTGGACAGTTCTTCCAGGCTGTTGGGCTGCTTGAACTGGCCCAGCTGCAGGAAGTGGTTGGCGTTGCCCAGCAGCTTGTACTTCACGTTGGTGTCGAGGAACTTGTCGGCCTTGGCGTCATAGCCGACCACCCACTCCACGTTGCCCGGGCCCTTGCCCTTCAGCACCAGCTCGGCGCGACGCAGTTCGAATTCGCTGTTCTTGCCGTTGCCGGCGTCGCCACCGTTGAGGTCGACCACATCGTTGTGGAACCAGTTGCCATCGGCCTGGACCAGGCCTTCGAAGGTGATTTCCGAACCGCCGATCACGTCGATGGCGACTTCGGCGTGTGCAGCCGGCACATACAGCGCAGCAGCCACGGCCACCGTCAGGAGTTGGTGATGCAGTTTCATGGAGAGGAGCCTTGCAGGCAGGTGGGAAGATGCGCGCAGGCTAGAAGGTAAAGATTGCGTAAATGTGACAGTTCACGCGCGGCAGACATCCACCGCAGGCCCCGTCACGGCAGGGCCTGCCATTGAACCCGCTTGCGTATGACGCCCGGATTGCGCCTTGGTTGCAGTCGATCCACGCCCTGCATGGATGCGGCCGTCACTCGGCCGGGGTCTTGTCCTTGAACCGGCACAGATCGGCGATCACGCATCCCGGGCAATCCGGCTTGCGCGCCTTGCACACATAACGTCCGTGCAGGATCAGCCAGTGATGCGCGTCGAGCAGGAATTCGGCGGGGATCACCTTCACCAGCTTGTCTTCCACTTCGCGCACATTCTTTCCCGGGGCCAGGCCGGTACGGTTGGAGACGCGGAAGATATGCGTGTCCACCGCCATCACCGGCTCGCCGAAGGCGGTGTTGAGCACCACGTTGGCGGTCTTGCGGCCCACGCCCGGCAGTGCTTCCAGCGCATCGCGATCGCGCGGCACTTCACCACCATGCTTTTCCAGCAGGATCGCGCAGGTCGCGATCACGTTCTTCGCCTTGGCGTTGAACAGGCCGATGGTGGCGATGTACTGCTTCAGTCCTTCTTCGCCAAGCGCGAGGATCTTCGCCGGCGTGTTGGCCACCGGGAACAGGCGGCGCGTGGCCTTGTTGACGCCGACGTCGGTGGCCTGCGCCGACAGCGCCACCGCCACCAGCAGCTCGAACGGCGAGCTGTACTCCAGTTCGGTCTTCGGGTGCGGGTTGAGTTCGCGCAGGCGCGTGAACATCTCCACCACGTCGGCGCGCGGCATCGTGCCGCCACGCCGCGCCGGGGCGCGTGCGGTCTTCTTCGTGGTCGCCATTACTGCTCCTTGCCGCTGGCGCGGGCCTTGGCCCGGGCGAGGATGGCGGCCGCTGCGGCGGGCAGGGCGGGTTTCACGTCCGGCGCCGGGGCGGGCGTGCGCCGCGCGTCGCGTTCGGCTTCGCGGCGGGCCAGTCGCACCGCACGCGCGCGGTAGCGTTCGCGTGCCGCCCAGGCGGCCTGAAGCTGCTGCTGGGCCTGCTGCAACCGCTGCGGGAGTTCCGGGTGGCCGGGCAGCAACTGCGCGTCGTCGGCGCGGGCGACATAGTCCATCAGCCCGGCCTGCAGGGCGCCATCGAGATCGTCTGCCTGGACCCGGGCAAACAGCTGCGCGGGGTTGGGTCGGGATGCCATGGCGTCAGCGGTTCTGGAAGGCTGGCGGGCGGCGCTGCAGGAAGGCGCTGGTTCCCTCGCGCATGTCCTCGGTGGCGAACAGCAGGCCGAACTGTGCGCTTTCGTATTCCAGCCCGGCTTCCAGGCTGCATTCGCCGCCCACGTGCACCGCATCGAGCAGGCCGCGCAGGGCCAGCGGCGCCGAGCGTGCCAGCTGCCGGGCGATGTCCTGCACGCGGTTGTCCAGCGCGTCGGCCGGTACCACCTCGTTGACGATCCCCAGTTCCAGCGCACGTGCGGCATTGATCGGTGCACCCAGCAGGCATAGCTCCAGGGTGGCGGCGCGGCCGCACAGGCGCAGCAGGCGCTGGCTGCCGCCGAAGCCGGGAATCAGCCCGAGATTGATTTCCGGTTGGCCGACTTTGGCGGTATCGGCGGCAATGCGCAGGTGGCAGGCCATGGCCAGTTCCAGGCCGCCGCCCAGGGCAAAACCGTTCACGCGCGCGATGACCGGTTTGGGCATGCGCTCGATCTGGCGCATCAGGGCCTGGCCCAGCAGCGAGAAATCACGTCCCTGAACCGCGCTGAGTGTGTTCATCTCGGCGATGTCAGCGCCAGCCACGAACGCCTTCGGGCCGGCACCGGTCAGCACCACCACGCGGATCTCCGGGTCTGCGGCGGCGGCGCTGAAGGCCTCGGCCAGGGCCTGCAGGGTCGCGGCGTTCAGGGCGTTGAGCTTGTCCGGGCGCTGGACGGTCACGGTGCGGATGGCGCCGTCGTCGGTGACAGCGATCAAGGCATCGGCCACGGGGAAACTCCTGGAACGTTAAAAAAAAGTGATATTGAACTCCGCGAACGCAGACGGGTCATAGCCTGCATCGTGAGTAGCGGTTACACGTTGCGCCCGTTATCCTAACCCGTCGCCTCAGGGCGGCGCAGAACGTCCCTGAGTTACCACCCCTGGAGAACTGTTTGATGAAGTTGCGTTCTATCGCGGTCGCCGTCGCGGCCCTGGCCCTGACGGGCAATGCCTTCGCCCAGGACGTCTCGTCCGAAAAGGGCAAGCTGAGCTACTACTTCGGTTACGACTACGGCAACAACCTGGCGGAGCTGACCGGTCGTGGTGAGCAGCTGGACATCAACTCGGTGGTGAAGGGCCTGCAGGATGCCTACGCCAAGAAGCAGCCGGCGATCACCGCCGAGCAGCTGAAGCCGGCCGTTGAAGCGTTCCAGAAGCGCGAGCAGGGCCGTGCCCAGGCTGCCAAGGCCGAGTACGAGAAGGCTGCTGCCGAAAACAAGACCAAGAGCGATCAGTTCATCGCGGCGAACAAGGCCAAGGCCGGCGTGCAGTCGCTGCCGAGCGGCGTCCAGTACCGCGTGATCGAAGCCGGCAAGGGTGCCAAGCCGACCCAGGCCAGCACCGTGCAGCTGGAAGTGGCCGGTCCGTTCCCGTACGGCCAGCGCCCGACCGAAGCCCGCCCGGCCCAGCAGATCCCGTCGATCAAGGTCAGCGAAGTCGAAATGAAGGCCATGCGCGAGACCCTGCTGCAGATGCCGGCCGGCTCGAAGTGGGAAGTCACCCTGCCGCCGGACCAGGCCTACGGTGCGGACCCGCGCACCCCGTTCCCGCCGAACGTGGCTGTGCAGTTCGAGATCAAGCTGGTCAGCGTCAAGTAAATCGAAGCAGTAAACCAAACGCGCCGGTGATCCCACCGGCGCGTTTTTGTTTGCGCAGTGCCTGACGGTAGAGTCGACTGTCAGTCGACTGCTCTTGGGTCACATCGGGGAAACGCCCGCGCTGCGCGCGCGAGTCGACTGACAGTCGACTCTACCGTCCGACCGGCCGACCCGCGCAAATTCAGCCCGTTCGCGCTACTGTTGCCGGGTGCAAACAATGGAAGAAACGGCGCGTGTTGTCGCAAGTCCCTGCATCGGAGTGTGCACGCTGGATCCGCACCGGCGGTGCACCGGCTGCGGACGTCATATCGATGAAATCGCACGGTGGCCGTCGATGAGCAACGACGAACGCAGTCGCATCCTGCATCGCGTGCAGCCGTTGCGGGCGCAGCTCCAGCAATCACTGCGCGGCTCGCTGGCCGACCACGAACGTTTGATGCGCGCGCTGCATCCGTTGGCCGATCCGCCGGCCGGCGATGGCTGGAACCGCAGCGAACTGATCGATCTGCTGCCGCCCGGGCCTCCGGTGGAAGCGGCCGTGCTCGCGGGAATCGTGCCCCGCGCCAGTGGCGCGCAGGTGATCCTCACCCGTCGCACCGAAACCCTGCGCACGCACGGTGGCCAGGTCGGATTCCCCGGCGGCCGCACCGAGCCCGACGACCGCGACGCACTGGCGGCAGCATTGCGCGAGAGCCAGGAAGAAATCGCCTTGGCTCCGGGCCAGGTGCAGGCGCTGGGCTATCTCGATCCCTTCGTGACGATCACCGGCTATCGGGTCACCCCGGTGGTGGCGGTGGTCGATCCGGACTTCGTGCCGGTGCCGCAGCCCAGCGAAGTGGCCGAGGTGTTCGAGGTGCCGCTGGACTACCTGATGGCGGCGGACAACCTGCGCCAGGTCGAAATCAACCATCGCGGCCGCATCCGTCACGTCCTTGAGTACAGCTGGCCCGGCCAGCGCATCTGGGGTGCCACCGCGGCCATTCTCTACAACCTGCGTCGCCGCCTGGAGCAAGTGCAATGAACCCGATCGATCCGCCGTGGACCACCCTGGTCGATGTCGCCACCCTGGCTGCCGCGTTGGGCGAGGGCATCCGCGTGGTCGACGCACGCGCCACCGCCAGCACCGCGGTGCGCGTGGTTGATGCGCGTTCCTCGCTGGCCGATCCGCAGGCGGGTAGCGGCCAGTACCTGGCAGGTCATATCCCGGGTGCGGTGTATGCCGATCTGAATCGTGACCTGTCCGATCTGTCGCGCGTCGGCCATGGTCGCCATCCGCTGCCGGACAGCGATGCCTTCGCCGCGAAGCTCGGCCAGTGGGGTATCGGTCCTGACACGCAGGTGGTGGTCTACGACGGCAGCGACGGCAGCATGGCCGCTTCGCGCCTGTGGTGGCTGCTGCGCCTGATCGGGCACAGCAAGGTGGCCGTGCTCGATGGTGGTATCGCCGCGTGGCAGGCCGCAGGGCAACCTTTGGCGACGGGGCCGGACGAGGTGACCGCGCTGCCGGCTTACCCGGGCCGTTTCGACACCGCCCAGATCGCCAATGCCGAGGAGATCAGCGCACGCCTGAAGCACGCGCCGGGCTGGCTGGTCGACGCACGCGCGGGCGAACGCTTCCGCGGCGAAGTCGAGCCGCTGGACCCGGTCGCCGGCCACGTACCCGGCGCGGTCAACCGTCCGTTTGCGTTGAACGTGGCCGACGGCCGGCTGCGCGATGCACAGGAACTGCGCGTCGAGCTGCAGGGTGTGATCGGGAACCGTGATCCGCAGCAGGTGGTGCTGATGTGCGGCTCCGGCGTGACCGCCTGCCACCTGCTGCTGGCGATGGAAAGCGCAGGCCTGAGCGGCGCACGCATCTACGCCGACTCCTGGAGCGGTTGGGTGAGCGACAGCAGCCGCCCGGTGGCGACCGGCGCCTGAGAAGCGCGGGGTCCGATCCGTTTTCCAACGGAAAACGGCTCTGACTCCGTGCCGACTAAGGTCGGCACCCACCAACAGCGGCAGAAATCTGTCGAAGGCGGGGTGGGGCCGGTTGCGGGGGTGTCCGCGGCATGGATGCCGCGGCCAAGCCCCCATGGACGGGTTTACGGCGTCCCCCGCAACCGGACCCACCCCGCCATCCCCCGGAATGCCAGCTCTTGACGTTGACGTTGCCGTTGCTTCTGCGGGTGCAGGGCGCAGCCCTGCCACTTACCCAACCGGCTGCAGTGGCACCTTCGCCAGCACCCGCGCCCACGGGAACAACGGCCCCGGATCACGCTTGCGCGCCACCATCAGCGTCGGATCATCGCTGGCCGGCACCTGCTCCCGATCCAGCTGGTCATGCCCGGCAATCCGCTGCAGCGACGGATAGCGTGCCACCAGCGCCAGCAGCAGCCGCTCCAGCGCTTCCAGCTGCGCCTCGGTGTAGGCCTCGTCCATCGCCTGGTGACGGCTGTCGAACCAGTGCGGGTAGCGCCCGGTATTGACCAGTTCGATACCCAGCGTATGCGCGTTCATGCCGCGCACGTGGTGGGCCACCCGTTCCGGTGCCACGTACTGCACCACGCTGCCATCGCGGTCGATGTAGAAATGCCCGCTGTTGCCGGCACCACTGTCGTACAGCACACGCTCGCCGTACTCGCGGGCCATCGCCAGGTCGGGCAACTCGGTGCAGTGGATCACCACCATCTCCAGCGTGGCCGGGTCGCGCAGTGGCAGGCGGTCTTCGTAGGGCAGGGGCTGCAGCTGCAGGCCGGGCAGGAGCGGGTTGGGCATCCGGCGATGCTAGCATTGCGGCATGAACCTGCCTTCTCTTTCCTGGTTGGCCCGCGCCCACGGAGCGCACGCATGAGCCGCGGCCACTGCATCCTGTCCCACGGCTTCGAGAGCGGCCCGGAAGCGACCAAGGTCACCGCGCTGGCCGAGGTGGCACAGCGCCTGGGCTGGACCCACGAGCGCCCCGACTACACCGACCTGGACGCGATGAGCGAGGTCAGCCGGGTGGGCGACGTGCCGGCCCGCCTGCGCCGCCTGGTCGAGCGCGCCGCCATCGCTGCCCGGCAGGGGCCGGTGGTGCTGGCCGGCTCCAGCCTGGGCGCCTACATCTCCGCCATCGCCTCGTTGCAGGTGCCGGTGGCCGGCCTGTTCCTGATGGTGCCGCCGACCACCATGGGCCCAATGCCGGCGCTGGATGCCGCCGCCGTGCCGACCACCGTGGTGCAGGCCTGGCATGACGATGTGGTCCCGGCCGCCGGGGTCATCGCCTGGGCGCAGGCGCGTTCGGCGCAGCTGCTGCTGGTCGACGACGGCCACCGCCTGGAACGCCACGTGGAGGCCTCCGCGCAGGCCTTCGAGCGCCTGTTGCGGCAACTGTGAAGCCCGGGCGCACGGCGCGCCCGCCCGCATTGACTACAATGGCAGGCCCGCCGCCCCTGGCGCGGGCCTGCCGGCCGTGACTACGGCCCTCCTTTCCGACCGGCCCGGCCCCTGTGCCGCGCCCGACCACCTGCGAACCGACCCCGTGAAATTCTTCGTCTCCTGCGCCAAGGGCCTGGAATACCTGCTCGCCGATGAACTGTCGGCCCTGGGCCTTGGCAAGGCCACTGCCACCATTGCCGGCGTCAACGCCGAGGGCGAACTGGAGCAGGCGCTGCGGATCGTGATGTGGTCGCGCCTGGCCAGCCGCGTGCTGTGGCCGATCGACGAGTTCGACTGCCCGGACGAGCAGGCTCTGTACGACGGCGTGCGTGCGCTGCCGTGGCATGAGCACATCAAGCCGGAGATGACCCTGGCGGTGGACGCACACGTGTCCGGCGACAAGATCACCCATGCCCGCTTCGCCGCGCAGCGGATCAAGGACGCCATCGTCGATCGCATGCGCGATGAAGGCCTGGAGCGTCCCTCGGTCAACACCGATCTGCCCGATGTGCGCGTCAACCTGTCGCTGCGCAAGGGCCGCGCTTCGTTGTCGATCGACCTCGGCGGTGGCCCGCTGCACCGCCGTGGCTGGCGCGGTGCTGCTCACGAGGCGCCGCTGAAGGAGAACCTGGCCGCCGCGCTGCTGCTGCGCGCGCAGTGGCCGCGCCTGCACGCCGCCGGTGGCGGCCTGCTGGACCCG
This sequence comes from Stenotrophomonas sp. I18B00994, assembly GCF_014145825.1. Taxonomy (NCBI): domain Bacteria; kingdom Pseudomonadati; phylum Pseudomonadota; class Gammaproteobacteria; order Lysobacterales; family Lysobacteraceae; genus Stenotrophomonas; species Stenotrophomonas sp. I18B00994. The sequence continues at coordinate 147,918 of NZ_JACIUW010000002.1, read as the reverse complement.
ATGTGCGGCAGCGGCACGCTGCTGATCGAAGGCGCGCTGATGGCCGCCGACGTCGCCCCGGGCCTGATGCGCCACGGCAGCCTGCCGCCGAGCCGTTGGCTGGGCTTCGACAAAGCGGCCTGGAAGACCCTCCAGAGCGAAGCACGCGATCGCGAGGCCGCTGGCCTGGCCGCGCTGAAGCCGGTCATCCACGGCAGCGACATCGATCCGACCGCGATCCAGGCGGCACGCGAGAATGCCGAGGTCGCGGGCGTCGCTCATGCGATCCGCTTCACCCGTGCCGATGTGGCCGACCTGGCCGCGCCGGAGCAGGAGATCGGTGCGGTGGTCTGCAACCCGCCGTACGACGAGCGCCTGGCCGCCGATCCGGCGCTGTACCGCGCACTGGGCACCGCCCTGCAGAAGGCGGTGCCGCAGTGGCGTGCCAGCCTGCTGTGCGGCAACGACGAGCTGGCCTTCGCCACCGGCCTGCGCGCCAGCAAGAAGTACCAGATGTTCAACGGTGCGCTGGAATGCGCGCTGATCGTCTGCGATCCGATTGCCGTGCCGGGCCGTGATCCGGCACAACCGCGCGAGCTGAGCGAAGGTGCGCAGATGGTGGCCAATCGCCTGCGCAAGAACCTGAAGAAGTTCAAGAGCTGGCGCGCCCGCGAGCACATCACCTGCTTCCGTGCCTATGACGCCGACCTGCCGGAATACGCGGCCGCCATCGACGTCTACGAGGAAGACGGTGGCAAGCGCCGTACCTTCCTGCACGTGCAGGAATACGCCGCACCGGCCGCGATTCCCGAGAACGACGTGCGCCGCCGCCGCAACGAACTGCTGGCCGCCGCGCGCGAAGTATTCGGCGTGCCGCCGGAGCAGGTCTCGATGAAGTCGCGCGAGCGCGGCAAGGGCGGCAGCAAGTACGGCCGCTTCGAGCAGCGAGATGAATTCATCGTAGTGCGCGAGAACAATGCACTGCTGCAGGTGAACCTGTTCGACTATCTTGATACCGGCCTGTTCCTCGACCATCGCCCGCTGCGCCGGATGATGGCCGAGCAGGTGCGTGGCAAGCGTTTCCTCAACCTGTTCTGCTACACCGGCGTGGCCAGCGTGCAGGCCGCCGTGGCTGGTGCCGCCAGCACCACCAGCGTCGACCTGTCGGCCACTTACCTGCAGTGGTGCTACGACAACCTGGCGTTGAACGGGCAGGGCGGCAACCAGCACCTTCTGGTGCAGGCCGATGCGATGGCCTGGCTGGAAGGCGACCGTGGCCAGTACGACGTGATCTTCTGTGACCCGCCGACCTTCTCCAACTCCGCACGCGCCGATGACTTCGACGTGCAGCGCGAACAGCTGAAGCTGCTGCGTGCGGCGGTGGCGCGGCTGGCCCCGGGGGGCGTGCTGTACTTCTCGAACAACTTCCGCCGCTTCAAGCTGGAAGAAAACGCCATTGCCGAATTTGCCCAGTGCCGCGAGATCACCGCGCGCACCATCGGGCCGGACTTCGAACGCAACGCGCGCATCCATCGCGCGTGGGAGCTGAAGCGGTTGGGGTAACACGACGCCCGGGGTCGGATCCCCTGCGCGAAGCGCAGGGGCTCTGACCCCATCTGGATCTACGTACCAGGGGTCAGAGCCCTTGCGCTTCGCGAAAGGGATCCGACCCCGGTGGCCCGGTTACAGCAACGCCACCACCAGCCCCAACACCGGCAGCGCGATCGCCAGTGGCACGATCCACTTCGGCTGGTACGGATACAACCCGAATGACAGCGCCAGACCGCCCAGTGTCATCGTGCCCAGCCACAGCACCGGGCCCATCGCCCAGCCGTGGTCGGCCACGCACAGTGCGAACGCTACCGCCAGCAGTACCCAGCCCAGTACCCGCCACTGCGTGCGCCGTGCCGGGGGGGCTGCAGCCTTGCCGTGCAGATCGTGCTGGTGCTTTTCCATCGCCAGCGACAGCGCAGTAAACGCAGAGAACGACAGGGTCAGCGCCAGCAGCATCATGCGCTGGCCTCCGCTTCGGCCGCGTCTGCAGTGTTCACCGATGCCTTCGGCGCAGCCGCAGCGGCCGCACGCTTCTTCTTCTCGGCCGCACTCAGCGGTGGCGTCCAGCGCTGCATGCGCCAACCGCACAGCGCCAGCATCGCGCCGAACGCGATCATCGACAGATCGAAGCCAGCCAATATCCAGTCGCCGTTGCGCAGGGTGTTGCCCAGGTGCGCATGCGTGGTCAGCGCATTGACCACCGGTACCAGTGCGAACGCGGCCGCGCCCAGGTAGAGCTGCCACGCCCACATCATCCGCTTCGGCCAGATGAAGGCGGCCAGCAGCGCGCCGGCCCAGGCGTAGAAGAACACGTTGGCCTCCGCACTCGAGCGCTCGGCGATGTCCAGCGGCAGCAGGCGGTTGCCCCAGAAGTAGGCGGCGAAGGCGATCGGCAGGCCGGCCACGGTGCCGATGTTCAGCGCATCGACCAGGCGCAGGCCGAAGCCGGTGCGGCCACTCTTGGCGTGCCTGGGCCGTTCCTTCACCGCCCACAGCACCACGCCGCTGGCCACCATCAGGCAGCCGACCAGGCCGGACAGGAAGAACAGTGCACGCAGGCCCCAGTCGGCGAAGCGGGCCAGGTGCAGGCCATACAGCACGCCACGGGTCGCGGTAGCTCCGCCCGACGGTGGCGTCTCTTCCAGCAGCGCACCGCTGACCATGTCGTAGCGCACGGCCGGGGTGTCGGTGGACAGGCGCTTGCCGTCACGCTGGCGGATGTCGATCACCGCATTGGCCGCGCCCGGGTTGGATACGGTGAAGCCGGCCACTTCCACGCCGTGCCAGTGTGCACGTGCGCTGTCCAACAGCTGTGCGATCGGCAGCGGCGCGGCGCGGCCTTCGGCCGGTGCGGTCACCTCCGGCATGCCACCGAAGGCCTCGAAGAAGAACTGGTCCTCGTCCTGCGGGTAGGCCACCTTCACGCCCCACGGCAGGTACATGATCATCAACGTCACAATGCCGGTGTAGGTGATCATCGCGTGGTAGGGCAGGGCCATCACCGCGCTGACGTTGTGGAAATCAAGCCAGGAACGCAGGCCCTTGTCCTTGCGGAAGGTGAAGAAGTCCTTGAAGATTTTCTTGTGGGTGATGACGCCGGTGATGATCGCCACCAGCATGAACATCGCGCAGAAGCCGACCAGATAGCGTGCCCACAGCACCGGGATGTAGTGCAGGTCGAAGTGCAGGCGGTAGAAGAAGTCGCCGCCGCGGGTCTCGCGCGCCTTCAATGCCTGGCCGGTGTTGGGGTCCAGCGTGGCGTCGCCGAAGCCACCGCGGCGGCCACGGCTGGGATCGGCCAGTTCCGGCGGCAACCGCCAGAACATCTGCATGGCCGGGTTGCGCGGCTGCGGCAAGGTGACGAACCAGTTCTCGGCCTGCGCGGCGTTGGCCTGCAGGTAGTCCACCGCGCGCTGTGCGGCGACGTCGATGCTGACGTTGCTGGACGGCAGTTCCGGACGCATCCAGCGGCTGATTTCCTCGCGGTAGTAGCTGGCCGTGCCAGCCATGAAGATCAGCAGCAGCAACCAGCCAACCAGCAGCCCGGTCCAGGTGTGCAGCCAGGCCATCGACTGGCGGAATCCGTTCTTCATGCCCAGGCCCCCATCAGGCGCGCAATGGCGGCCATCAGCAGCGCGGGCGCGAGGATGCCGACCCAGGCGCGCAGCGCGCTGCGGGTGGCGAATGCCCACAGTGCCGCACAGGCGGCGACCAGGATGGCCAGCAGCATGCCGGTCAGCACGGTCTGGCCACGTGCGCCGGGCAGGGCCACGGCGCAGAACACGCTGGTCATCGAGGCCAGTGCGTAACCGCCGAAGATCGCGGCCAACGAGCGTGACAGCACGCCCCAGCGCGGGTTGGAAAAGAAGGTGCGGGGGCTGGCGGTTGCGGGCGAGCGGTCCACGGCATTCCTGCAGGTAGGAGAGGGGATGGAACGCGTCCGCGGCCCCCTTGCGCCCTGCGCATGTTGCCCAGCGTGTCCCATCGACAAAGCACGGCCCGCGCAGACGGGCAGTTCAGAGGTCGGGGATGTACACGGGCGATGGGTGCGTCTTCCGCACCCGATTGGCTAAGCGTACAACCGATCAGTAAATGATAGGCATTCGCATTTTATGAATCAAGCGTGATGACCCGAGGGGCGCGTTGAGGCCTAGAACCTGAACACCACTGTCGCCGCATGCAGCAGCAGGCCGATCAGGCCACCCACCAGGGTGCCGTTGAAGCGGATGAACTGCAGGTCGCGGCCCACGCTCAGTTCCAGCTGTTCCACCAGATGGCGCTCGTCCCAGCCCTTCACGGTCTGCGCGATATGCGTGGTCACGCCTTCGCGCAGGCGGCCGGTCAGGCGTTGCGCGCCTTCCAGCAGGTGCTGGTTGAGGGCCTCGCGCAGCGCCGGGTCGGCCTGCAGGCTGGCACCGAGCGAACCCAGGCTGCGCTGCAGGTGGCCGACCAGCGCCGAGTCCTCGCGCTGCAGGTCCGCGCGCAGGCTGGCGTGGATGCGCGCCCACAACCCCTGCACGTAGTCCTGCAGGGCCGGATGGTCGATCATTTCCTGCTTGAGCTGTTCGATGCGCTCGGCCAGGGCCGGGTCCTCGCGCAGGCGCTGCACGTAATTCTGCAGCCAGCTCTCGTAGTCCTGGCGCAGCGGATGCTGCGGCTCGGCCAGTACCTGCTGCAGCTCTTCCAGTACCGCGCGGGCCAAGCGCTCGGCCAGGCTGTCGCCGATCTCGTCAATCGGCTTGACCCAGTTCACCGTGCTCGACAGCGTCGGCCATTCGCGCTGGATGTAACGCACGATCAGCTGCGAGGCGCGTTCTTTCACCTCGGGCTGCTCGAGCCAGCGGCCCAGCCGCTGCAGGCCTTCGTCCAGCACGCGCTGGTGGCGACCATCGGCGGTCAGCAGGGCCAGCAGCTCACCGGCAGTGGCAGCGGCATTCCACTGCCGCAGCTGCTGCACAACGAAGCCGTGCAGCTGCCGGCGCACGGCGGTTTCGTCGAAGAAATCCAGTGCCTGCAGCGCCCAGCCGCGGGCCATGTCGGCCAGCATGCGCGAGCGTGCCGGGTCGGCCAGCCAGCTGCCGAGGCGGCTGGCCGGATCGAACACCTGCAGCTTGGCCAGCAGCACGCCCGGCTCCAGGAACTGGTCGCGCACGAACAGCGCAAGGCTGTCGCCGATGCGTTCCTTGCTGCGCGGGATGATCGCGGTGTGCGGGATCGGCAGGCCCATCGGCCGCCGGAACAGCGCGACCACGGCGAACCAATCGGCCAGTGCGCCCACGGCTGCGGCCTCGCAGAACGCCGAAACCCAGGCCCAGATGCCGCGCTCGCCCTGCCAGTGGCTGACCGCGAAACCGGCCAGCATCAACAGCAGCAGGCCCAGCGCGAGGGCTTTCAGGCGCCGCAGCTGAGCGCGGCGCGGATCGTTGGCAGACGTCATGCCGGAAGTCTAACCGGCACGGCATGAGCATCTGGTAGTGCCGGCCGCTGGCCGGCATCCTCAACGCAGCCGATACGTTCATGGCGTTGCCGGCCAGCGGCCGGCACTACCCCTTGGTTCAGAGCGCTTCCAGTTGCTTGCGCAGCGCGGCCAGTTGCGCGCGCAGGGTGTCGTTCTCGCGGGTCAGCGCGACCACCCGACGGCGCAGCGCCGGTGCGTCCTCGCCCAGCTGCTCCAGCGCCGACAGCACCTCGGCATCGCGGCTGGCGATCTCGTCCTCATTTGCCTCCTCGAAATCCATCTCGGCTGCTTCCGGCTTCGGCGCACGCGGCTTGCGCTTGGACTCGCGCACGCGCTTGGCGGCCTGCTTCAGCTCGTCCTTGCCACCGGCGGCGGCGGCGCGCTGCTCTTCTTCCGGCAGGTCAGCTACGGCGGCGGCGGCGCTGATCGAGATCACGCCGGCCTTGACCGCTTCCACCACCTCGGCCGCGGCCTGGGCGTGGATGCGCTCGATCATGCCAACCTGGCTGGTGCTCAGCTTGGCTTCGCGGGCCAGCTCGGCGCGGCTGATCTTCGGCGCCGGTTCCCACGGCGGGCTGTCTTCACCGGCCTCATCGGTGGCGTCGGCAGTGCCATCGCTCTCGCGCTGCAGCTGCGCCTGCTCGATCTGCTTGCGGGCGGCCAGGATGTCGCGCTTGCGCAGCGCCAGCACGCCGCGCTGGAAGTCGGACACGCTGCGACGGCCCAGGTGCTGCTCGATCATCCACAGGTGCACGTCTTCCATGCTCTGGAAGCGGGTGTTCTGTACGGTGTTGAAGGGCAGGCCATGCTTCTGGCAGATGCCGAAGCGGTTGTGGCCGTCGACCAGTACGTTGCCCCACAGGACCAGCGCGTCACGACAGCCCTCGGCCAGGATGCTGCGCTCCAGCGCGTCATGTTCGTCCGCAGTCAGCGGGTCGATATAGGCCTTGAGTTCTTCTTTGACGACGATATCCATGGGCACGGCAGCGAGCAGGAGCGGAACCGCCCATTGTACCCGCTCGCCGCCGCCGGCCAGGGCTCAGGCAGTGGCCCGGATCATCTCGCCCAGCGTGCCGGTGATCTGGTCGATCTGCGCCTTGTCCACGATCAGCGGGGGCGACAGCGCGATGATGTCACCGGTACAGCGCACCAGCAGCCCGCCGTCGTGGAAGCAGCGCCGATAGACCTCGTAGCCCCGGCTGCCCGGCGCATCGCGGCGAGGCGCCAGCTCGACCGCGCCGACCAGACCGAAGTTGCGGATGTCGATCACGTTGGGGAGGCCCTGCAGCGCATGCAGCCGTTCCTGCCAGTACTCGCCCAGCTCGATGGCGCGCTCGAAAAGGCGCTCCTCGGCGTAGACCTCCAGCGTGGCCAGTGCGGCCGCGCAGGCCAGCGGATGCCCCGAATAGGTATAGCCATGGAACAGCTCGATGGCCTGTGGCGGTGCCTGCATCAGGGTTGCATGCACGGCGTCGCTGGCCAGCACGCCGCCCAGTGGCACTGCGCCGTTGCTGACCGCCTTGGCGAAGGTCAGCAGGTCGGGGGTGACCCCGAAGCGCTGTGCGGCGAATGGCATGCCGACCCTGCCGAAACCGGTGATGACCTCATCGAACACCAGCAGGATGCCGTGGTGGTCGCACAGCTCGCGCAGGCGCTGCAGGTAGCCCGGCGCCGGCAGAATCACCCCGGCGGAACCGGCAATGGGTTCGACGAAGACCGCCGCGATGGTTGAGGCATCATGCAGTGCGATCAGTCGTTCCAGGTCATCGGCCAGCTCGGCGCCCTGGCGCGGCAGGCCTTTGCTGAACGCATTGCGCTGCAGGTCCAGGGTGTGGCGCAGGTAGTCCACGCCGCCCAGCTGCAGGCCGAACGCCCTGCGGTTGTTGGGCAAGCCGCCCAGCGCCATGCCGCCGAAGCCCACGCCGTGGTAGGCCTTCTCGCGGCTGATGAAACGCGTGCGCTGGCCCTCGCCACGCTGGCGGTGGTAGGCCAGCACGATCTTCATCGCGGTATCCACCGCCTCCGAGCCGGAGCTGGTGAAGAACACATGGTTCAGTGGCGTCGGCGCCAATGCGGCCAGTCGCTGCGCCAGCGCGAAGGCCGGCGGTGAGCCCATCTGGAAGGCCGGCGAGTAGTCGAGCGTGCGTGCCTGCTCGACGATGGCCTCGACGATGCGTGGGCGGGCATGGCCCGCGTTGCAGCACCAGAGGCCGGCGGTGCCATCGAGGATCTGGCGGCCGTCGACATCCTCGTAGTGCATGCCCTCGGCACGCACCAGCACACGCGGCGCGGCCTTGAACTGGCGGTTGGCGGTGAACGGCATCCAGTACGCCTCAAATGACTCCGGGCGTTGGGTAGCCAGATCGTGCAGGTCGCTCGCGGAACGCTTCATGCCAGCTCCATCGGGTCCGATGGGGGAAATGTAGCGCAGCCACGTCACGGCGGAGTCGCGGCCGCGCCGGTATAACCGGGGAAACTGTTCCGAGGAGCCCGACATGGCCGACTTTCCCGACCGCAGCCACTGGCAGGTGCTGGCCCAGCAGCTTTCGATGCCCGCACAGGCCTTCATTGATGGTCGCTACACCGACGCTGCCAGCGGCGCGCGCTTCGACTGCATCAGCCCGATTGATGGGCGCGTGCTGGGGGTGGTCGCCGACTGCGATGCAGAGGACGTAGAGCGCGCAGTTCGGTCGGCGCGGCGTGCCTTCGATGCGGGCCACTGGTCAGAGGCCAGCCCGGCCCATCGCAAGCGGGTGTTACTGGCCTTGGCGGCATTGGTGGAAAAGCACGCTGATGAGTTGGCCCTGCTGGAAACCCTGGACATGGGCAAGCCGGTGCGCGACGCACGCCGTATCGACCTGCCCGGCGTGGTGCGCTGCCTGCGCTGGACCGCCGAAGCGGTGGACAAGCTGTACGGCGAAGTCGCACCGACTGGCCCACACGAGCTGGGCCTGGTCACGCGCGAGCCAGCCGGCGTGGTCGCAGCGATCGTGCCATGGAACTTTCCGTTGCTGATGGCCTGCTGGAAGATCGCGCCTGCGCTGGCCATGGGCAATTCGGTGGTGCTCAAGCCTTCCGAGCGGTCGCCCTTGAGTGCGTTGCGATTGGCCGCGCTGGCCGCTGAGGCGGGCCTGCCGGACGGCGTGCTGAACGTATTGCCAGGCCACGGTACGCGCGTCGGTGAACCGTTGGCGCTGCACATGGATGTGGACGTGCTGGCCTTCACCGGTTCCACCGCCACCGGCGCGAAGCTGCTGGAGCATGCGGGACGGTCCAACCTCAAGCGGGTCTGGCTGGAATGCGGTGGCAAAAGCCCGCACCTGGTGTTCGCCGACGCACCGGACCTGGACGTAGCAGCCAAGGCCGTGGCGCAGGGCATCTTCTTCAACCAGGGCGAAGTCTGCACCGCCGGCTCGCGGCTGCTGGTGCAGCGCTCGATCCGTGAGGACTTCGTGCACCAGGTGATTGCCTACGGCCAGCATATGCAGCCGCAGCATCCACTGGAGGCCGATGCACCGATGGGCGCGTTGGTCGATGCCGCGCACGTGGACAAGGTGCTGGCCGATATCGCACGGGCCGAAGGCGAGGGCGCCCGCCTGCTGCTCGGCGGCCATCGGGCCGAGGTGGAGGCCGGCGGCTGCTATGTGCAGCCCACGGTGTTCGACCAGGTGCGTCCGGACCACGCGTTGGCACGCGAGGAGGTGTTCGGCCCGGTGCTGGCGGTGCTTGGTTTCGAGGATGAAGCGGAGGCAGTGCGCGTGGCCAATGACAGCCGCTATGGGTTGGCGGCGGGCCTGTGGACACGCGACCTCGGCCGCGCCCATCGCGTCGCACGCCAGCTGCGCGCCGGCAGCGTGTGGGTGAACGGCTGGGATGGTGGCGACATGACCGCACCGTTCGGTGGCTACAAGCAGTCCGGCAATGGGCGCGACAAGTCACTGCATGCGTTCGACAAGTACAGCGAGATCAAGGCCACCTGGATCCAGCTGTAACGACGTGGCTGCTTGACCGCTGTTCGTTCTTTGTAGCGTCGAGCCCTGCTCGACTGCTTCTCGCGAAGAGCAGTCGAGCCTTGCTCGACTCTACAGAAGGCAGACAGCCGTCGAGCTACCGGCAGCGGGCACTCACCTGCAGCACTGCCGCACGCAGCATGTCGCGATCGGCTTCTTCGACGGCATTCTGGAAGTAATCCATGTCCTGCCGGCCCAGTTCGCACGGGTCGACGATGTATCCCGGCGGCCAAAGCCCCAGCAGTTGCGCCACGCCATGCACGATCTGCTCGGGGCTCATCTGCCGACGGATCCGGAAGTAATTGCGGCGAGGCCCGAACGCAGGATGGACCTCGCGCCGACCGATCAGGCGCGGCGCCAAGCCAGCTGCGCTGATGCCGTCACCACCGTCGATGCTGCCCGCAGGCAGGCTCAGGATCAGTGGCGCCACTGCAGCCACGTTCCCCGGGGCAGGCAGGGCGCTCTCTGCCTGTGCAACCGGGGCAGGGCGGGGCATCATCGATGCGGCCGGACGCGTCATCTTTGCGGAGGGCAAGGCGGGCTGTTGAGGTACCGGCGCCGGCGGTTCCGGTGGCAGCCAATGCAGCGAGATCCGCGGGCCCTCACCGCTACGCAGTTCGATCCGGCCGCTGTCCAGCAGCCACAGAGCGAGCCCGCCATGCACCAGCAGTACCACCAGCCATGCCGCCATGCGCGGCAGCTTCGGCGAATCGGAGCATGACAACGCAACTGCAGCCATGGGCAAGGCATCCATGCAGGGACCGGTGGCGCAGCCTGGCCGGCGGCCGGAAAAATTCCGTTGGCATCGGTGTCGGCTGAAACCATCGTCCCGTGCGGCCATCGGCCCGTGGCAGAATCGGGCGATCCGCCGTTACCCGTGTTGCCGATGTCGACGATCACTGCTGCCGCGCCGCCCGTGAATTCCCCCCTTCGTGTCCTGCTGGCCAGCCTGATCGGCACCACCATCGAATTCTTCGATTTCTATATCTACGCCACGGCCGCCGTGCTGGTGTTCCCGCACCTGTTCTTTCCGGACAGCAGTGAGCAGGCGGCCCTGCTGCAGTCACTGGCGACCTTCGCGGTGGCGTTCATCGCGCGTCCGGTCGGCTCGGCGGTGTTCGGCCATTTCGGCGACCGCATCGGCCGCAAGGCCACCCTGGTCGCCGCGCTGCTGACCATGGGCCTGTCCACGGTGCTGATCGGCCTGCTGCCGACCCATGCGCAGATCGGGCTGTGGGCGCCGGCGCTGCTGGCGCTGTGCCGTTTCGGCCAGGGCCTGGGGCTGGGCGGCGAGTGGGGTGGGGCGGTGCTGCTGGCCACCGAGAATGCGCCGCCGGGCAAGCGCGCCTGGTACGGCATGTTCCCGCAGCTGGGCGCACCGCTCGGCTTCCTGCTGTCGGCCGGCATCTTCCTCGTGCTCGGCCGCTGCCTGAGCCAGAACGACTTCCTGCAGTGGGGCTGGCGCATTCCGTTCGTGGCCAGCGCGCTGCTGGTCGGCCTCGGCCTGTGGGTGCGCCTGAACATCCACGAGACGCCGGACTTCAAGAAGGCGCTGGAGCGCAAGGCGCCGGTGCGGTTGCCGATGTGGACGGTACTGCGTGACCACCCGGTACCGATGCTGCTCGGCACGCTGGGTGCGTTCGCCACCTTCGTGCTGTTCTACCTGATGACGGTGTTCAGTCTCGGCCATGGCACCGCGGTGCTGGGCTACAGCCGCGAGCAGTTCCTGCTGATGCAGATGGCCGGCATGCTGTTCTTCGCGCTGGGCATCCCGCTGTCGGCGCGCTATGGCGACCGTTGGGGCACGCGGCGCACGATGATTGTTGCCAGCGTACTGATCGTCGGCTTCGGCGTACTGTTCGCACCGTTGTTCCAGCCGCACAGCCCGTGGCTGGTCACCGCCTTCCTGTGCCTGGGCCTGTTCCTGATGGGGCTGACCTACGGCCCCTGCGGTACCTTCCTGGCCGAGATCTACCCGGTGGAGGTGCGCTACACAGGTGCCTCGCTGTCCTTCAATCTGGCCGGCATCCTCGGTGCGGCACCGGCGCCGTACCTGGCCACCTGGCTGGCCGAACGCTTCGGCCTGGTCGCGGTCGGCTACTACCTGTGCCTGACTGCGGTGGCGACCCTGTGCGCGCTGGTGGCACTGCACCGGCGCGCGCTGCGGCTCAACCAAAGAAGCGCTTGAGCGTGCGACCCAGCCAGCCGCCGCCCTGGTGTTCGCGGGCGAACTGGTTCAGGTGCGCCTTGACCTGTTCGGCATAGGCCTGGTCGTCGCCGCGGATGTGGTTGAACAGCCAGCGCGAGAGCATGGTGCGCAGCTCGTCACTGATGTCCTCGCCGGCCTGGAAGCGCATGCGGTACTCCGAGACACGCTTGATGAAGACCTCATGCACGCGTTTATGCGCGGCACAGAACGGGTAGCCCGCTTCCTCCATCAGCTCTTCCTCGAACGCGAAGTGCGACATGGTGTAGTCCACCACCTCGTCGATCACTTCACCCACTGCGGCACGCTGCATGCTGGCCTGGGCCACGTGCAGGTGGTTGAGCATTTCGATGATGCGGCGGTGTTGTTGGTCGATCACATCGATGCCGATGTTCAGATCGTCCTGCCAGACCAGTAGTGCCATCCCCGGCTCCCCTTCATGCGTATGTCGGGGCCGACTGTAGAGCCGCCCTGCGCGGGCGGCGTTGATCTGGATCAAAGCGTACCGGTCAGGGCAGCGCCGGCTCGCGTGGGCGCAGCGGGCTGGCGACCGTGGTGCAGCTGACCCGGTTGCGGCCACCGGCCTTGGCCAGGTACAGCTGGCGGTCGGCTTCGGAGATCAGCCGGTGCAGTGCATCGCGCTGCGGGCGCAGGCAGCACAGCCCGATGCTGACCGTCATGCGCAGCGTGGCGGTGCCGATGTCCACCTCCAGCGCGGCGATGCGCTGGCGCAGCTCCTCGAAGTACAGCAGCGCCTCGTCCTGCTCCATGTCCGGCACCAGCAGGCAGAATTCCTCGCCGCCGAAGCGCGCGATCAGGTCGTGGCTGCGTGCATGCGTGGCCACCGCGCCGGCCACCGCGCGCAGCGCATCGTCGCCGGCTTCGTGGCCATGGGTGTCATTGATGTGCTTGAAGTGGTCGATGTCGATCATCGCTACCGCCACGCACTGGCCGTGCAGCTGCAGCTGCGGCAGCTGGCGCTGGCTCTGCTCCAGGAAGCAGCGGCGGTTGGGCAGGCCGGTGAGGAAATCGCGGGTGGCCAGGTCCTGCAGGGTGCCGATCAGCTCCAGCTGGTCCACATTCTGCGAGACCCGGCAGAAGAATTCCTCGCGCGAGAACGGCTTGCGCAGGAAATCGTTGGCGCCGTTCTTCAGGAAGCGCGGAATCAACGATGCATCGGTATTGCCGGAGATGCCGATCACCGCCACCTTGTCGCGCGAGCGCAGGGTGCGCAGGCGGCGGGTGAACTCCACGCCCTGCATGCCCGGCATTTCCTGGTCGACCACGGCCAGGCGGATCGCCGGATGCGCCTCGATCGCGGCCAGGCCTTCGTTGCCATCGGCCGCTTCGTGCACCTCATGGCCGTACATGCGCAGCAAGGCTGCGGCATAACCGCGCGCGGACGGTGAGTCGTCCACCACCAGCGCGGCGATGCGCCGGTTGCGCTCCAGCCGCTGCACCAGCCACACCAGGTAATCGATGCTGCCGGGAGTGTTCTTCAGCACGTAGTCGATGATCTGCTGCTGCAGCACGCGCTTGCGCAGGTCCTCGTCGTACACGCCGCTGACCACCACGGTGGGCAGGTCGCGCTTGAGGAAGAACTCGACCACCGCGTCGCGGTCGCCATCGGCCAGGACCAGCCCGGTCAGTACCAGGAACCAGCCGCCACCTTCGCTCAGCAGGCGGTCGGCCTCGGCCAGGGTGGAGGCGATCACCACCGGCAGTTCCAGGCGCTGCTCGATGGCCTCGCGCAGCATGCCGGTGAAGGCGCGGGAGTTTTCGACCAGCAGGATCCGCTGCGGCAGCGGATCGGCCAGGTCGCCATCGACGGCGGCCTGCGGCAGGACGGGCATGATGCGGTGGCTCACGAGGGAGGGGCTCGGCACGGATAACGGCGGTTTCGGGTGTAACTTTAGCGGCGAACGTTGCGCGCCGGGCCAGATTCCGCGTCAGGCCGCCGCTGGCGACGCGTGGGTGATCGGTTCATGCAGGACCAGCCGCAGCCGATTGCCGCGGCAGTGGACCGTTCCGCCGTAGGCAAGCATCCGTCCGGCCAGGCGCTCGACGGCCTGTTGGGTGGTACGCGTGGAAAGCGGGCAACCACGGTCGAGCAGGCTCACCACGGCAACAATGCCGCGATGCTTGCCTGCCCGACCGCTTCGGGCGCGCACGCAGACCTGCCCGGTTTCCAGTTCCAGCAGAAGTGAAACCGCCTCGATCAGCGAGCGATAGATGGCCAGTTGCAGATCCACGGTCAGCAGGCAGGGATTGCCCGCCAGCCTGGGTGGAATGACGCGATGCGTGTTGTTCCAGATTTCGCATGCACCGCCGGCTTGCAGCGCGATGTAGAGCCCGACCTGCTCCAGTCCGGTGGGATAGACCAGGCTGGCCTGTTCGCGAAACAGCCGTGAATGTACCGACGACGCGTGCTGCAGGCTGTTTGCGACCGCATGGTGGCCTTGGGACTTCAGCCAGCTGACCATCTCGCTGAGCGAATTGTCCATGCCCTCGCCCAGGTGCTTCAGGTGGACGGCCCGTTCACGCAGCTCACGCTCGCTGGTCTGAAGTGAGCCGCGTGCCAGGCGCAGCGTGGTTGCCTCGGCCAGGCCGCGGGACCGGGCGCGCTGATGGTGATAGCTGATGCTGGAACCGAGTGCCAGCAGTGCGACACTCATCACCGCCATGTTCTGTTGGGTGGCGAACGTGCCCAGGTCGAACGAGGAAGGCAGGCCAGTGCTGGGCGTTGCGCCGTGCAGGGGGAGGTTCAACAACGGAATCGCGATGGCTGCGCCGCGCCACCCGTGCATGAAGGTCAGGGCGATGGCGGGCAGGGCGGCCAGCAGCACCATGTGTGTCCGCGTCGTGTGGGCGCCGGCGCGTGTCAATTGCATGCACAGGCCCAGCACCAGCATCACCAGGATCGCCGAGGCGGTAGGGGCGACGAAACGGTCTGTCCAACCGGGGTCGGCCTGCCGCCGCGACCAGAGGAATGCCAACGGTACCAGGGTGATGATGGCGGCGAAGTGGCCAAAGATCGTCCGGTCGACCGCGTCCAGCAGGTTGCTGGGTGGTGGGTTCGACCATAGGACATATGAAATGCCCAGGTTGAGGCCCGGCACGAACAACGCTGTGCAGAACGACAGCGACAGCAGCCACAGACCGGTAGCTGCTTCGGACGGCATTCTCATCCGATGCAGGTAGACCACCAGCATCGCCATCGGCATCAGCAGCGTCGAAGCCAGGATGACCCAATCCAGGCCGTAGGTGTCGATCATGGGGATGCGCAGCGTTGCAAAGTACGCGTACTCGCCCAGCAGCAGGTAGGGCCACAGGCGGGTCGGGACGATCAGCAGTGCCGCTGCGCGGATGCCCGCCGGCAGGAAGAACTGATCCAGCGAAAACTGACGCGAGCCGAGGCAGCTCAGCGCATAGACGGCCGCGAGTGCGATGCCGGCTGGCCGGATACGGAAGCTCAGTTCAACTGCCTTCTTGAATCGGTCCAAACCCGAGCCTCCCTTGCTCGTGACATGGCAGCGGCCGTGCGGGTTGCTTGAACGCGCCATGACGCGCCATTGGATGACAGTATGGATGGAAGCAGGGGGGCGCAATTGCACGCCGGCGCCAGATCCTGACGGGGTGGATTCGGCGCCGACCAAAGATCACTTTCGCGCAATGATCTGCAGATCCTTTCACCGGGATAGTCAGATCGCGGCCCGGGGGGCGCCAGTGTCCATGGAGCGTGTGCTTTCCCTCAAGGCTTCAGTAGTGCCTGCCTGGCGGGGAGCGTCCCGTGCTTCGGTCAACACCATCCTGAGCCTGTTGCCACTCAGGTCCATGTGGCCAGCGTGTGCGAGCACTCGGCCCAGCAGCTGCTCGTTTGCCAGCGCCTTTGCACGGCCTCCCAGTGATGCGTGGCGGTCCAGAAGAGCCACGCAGATGAAGGCACCACGCTTCCGGATGGAGCTTCCGCAGCGGATACTGACCGAGATCTGTCCACACTCGCACTTCAATAGAAGCGAGACCGCATCGACCACGAGTCGATAGGCAGCAAGCTGCAGGCCGACCCCGAGTGCGCAGGGGTCACCCTTCAACCTCGGCTGGCCGATGCGATGCGTAGCATTCCATGCCTCGCGCACCCCGCCAGCCTGCAACGCCACGTACAGGCCCAGCTGTTCCAGGGCGGCGGGATAGATCATGCTGGCCTGGGCCCGGAACAGGCGCGAATGCACCTCCGAGGTATGCCGCAGGCTGTCGGCCACGGCGTGATGACCCTGCGCATGCAGCCAGTTCACCATTTCGTTCAGCGACAGGTCCATGCCATCGCCCAGCTGGCGCAGGTGTGCCGCGCGTTCGCGCAGGTCCATCTCGCTGGCCAGGTGTGAATTCCGCGCAAGCTGCAGGGCCGCTCTGCCATCTTCCTCGCGCAGCCGGTGCTGGTTCTGGAAGTGGGTGATGCGCGCACCCAGCAACAGCAGGGCGATGCTGGCGATGGCCATGGCCTGCTGGGTAGCGAAGGTAGCCGGGTCGAATGCCGTCGGATGGTCGGCGGGGGTGCTGAGGCCAAGAATCATGTTAACGGCGGCGACACCGATGGCCGCACCGCGCCATCCCAGCAGGCAGGTCAGGGCGATCGCGGGAATAGGCAGGATCAACAGCAGCTGCAGCGAGCCGGGGGCCGTGATCGAGGCCGGTACCGGCGTCGCCTGCAGGCCAATGACCAGCATGGCGCCGAGTGCTGCGACCGTGGCCGCGACAGACCCGGTTGTCCATTTTTCCTCGGCGCGGCGGATCCACAGCAATGCCAGGGGTGCCAGGATCAGGATGCCGGTGAAGTCGCCCAGCGCATAGCGCAATACGTTGGTGATGAATGACGCGTTCTGCAACGGCTCCCAGAGCAGGTACGAGATTCCCAGGTTGAGCAGACTGATGACCGTCGCGGCGCATACCGCAATGGAGATCACGCCGACGATCGTGGTGCGTGCCAGCAGTTTCCGGTGCAGGCGCACGATCAGCATCACGGCAGGCATCAGGAACACCGAGGCCAGGATTACCCAGGTCAGGTTGTATTTGCTGATCAGGGGGATGCGCAGATGCGCGAAGTAGGCGTATTCACCCATCAGCAGGTAGGGCCAAAGACGGGGCGGGCACAGCAACAGCGCGGCCACCCGCACGCCGGCAGGCAGGAAGAACTGGTCCAGTGACAGCTTGCGCGCACCCCAGCAGGCGAGGGCATAGAGCAGCGCCAGCGCCAGCCCTTCGGGGCTGACCCGTATCCTCACCAGCAGGCCGTCCTTCCACCACTGCATCCACGTGCTCCCCAGCTCCTGCGCCGATTATGTGGCTGGGAAGGGCCCCGCTACCACAACGCATCCCGCAGCTTGTACCACGACATCGCCGCCACCAGCAGGGGCGTGCGGAGCAGCCGGCCGCCGGGGAAGGGCGCATGCCGCAGGCGCTGGAACACGTCCAGGCGCTCGCTCTGGCCGGCGATGGCGGCGGCGATCACCTCGCCGGCCAGTCCGGCGGCGGCCACCCCATGGCCGGAGAATCCCTGCGCGAAGTACAGGTTGCCGTCCAGCCGGCCCCAGTGCGGGGCGCGGTTGCGGGTGATGTCCACGTAGCCACCCCAGACCTGGTCCAGCACCACGTCGGCCAGCTGCGGGAAGACGTCGTGCATGCGTCGCTGCATCACCCCGCGCAGGCCGGGCGGGGGCAGTGCCGAGTAGCTGGCGCGGCCGCCGAACAGCAGGCGGTGGTCGTGGCTGAGGCGGAAGTAGTCCAGTGCCCAGGCGGTGTCGGCCACGGCCATGTTGTTGCCGATCAGGGCGCGGGCACGTTCTGCACCCAGTGGCTCACTGGCACCGATATAGGTGCCCACCGGCATGATCCGCCGTTCCAGCTCGGGCAGCAGGCCCTGCAGCCAGGCATTGCCGGCCACCACCAGATGCATGGCGCACACGCTGCCCTGGGCAGTGTGCAGGCTCGGCCGTGGCCCGCGCTGGATGCGCACGACGGGCGAATCCTCGTGGATGACCACACCTGCCGCGCGCGCTGCATCGGCCAGACCGCGTGCATACGCCAGCGGGTGCAGGTGTGCGCTGAGCGGGTCGAACATCGCGGCGCGGTAGCGCGGGCTGTCCAGCTGCGCGCGCAGAGCGTCACGGCTCCACCACTGCATGGGGTAGTCGTAGTGGCGTTGCAGGTGCTCGCAGTTGGCGTGCAGGTCACGCTCGTGGCGTTCACGGATGGCCACGCTGGCGTGGCCTTCAACCCAATGGCAGTCGATGCGGTGGCGATCGATGCGCGTGCGCATCGCCTGCACCGCGTCGCGCGACCAGTCGAACAGGTGGCGTGCATCATCACGACCCAGCTGACGCTCCAGTTCGTCCACCTCGCAGCCGTAGCCGACCAGCGCCTGGCCACCATTGCGGCCGGACGCGCCCCACCCGATCCGCTGCGCCTCCAGTACCACCACGCGCTGGCCACGTGAGGCCAGTTCCAGGGCCGCGGTCAGGCCGGTGTAGCCCGCACCAAGCACTGCCACATCGGCCTGAACCTCGCCCTGCAGCGGGGGCAGCGCGGGTGGTTCGGGCAGGCTGGCGGCGTACCAGCTGGGCGGGAACGCGGCACTCACCGCAGGCCTCGCGGGCGCAGTGCGGGAGAGGAGAGCGGGGGAGGACGATCAGCATTCACCCGAGTAGTTTCGCCGATGCGTGACAGCCATGTTGTGACGGCGACGACTTGCCGCCTTCGCCGGACGGCGGGTAACGTGTCGGCACGCCAAGGAGTTTTCCCATGCGCCGCCTGCCCTGGGTGGGCCTGCCCACCGACAGCACCGTGCTCGGCCATCACCGTTTCGCGGTGGCCGGCGAGAAGTACGTGCGCGCGCTGGCCGAGGCCGCCGAGGTGACCCCGGTACTGTTGCCGAGCGTGCAGCCGCCGCTGCCGGCCGGCGACTGGCTGCAGGGGCTTGATGGCCTGCTGTTGACCGGTGCGGTCAGCAACATCGAACCGCAGCATTACGACGGCGGTCGCAGCTGGCCGGGCAATCCGCATGACCCGGCCCGTGACGCCAACGCGTTCGCGCTGCTGCACGAGGCGCTGGCGCTGGACCTGCCGGTGCTGGCGATCTGCCGCGGCCTGCAGGAGCTGAACGTTGCGCTGGGTGGCACGTTGCATCCGCAGGTGCACGCGGCGCCCGGTCTTTCGGATCATCGTGAAGACCCGAAGGCGCCGGTTGATGTGCAGTACGGGCCGGCCCATGCGGTCGCCCTGGCGGCGGATGGCTGGCTGGCGCAGTGGCAAGGCGGTGACCGCGCACAGGTCAATTCGGTTCACGGGCAGGGCATCGACCGACTGGCACACGGGCTGCAGGTCGAGGCCAGGGCCGATGATGGACTGGTCGAGGCAGCGCGCAGCCCACACCATCGTTTCGTGCTCGGCGTACAGTGGCACCCGGAGTGGCGTGTCATGGACTCGCCGTTCTATCACGCTATTTTCCGTGCGTTCGGCCAAGCTTGCCGGCAGCACCAACAGAACCGACTGGATTCCCGATGAGTTCCCGAACGCGCCCGCGCAAGACGGCTACGCCCCCCGCACCGCAGGAAAGCAGCCTGCTGCGCTGGCTGAAGGAGCGGCGCATCACCGAGGTCGAATGCCTGGTCCCGGACATCACCGGCAACGCGCGCGGCAAGATCATTCCCGCCGACAAGTTCTCGCATGATTACGGTACGCGGCTGCCCGAAGGCATTTTCGCCACCACCGTCACCGGCGAGTTCCCTGATGACTACTACGAGCTGACCTCGCCGTCGGACTCGGACATGATGCTGCGTCCCGATCCGGACACGGTGCGCATGGTGCCGTGGGCGGCCGACGCCACCGCGCAGGTCATCCACGACTGTTACACCAAGAACGGTGAGCCGCACGAGCTGGCGCCACGCAACGTACTGCGCCGCGTGCTGGCGGCCTACGCCGAGCTGGGCCTGCGCCCGGTGGTGGCGCCGGAGCTTGAGTTCTTCCTGGTGCAGAAGAACACCGACCCGGACTTCCCGCTGCTGCCACCGGCCGGCCGCTCCGGGCGCCCGGAAACTGCGCGGCAGTCGTACTCGATCGATGCGGTCAACGAATTCGACCCGATCCTCGACCTGATGTACGACTACGCCGATGCGATGAAGCTGGATGTGGACACGCTGATCCACGAATCCGGTGCGGCGCAGCTGGAGGTCAACTTCACCCATGCCGATGCGATGGACCTGGCCGACCAGGTGTTCCTGTTCAAGCGCACCATGCGCGAGGCGGCGATGCGCCACGGCGTGTATGCCACCTTCCTGGCCAAGCCGATGGAGAACGAGCCGGGCAGTGCCATGCACATCCACCAGAGCCTGGTGCGGGTGAGCGACGGCAGCAATGTGTTCGCTGGCGATACCGATGCCGAAGGCGAGTTCAGCCCGGTGTTCGGCCACTATCTGGGCGGCCTGCAGAAGTACGCGCCGCAGGCGATGGCGTTCTTCGCGCCGAACGTGAATTCCTACCGCCGGCTGGTGTTCGGCGAAGTCTCGCCGAGCAACGTGCACTGGGGCTTCGACAACCGCACCTGTGGCCTGCGCGTGCCGCTGGACACGCCGGAAAACATGCGCGTGGAGAGCCGCTTCGCCGGTTCCGACGCCAACCCCTACCTGGCGATGGCGGCGACCCTGGCCTGCGGCCTGCTGGGCATCCGCGAGCGGTTGGCACCGGATGCGCCGGTGACCGGCAGCGCCAAGGAGCTGGGCTACAACCTGCCGCGCTCGCTGGGCGAAGCGCTGGATGGGCTGGAGCAGTGCAGCGAACTGCAGGCCCTGCTGGGCGAGCGCTTCTGCCGGGCCTACATCTCGGTGAAGCGCAAGGAATACGAGACCTTTTTCCGTGTCATCAGCTCGTGGGAGCGCGAGTTCCTGCTGCTGAACGTCTGAGCATCCGGAATAGAAAAATCCGCCGCCGGGGGGTAGGCTGGCACCCGTCGCCGGCCCCGCCGGCCCCCCTTCCCGCATTCTGGAGCACCCGATGAAGCTGCGTATCCTCACGCTCGGCCTGGCCTCCGCCATGCTCGCCGCCTGTGGCGGTGGCAATGGCGGCGCGCAGGACAGCCAGGTCCTGAACGTCTACAACTACAGCGATTACATCGCCGAGGACACCATCCCGACCTTCGAGAAGGAGAGCGGCATCAAAGTGACCTACGATGTGTTCGACAGCGATGAGATGGTCGAGACCAAGCTGCTGGCCGGCAACAGCGGCTACGACGTGGTGGTGCCGACCCTGAACTTCTTCGGTCGCCAGATCCAGGCCGGTGTGTTCCTGCCGCTGGACAAGAGCAAGATCCCGAACCTGGCCAATCTCGATCCGGCGGTGATGAAGCGCATCGCCACCCAGGACCCGGGCAACCAGTACGGCGTGCCGTACATGATCGGCACCACCGGCATCGGCTACAACGTGGAGATGCTGAAGCAGCGTTTCGGTGGCAGCACCGACATCGCCAACAGCTGGGACCTGGTGTTCAAGCCGGAGAACATCAGCAAGATGAAGGACTGCGGCGTGACCATCCTGGACACGCCGGCCGACATGATCCCGATCGCGCTGCATTACCTGGGCCTGGACCCGCACAGCGGTGACCCGGCCGAGCTGCAGAAGGCGGCCGACCTGCTGAAGTCGATCCGACCGTACGTGCAGAATTTCCACTCCTCGCAGTACGTGGGTTCGCTGGCCAATGGCGGCACCTGCCTGGTGGTCGGCTGGTCGGGTGACATCATCCAGGCCCGCGACCGCGCCGAGGAAGCCAGCAATGGCGTGCACGTGGCCTATTCGATCCCGAAGGAAGGCGCCCCGCAGTGGTTCGACATGCTGGCGATCCCGAAGGACGCCAAGCATCCGGAGGCCGCTTACGCCTTCATCAATTACCTGCTGCAGCCGAAGGTTGCCGCGGCCAACACCAACTTCATCCACTACGCCAACCCGGTGCCGACCGCGACCCCACTGGTGGATGAGGCGATCCGTACCGACCCGACCATCTACCCGCCGGCCGACGTGGCCGCGAAGATGTTCACGTACTCGATCAACACGCCGGAAACCGACAAGCTCTACACCCGGCTGTGGACCGAGGTGAAGACCGGCCGTTGAGCCGGCCTGGTGCCGCCGGGTCATGCCCGGCGGCTGCCTTACCCTGGGTCGATGCCGGTACTCCCGCTTCGGCCCAGGTGCCGCAGGATGGCAGGCAGCAGGTCGCGTGCATCGCGACCGCCGTTGCACAGGAACGATGAACTCATCCGCTGCAGGTTGTGCATGCCGATGAAGAACAGCCCCGGTTGCGGTGAAACACCGAATTCGCCGAGCGGGTAGCCATGTGCATCCAGCGCGCCCGGTACGTCGAGCCAGGGCCATTCGGCGACGAAGCCGGTGGCCAGCACCACCGAGCGGATGCCTTCCGCCTGCAGATCCAGTTCACGCGGGGCGGCGTCCGGCTCCCAGTGCAGATAGACCTCCTCCGGAATGTAGCGGGCATCGTCGGTGCGTGGCTCGGGACGCGTGGCGTAGTACGCGCTGGCCAGCGAATCGAGATAGGCGTATTCGGCCCGCGTCGCCTCGATCGCGGTACGCAGCTGCGGGCGCACATCGGCGAAGCGGGCGACGTTTCCATCGAAGCCCTGCAACCGGCCCAGCAGCCTGATGCCCGCGCGGTGCATCGCCAGCAGGCTGATCGAGCTGCCCAGCCCACCGTTTCCCTTGCCGGAAATAAGCGGGAACTCCGCGGTGCGGGCCTTGCGCAGTGCATCCGGTTCCCCGGCAAGTACGCCCGCCGCTTCACTCACATGTTGATGGATGCGCCCGGCCATGTCCCACCAGGTCATCGAGTCCTTGCCGCGCAGCCGGCGGGTATGCGAATGCCGCTGGGCCAGTGACCAGTGCACGCTGCGACCGCTGTCGCGCAGGTCCTGGGCGATCTGCGCGCCGGACTGCCCACCCCCGATGACCAGCACGGCGCCATCGGGCAGCTGACGGGCACTGCGGTAGTCGCCCGAGTGCAGCACGGTCAGGCCTGGCGCGGGCGCGAACGGGACCCGGGGCATCCGTGCGCGGCGGTATTCGCCGGTGGCGACCACCACTGCGCGGGCATGGATCAGCCCCTGGCTGCTGTGGATGGCGTAGCCGCCGGGCCCAGGCCCAACCCGATGCACCCCGCATCCCTCGTTGATCGGCAGGGAACGCTCGTGGGCATAGTCGCGGAGGTGCCGGATCACCTCCGGGGCGCCCATGAAGCCATCCGGGTCATCGCCGGCATAGGCATGACCATGCAGGGCCATCGTCGCGTTGGCGGTGTTGGTCTGGAACGACTCCCAGCGCCGCTGCCAGCTGGCGCCCACGGTTTCGGCCTCCAGCACGCGATGCTCGACGCCGGTCTCCTGCAGGAGCGCGCTGAGCGACAACCCGGCCTGGCCGGCACCGATGATGACCAGCGGCAGCCTTGCAGGCAGGGAGCCCGGCAGGCGGGGCGGGAGAGGGGAGGGGCTGTCCGGGGAAATCACCAGAGTGGGTCCATGCAAGGCCTTTATCAGGGCCATTGCGCGGGGAATGCCCCGGGCCTTCAACAGATCCGGTTCTGAAAAACGTTGCAGATCGAGGCGTCGCCTGTGGTGTCTGGCCGGGACGGCCGCAGGGTCGTCCCGGGGAGGCCGGGCCTCTGCGCGGGCAGGCCACCATGGCGGGGGAAAACCGACACTCCTGGGGCCCCCGGGGCCGGCCAGCGGCCGCTTCCGCCTGCCGCCGTCATATCCCCTGGGCCCCCCGGCCGTTAGAATGGCGGCCGCTGTCCACCGCCCGCTCCCGGAGCCCCCATGCCCGTTGAAGCCCAGCCGGTAGCCACCGTCGTCGACACGACCGGTGCGCCCGGCTATCTCTCCATTCGTGACCTGCGCAAGGAATTCGACGGTTTCGTCGCCGTCGACGACGTCAACCTGGACGTGCGCAAGGGCGAGATCTTTGCCCTGCTAGGTGGCTCCGGCAGTGGCAAATCGACCCTGCTGCGCTGCCTGGGCGGCTTCGAGACGCCCACCAAGGGCAGCATCACCCTCGACGGCCAGCGCCTGGATGCGTTGCCGCCGTACCAGCGGCCGGTCAACATGATGTTCCAGTCCTATGCGCTGTTCCCGCACATGACGGTCGAGCAGAACATCGCTTTCGGCCTGAAGCAGGATGGCCTGGGCAAGGACGCGATCGGCAAGCGCGTCGGCGAGATGCTCGACCTGGTGCAGATGGGCCACCTGGGCAAGCGCAAGCCGCACCAGCTGTCCGGCGGCCAGCAGCAGCGCGTGGCGCTGGCGCGGTCGCTGGCCAAGGGGCCGAAGCTGCTGCTGCTGGACGAGCCGATGGGCGCGCTGGACAAGAAGCTGCGCTCGCAGATGCAGCTGGAACTGGTCAGCATCATCGAATCGTCGGGCGTGACCTGCGTGATGGTCACCCACGACCAGGAAGAAGCGATGACCATGGCCACCCGCATCGCGGTGATGGATGCCGGCTGGATCCAGCAGGTCGGCAAGCCGGACGAGGTCTACGAGCAGCCGGCCAACCGCTTCGTCGCCGAGTTCATCGGTTCGGTCAACCTGTTCGACGGGGTGATCGACGAGGACCTGCCGGAGTACGTGACCGTACGCTCGCCGCTGTTCCCGGCGCCGATCTACATCGCCCATGGCATCACCGGTTATGAAGGGCAGCCGGTCGCGTTCGCGCTGCGCCCGGAGAAGGTGATGATCGGCAAGGACGAACCGGAAGGACACACCAACAAGGCCCAAGGCGTGATCGAGGACATCGCCTACTTCGGCAGCCATTCGGTCTACCACGTGCGCCTGCCCAGCGGCGCCAAGGTACTGGCCAACTTCGCCAATTCGCAGCGCTGGGCCAGTGATGGCCTCACCTGGGGCGACGAGGTGTGGGTGCACTGGCGCGACAACGACGGCGTGGTGCTCACCTCATGAGCACCGCCGGCCTGAAGCGCTGGCTGCCGGGGCTGCGTGCCACGGTGATCGGCATTCCGTACCTGTGGCTGCTGCTGTTCTTCGCAGTGCCGTTCCTGATCGTGCTGATGATCAGCTTCTCGCTCAGCCGGGTCGGCTCGCCGCCGTACACCTGGCTGTTGCAGTACGCCGACGGCGGTTTCTCGCTGAAGCTGAACCTGGAAAACTACCTGGCGCTGTTCCGCGATTCGATCTATGCGCAGGCGTTCCTGAGCTCGATCAGGATCGCGGCGATCTCGACCTTCCTGACCCTGCTGATCGGTTACCCGATGGCCTATGCCATCGCGCGCCTGTCGCCCGCCGCGCGCAACGTGGCGATGATGCTGGTGGTGCTGCCGTCGTGGACCTCGTTCCTGATCCGCGTGTATGCGTGGAAGGCGATCCTGGACCGCAATGGCCTGCTCGACCAGTTCCTGCAGTTCACCGGCCTGCAGACGCTGATGACGTCGATGGGCCTGCCGAAACTGCAGCTGATCGACACCCCGACCGCCGCCTACATCGGCATCGTCTACTGCTATCTGCCGTTCATGGTGCTCCCGCTGTACGCCAATCTGGTCAAGCATGACCACCGCCTGCTGGAGGCGGCCTACGACCTCGGTGCCAAGCCGTGGCAGGCGTTCCTGCGCATCACCCTGCCGTTGTCCAAAGCGGGCATCATCGCCGGCTGCATGCTGGTGATGATTCCGGCGATCGGTGAATTCGTGATCCCGGAAATGCTGGGTGGCTCGGAAACGCTGATGGTGGGCCGCCAGCTGTGGAACGAGTTCTTCAACAACCGCAACTGGCCGGGCGCCTCGGCGATGGCGGTGGCGATGATCCTGTTGCTGCTGGTGCCGATCCTGCTGTTCAACCGTTCCCAGCAGCGCCTGCTGGAAGGGAAGCAGGCATGAGCCCGCGTAGCGCAAAGGGCCTGGGGCTGGGCGTGCTGCTGCTCGGCTTCGCCTTCCTGTACCTGCCGATCCTGCTGTTGATGTTCTATTCGTTCAACAGCTCGCGGCTGGCGATGGTCTGGGCCGGGTTCTCCACCCGTGCCTACAGCGACCTGTTCGCCGACCGCGCGCTGATGGATGCGATGTGGACCAGCCTGGTGGTGGCGTTCTGGACTGCCTGCACGGCCACCGTGCTGGGCACGCTGGCAGCGATGGTCATGACCCGCTTCAAGCGCTTCCGCGGCAAGCCGCTGTTCGGCGCGCTGGTCACCGCGCCGCTGGTGATGCCGGATGTGATCCTGGGCTTCTCGCTGATGGCGCTGCTGGCCTCGATGGGCGCGATTCCCGGCTTCCCGGCACGCGGCCTGGCCACCATCTGGATCGCCCACGTCACCTTCACCCTGTGCTTCGTCACCGTGGTGGTGTCCTCGCGGCTGCAGGAGATGGATCTGTCGCTGGAAGAAGCGGCGATGGACCTGGGTGCGAGCCGGCTGACCGTGTTCGGCCGTATCACCCTGCCGATCATCGCGCCGGCGCTGGTGGCGGGCTGGCTGCTGGCTTTCACCCTGTCGCTGGATGACGTGGTGGTGGCCAGCTTTGTCGCCACGCCGGGCTCGACCACGCTGCCGATGAAGGTGTTCGCCTCGGTGCGCATGGGCATCAGCCCGAAGATCAACGCGTTGGCCACGCTGCTGGTGTCGGCGGTGTCGATCGCCGCGGTGATCGGCTGGTACATCAACGCCCGCGCCGAGAAGCGGCGCCAGCGCGACCTGCAGCTGGCGCGGCAGGACAACGGCTGAGCACACGGTCTGCCGACAACGCCGGCAACACCCGGCTCACAGCCGGCGGCGCACAATGGGGGTCTTCCAGATGGAGATCCCCCATGACCGTCGAGATCGTCGACCCGGCCACCGGACAGGTGACCTACCGCCATGAACTGATGGGCGCAGCCGACATCGAGCAGCGCCTGCAGGCCGCTGCCGATGCATTTCCGGGCTGGGCAGATCGCTCGCTGCAGGACCGCGGCGCCATCCTTCGCCAGATCGCCGCGCAGCTGCGTACGCGGCGCGACGACCTGCAGCAGGCGATGACCCACGAGATGGGCAAGCTCAAGGCCGAGGCGCTGGCCGAGGTCGACAAGTGCGCTGCCGCCTGCGAGTACTATGCCGATCACGCGGCCGACTATCTCAAGCCGCAGCTGATCGATACCGAAGCCCAGCGCAGCTACGTGCGCTACGAGCCGATCGGCTGCGTGTTCGCGGTGATGCCGTGGAATTTCCCGATCTGGCAGGTGTTCCGTTTCCTCGCCCCGGCGTTCATGGCTGGCAACGTCGCCCTGCTCAAGCACGCCAGCAACGTGCCGCAGTGCGCCGACCTGATCCTGGCGGTGTGCCGTGACGGCGGCCTGCCTGATGGCGTGTTCGACGTGCTGCACATCGACAACGACCAGGCCGCCGACGTGCTGCGCGACGCACGGGTGAAGGCGGTGACGCTGACCGGCAGCGAGCGGGCAGGGCGCTCGATCGCCTCCAATGCCGGCAGCCAGCTGAAGAAGTCGGTGATGGAGCTGGGTGGCAGCGATGCCTTCGTGGTGCTCGACGATGCCGACCTCGACAAGACCGTGGCCGCGGCAGTGAAGTCGCGCTTCGACAACAGCGGGCAGACCTGCATCGCGGCCAAGCGCTTCATCGTGGTCGAGGCGGTGGCCGATGAATTCACCCGTCGCTTTGTACAGGCGGCGGGCGAGCGCCAGTACGGCGATCCCGATGAGCGCGGTACCACGCTGGCGCCGATGGCTCGCGCCGACCTGCGTGACGAACTGCACAAGCAGGTGCAGGCCAGCGTGTCCAAGGGCGCGCGGGTGCTGATCGGTGGTGAGCCGATTGCCGGCACCCATGCCGGCTATCCGGCCACGGTGCTCGACCAGGTCGGCCCGGGCATGCCGGCGTATGACGAGGAGCTGTTCGGGCCGGTGGCCGCAGTGATCCGGGTCAAGGATGAGGCCGAGGCACTGCGCGTGGCCAACGACACCCGCTTCGGCTTGGGCGGCAGCGTGTGGACCGGCGATCCGGTACGCGGCGAGCGCTTCGCGCAGCGCATGGAATGCGGTGCGGCGTTCGTCAACGCCATCGTCAAGAGCGACGCGCGGCTGCCGTTCGGCGGCAGCAAGCAGTCAGGCTTTGGTCGGGAGCTGGCTGACCATGGCATCCATGAGTTCATGAACATCAAGACCGTCTACGTGGCTTGATCCCGAACGGTAGTGCCGGCCGTTGGCCGCCGGCCGCCGGCCGCCGGCCGCCGGCCGGCATTGCCGGGTTGCCGGCCAGCGGCCGGCACTACCAGAAGCGGGCCATGCGCCACGACCAACGGTCGTGGCCTACCGGATTGCAGGGTATCGACGCCCCCCCGTGCATGGTGGGTATCGACCGTTGGTCGATACGCGCTACAACCACTTCGCGCGCTTGAACAACCGGTACAGCCCGACGCACACACCGCCCACGCCAACGATCATCAGCGGGTACGACCAGGGTTCGCTCAGCTCCGGCATGTGACTGAAGTTCATGCCGTACCAGCTGGTGATCAGCGTCGGCGCGGCGAGCAGGGCAGCCCAGGCGCCCAGCCGCTTGACCGTCTCGCCCTGCGCCAGTGTCACCAGCGAAAGGTTCACGCTCAGCGCGGTGCCCAGCATCTCGCGCAGGGTGTCGATCACATCGCTGATGCGCACCGCATGGTCATGCACGTCACGCACGTACAGCTTCACTTCGTCGGGGATCAGTTCGCCCTGGTAGCGGCGCAGCTGCGCCAGCACGTCCTGCAACGGCGCCACCGCCATCCGCATCTTGTTCAATTCGCGCTTGAGCTCGTACAGCCGCACCACCGTGCTGCGCTTGTAGGTGTCGGCGAAGATGTCCTTTTCCAGCAGGTCCAGGGTGTCGCGGAAGCGGTGCACGATCGGCAGGTAGTTGTCGACCACGAAGTCGGTCACCGCGTACAGGCAGTACGACGGGCCCATCTTCAGCAGCTGCGGCTCGCGCTCGACGCGTGCGCGCACCGGCGCGTAGGACAGCGAGGCGCCGTGGCGGACCGTCACCAGGAAGCGCGGGCCGAGGAAGGCATGGGTTTCGCCATACTGGATGCGTTCGTCGACCATCTGGGCGGTGGTCACCACCACGAACAACGAGTTGCCATAGGTCTCGACCTTGGGCCGTTGGTGCGCATTGCGCGCATCCTCGATGGCCAGGTCGTGCAGGCAGAATTCTTCCTGCAGTTTCAGCAGCACGTCTTCGTTGGGGTCGTACAGGCCGACCCAGACGAAGCCGTTGCCGCTGGCAATGACATCGCTGATGGCATCCAGGCTGATGTCGTGGCGCTTGCCCTCGTCATCGTAGTGGACGCAGTTGATGACGCAGGTAGGGTTGGCCGAAGCGGGGGCGGAAGCGGAAGCGGAGGCGGGCAATGACATGCCCGCCATCGTGCGTCAGGGCCGTGTTTCGGACAAGTGAGGACGACGCGCCAGCACCCACGCCAGTGCCACGTGCACCGGCAGCAGCAGCACGATCCACTGCACGTTGTACTGCGCCTGCAGGCTCAGCCAGTGCAGCACCAGCGCGGCCACCGCCTGTACCGCCAGCAGCCACAGCACGATCCTGAACATGCGTCCCGGCACGCGCCGGCGCAGCAGTGCGATCGCGCCCGGCAGCAGCAGCACGGCCAGTGGCGAAAGCAGCAGCAGGTTGCGGTTGGCCCATGCGGCGTAGTGGATGCTGAAGCCCCACAGGAACACCAGCACGCCACCGAACAGGGCGCACAGCAGCCAGAACGGCAGGGCCAGCCCGGCCAGCAGGCGCGGGCGGTTGCGCAGCGCCAGCACGCCAGCGGCGATCACCAGGCCACATAGCAGCCACGGCCACCAGCGGCGTGCGAACTCCTTCGGCTCCGGATCGATACGGTGCGGCAACAGTTCCTGTTCGGACTGCACCAGCGGCCGGCCATCGCTGTTGCGTGCCTGGCGCAGGGCATCGGCCAGGCGCATCGGAACGAACGCTTCCTGCCAGCGCGACAGCGGCTGGTCGGCGAACGGTCCGAGGCCTACATCGAAGCCCAGCCACATCCATGGTGCCGGCGAGGCCAGACGGACCGATTCACTGCGATAGGTGTTGCCACGCGAGCGCCCCGACAGCTGCGACTGCAGGCCGCCGCCGAGCGCCTTGTCCAGCGTGTCGCGCACCATCGTGGCGCAGTTGGCGGTGTAGTAATCGTAGTGGTAACGCGCGTTTTCCGGCTTGGCCCGCTCGGCCAGGCCGGCGGCCAGCGAGCGCGCCTGGTCCGGGCGCAGGTCCAGCCATTGCACGCTGGCGCCACGGCCGGTCTCGTCGTAGTACGACAGGTCCTGCTGCAGCGGCAGCGCCACCAGGTAGTACATCATGTCGCCGCGCGCGAAGCGGCTGATGAAATCGTCCTCGGACGGATCGAAGTAGCCGAAGTTGTACGAGGTCGCTTCACCGCTGAGCGGATCGACCACCACGATGGCGTCATGGCCGAAGCGTTCGAAGAACACCGTGCCCGGCTGCATGGTCACCACGCCGATGCGCGGAGCAGGGGCTTCAGCGCTGGCCGCGGGCACGGCAGGTGTGGCCGGCGCCGGCTGCGCGAAGGCGGCCAGCGGCAGGGCCATGGCCAGCACGTAGAGTGCCAGCCACACCATGAGGATCAGGCCGCGGCGCTTCAAGCGTCGTCCTGCGCGTCCGGCGGCAGCACGGTCACGTGGAAGGCCTGTACCCGGCGCGCATCGGCGCGGGCCACGCGGAACATGAAGCGGTCCAGCGCCAGCTCGTCACCGACTTCCGGCAGGTGGCCCACGGCCTCGGTGACCAGGCCACCGATGGTGTCGTAGTCCTCGTCGGAGAACGTCGCGCCGAAACGCTCGTTGAAGTCGCCGATCGGGGTCAGCGCGTCGACCACGTACTGGCCGTCGGACTGGATCGCGATCTGCGCCGAGGGATCCTCGGCCTCGTCATGCTCATCGTCGATCTCGCCGACGATCTGTTCCAGCACGTCCTCGATGGTGACCAGGCCGGCGACACCGCCGTACTCGTCCACCACGATGGCCATGTGGTTGCGCGACAGGCGGAACTCCTTCAGCAGCACGTTGAGCTTCTTCGCTTCCGGGATCAGGACCGCCGGGCGCAGCAGCTCGCGCACGTTGGCCGGACCGTTGTCGGCGACCACGCCGCGCAGCAGGTCCTTGGCCAGCAGGATGCCAAGGATGTCGTCCTTGTTCTCGCCGTGCACCGGGAAGCGTGAATGGCCGGATTCGACCACCTGCTTCATCAGTTCCAGGAAGGGCGCTTCAACCGGCAGCGAGACCATCTGCGAGCGCGAGATCATCACGTCGCCCACGGTCAGCTCGGCCACCGAAATGGCCCCTTCCATCATCTTCAGGGTATCGGCGGCGATCAGACCCTCTTCCTGCGCGGTGTGCAGGACAGCGACCAGCTCGTCGCGGGTATGGGGTTCGCCGGAGAAGGCGGAGGTCAGGCGTTCAAGCCAGCCGCGCTTCTTTTCACTGTGCTCCGCAGGGGAGCTACTACTGTCGTCTTCTGACATCTCTGGAAAAAAGGCACCCGGCAGGCCGGGCGTTGACCCAAGTCTAGCAGGATGTGATGGCCTGTCAGTGACTGCCGGTGGCCGGGGCTGGGGCGGCCGCGGCCGGCGCCTCTTCGGGCAGGTCCAGGCTGTAGGTGCAGCCGGCCAGGGTCTTGCCCGGGTGGGAGGCCACGGTGGAGACGCTGAGGATGATCGACTCGATCTGGGCCTCGCCGGTCTTCGGGTCGGTCACGTCGCGGCTGACCAGCTCGCGGCCGGCCATGAACTTGCCGTCCTGGTCGTAGCCGGTCTCCAATTCCAGCCGTTTGGCCAGCGGGCGTGGGTCGGCCTGGTCGAGGACGGCCATGACGCTGGCGCCGGCCACCGCCACCCGATCGGTCTGTTGGCCGAAGACGGTGATCGGGCTGGCCAGCCGGAACTCGCTCATGAACTGGTTGCCCTGCGGCAGCGGCTGCAGGCCCTGGGCCACGGCCTTCAGCGGATCGGCCAGCAGCGGCGCCAGCGCGGCCTGCTCGGCCACGCCCTGGCGGCATTCGATCAGGGCCGGCAGGTCCAGGCGGGTGGCGAAGGCGGAGGGAGCGGCGAGGGCACAGAGCAGGGGCAGACAGCAGCGCAGTGACACGGTCGGTTTCCGCAGGCGAGGGGCCGCCATCATAGCCCCGGCGAGCGCCGGAACAGCCCGCTGAGAAGGCGCAGGAAACCGGTCATCGCCCGCCGTACGACCATCAGTGAGAGAGTCAGCACGACCGCAAGCATGGCGACCTGCATCGATTGCCCCGCGATGCGCACCACCGCCGGCCACAGGCCCGGGCTGGTCAGCCAGGGCATCAGTTCCGCCGCGGTTGTCCTGGCCACTTTCATGTACATCACGGCCAGCACGAACAGCACCAGCAGCGAGGTGCGGCTGGCGTGGAAGAACGGCAGTGCATTGACCGGCCTGCCAAACCGCTGCTGCAGCAGCGTTCGCCAAAGCACTGGCAAGGTCAAGGCACCGACCAGTATCAGCACCATCGACGTTTCCCACAGCCCCGGCAGGTGGGCGGGTTCCGCTCTACCTGTGAAGTGCGGGCCGAACATGCCGATCGCCAGCCCGGCCAGCAGGCACACGGGCGACAGCAGGGCCAGGCTGCGCAGCAGCCAGTGCCTGCCGCCGGGGTCGCGGGCGCTGATGCGGCGCACGGTGTGAGCGCCCAGCACCAGCAGGCCCGCGAGCAGGCCGGCGGCCATCGCAAACGTCGTGAAGCTGTTCCCTGGGTTCATCCTTTTTCCTTCCGCGTCCTGGCCGGTGTTGAACAGTAGCTCAGCGCATGGCTGGCACTCCAGCCGTGGCGCAGTCAGGGAGGACTCCAGCGCGTGGCCGCTGGGTACCAGCGCAGCCTGACCGGGTAGCCCAGTCGCGCCTGCAGGTGGTCACGCACGGCCGCCGCCGTCGCGCGGTTGGCTGGGGTATCCCGCAGCTCCACCTCCAGCTCCCCGGTCTTGACATCCAGGCCATGGCCGAACAGGTCGGGCAGCTGGGCCCGCAGCCAGTCCTGCTGTGCGTGCAGGCGGCGCGTCATCTCCGCTTCGGTCATCGCGGCGCCGGTGATGTAGCGCACACGTTGCGGGCCATCCGCCCCTGGATGTGTCTCATCGGCCTCGGGTGCGGCGCCTGTCAGTCGCACGACAACGTTCCAGCCCCTCGCATTGTCCACCCAGATGCCGGCCAGACGTGCCGCGTGCCGCGCTTCCAGGCGCTCGATCAGTGCCCGTTGCTGGGCAGTGGCGACGATGTTGCGGGTGTCGCGCTCGCTGCTGCCGAAGAACGCCCGTAGTTCGGCGATCTTTGCGGCGATGTCGGCCTCGCTGTCGCTGGCGGGGAACGGTGAGGGACGGTCAGGATCGGGCATCAGGCCTGCCCCGGACTGCAGTAGCGCGGCAAGCACAAGTGCGGGCAGGGTCATGCTGCGCTCCTCTTCCGTGAGTGCGTGGGCTCGGAACAGGGCCCGGTGTCAGCGCTCGCCCGCGTAGGGGTCGTCGATGCCCAGCTCGGCCAGGATCTCCCGTTCCAGCTGTTCCATCGCTTCGGCTTCCTTGTCGTCCTCGTGGTCCCAGCCGAGCAGGTGCAGCACGCCGTGCACGGTCAGGTGCGCGTAGTGGGCGTTGAGCGCCTTGCCCTGTTCGTCGGCCTCCCGCGCTACGACAGGTGCACAGATCACCAGATCGCCGAGCAGCGGGAACTTGACGCCCTTGGGCAGGCCTTCGGGCACTTCGGCCGGGAAGCTGAGCACGTTGGTGGCGTAGTCCTTGCCACGGTAGTGGCGGTTCAACGACTGGCCTTCCTTGGCGTCGACCACGCGGATGGCCAGGTCGGCCTCGCGGATGCGGCCCTTCAGCGCGGCAGCCACCCACCTGCGGAAGCTCACTGCCGCCGGCAGACCGGCACGCGGCAGGGCATAACTGATGGCGACGTCCAGTCGCACGGGACCACGGGTCATGGAGTTGCTCCAGGTTGGATCTGATGCAGGTCGCGGCGGTCGTAGGCGCTGACGATGCGCGCCACCAGCGGGTGGCGGACCACGTCGCGGGATTCGAAGAAGGTGAAGCTCACGCCCTCCACGTCGCGCAGCACATCGATGGCATCGCGCAGGCCCGACTTCACGTGCTTGGGCAGGTCGGTCTGGGTCAGGTCACCGGTGACCACCGCGGTGGAGCCGTAGCCGAGGCGGGTCAGGAACATCTTCATCTGCTCGATGGTGGTGTTCTGTGCTTCGTCCAGGATCACGAACGCATCGTTGAGCGTGCGGCCGCGCATATAGGCCAGCGGCGCGATCTCGATGACGTTCCTTTCCAGCAGCTTGACCACCTTCTCCACGCCCATCATCTCGTACAGGGCGTCGTACAGCGGTCGCAGATAGGGATCGACCTTCTGGCTCAGGTCGCCGGGCAGGAAGCCCAGCTTCTCGCCGGCTTCCACCGCGGGACGGACCAGGATCAGCCGCTGCACCCGCGATTCGTTCAGCGCTTCGACTGCGCTGGCCACGGCCAGGAAGGTCTTGCCGGTGCCGGCCGGCCCGATGCCGAAGTTGATGTCGTGGGTTGCGATCTGGTGCAGGTAGCGGGCCTGGTTGGCACCGCGCCCGCGTACCGTGCCGCGCTTGACCTTGATCGCCACCTCCTGCGCTTCGTAGGAGCGTTCGGCGATCTGCTCGACATTGGCCTGCGCCAGGCGCAGGTGGATGGCGTGGTTGTCGAAGGTGGTTTCGCCGGCTTCGGCGTACAGCGCTTCAACCAGCTTCTGCGCCTCGACGATGGCTTCCTTCGGCCCGCTGATGCGGAACACGAAGCCACGGTTGGCGATTTCCACGCCGAGTTTCAGTTCGATCTGCCGCAGGTGCCCGTCGAACGGGCCACACAGGTTGGCCAGCCGTTCGTTGTCTTCCGGCGACAGGGTGAAGTCTCGATGCTCGATGCTTTTCATTGCTTCGGGTGGGGCGGACGCCTTCCACCGCAGTGTATTCAGGGGAGACAAGGGTAGCGCGCGTGCGGGGCACACGGCCAGCAGACGGTCGATACAGCGTTTTCCACACCCGGTGTGGACGGGGGGCGCGAAAACCTGTGGATAGACCTTCGCAATGCTTGTGCCACAAGGCCCATGAGGTCCTGGTGAAAAAAACGTCATGGTCGCTCGTCGCTTCGGCAGCACTGCCACGGGGGCCTGCACGGGGGCATTCATCGTGACGACAGTGCAGGTTTCGTTGCCGGGTGAGCAACAAAGCCGGGCGCTGGCGGATTTCCACAACGGTTGTGGAATGATGCCGAATCAACCTGTGGATAGGTGGTGCGGAGCCTTGCAGCAAAAGGCGTGCCGGCGTGTGGCGAAAAAACCGCCAGGGCTGATCGGAATCATTGAGGGTGCACGGGGCACATGGCACCGTGTCGCCGTCGCAGGAGGGGATGGCATGGGCATCGGCAACGGGATGCGAGGAATCGGACTGGCGGGCATCGGCCTGCTGGCCGGGTGTGTGCAGTCAACACCGACTGCACTGGGCACGCTGGAGTGGGACCGGATCACGGTGCCGGCGCCGGCGGCCGAAGTGATCGCCACGGTGGAGGTGCGCGAGGGACAGCAGGTCAAGGCCGGCGCCGTGCTGATGCAGCTCGACCCGGCCCGCGGCGACGCGCAGTTCGCCGCAGCGCAGGCTGATACGGCGCGTGCGCAGGCGCAGCTGGAAGAACTGAAGATCGGCCCACGCCAGGAGCAGATCGCGCAGGCCCAGGCGCAACTGGCCGCGCTGCGCGCACAGGCTGCCGAAGCAAGTGCCTATTACCGGCGGGTCCAGCCGTTGGCACAGCAGCGCTTGATTGCCGCCGCTGAGCTGGATCGTGCACGTGCCGCCGCCGGCAATGCCGAGGCCAGCGTGCGTGCTGCCGAGCAGGCCTGGCTGGAGCGGGTGCACGGCAGCCGTGTGCAGGATATCGCCCAGGGCCAGGCCGCCGCCGATGCCGCGCAGGCGCAACAGGCAGTGCAGGCCGTGAACCTGCAGAAGCTGCAATTGCGTGCGCCGCGCGACGGCGTGGTCGATGCCTTGCCTTACCGGCAGGGCGACCAGGCGCCGGTCGGCGCGCCGCTGGCGGTGATGCTGGTCGGCGAGCGCCCCTATGCGCGCGTCTACCTGCCGCAGCCATTGCGGTTGCAGGTCAAGGTCGGGCAGGTCGCGCAGGTGCACCTGGAAGGGCAAGGCACTGCGTTGAAGGGGCATGTGCGCTCGATCCGCAGCGAGCCTTCATTTACTCCGTACTACGCACTGACCGGTGACGACGTCGCGCGCCTGAGCTACCTCGCCGAGATCGAAGTGGACGCTCCCTCCGACATGCAGAAGCTGCCGGCGGGAATGCCGGTGCAGGTGAGCTTCTGAACACCGGCAACGACATCGCGGTGCATGCCCAGGGCCTGACCCGCCGCTTCGGCGATCTGCTGGCCGTGGACAATGTCGACCTGACCGTGCCGCGTGGCCAGGTCTATGGCTTCCTGGGCCCGAACGGGTCGGGCAAGTCGACCACCATCCGCATGCTGTGCGGCCTGCTGGAACCGAGCGCCGGCCAGATCGAGGTGCTCGGCCTGGCCGTGCCGGAGCAGGCCGAGGCACTGCGCCGGCGCATCGGCTACATGACCCAGCGTTTCTCGTTGTATGAAGACCTTTCGGTGCGCGAGAACCTGGAATTCCTCGCCGCCATCCAGGACCTGCCGCGTACGCAGGCCCGGCAGCGGGTCGACGAACTGCTGCAGCAGTACCGTCTCCTGGACCGGCAGCCGCAGCTGGCCGGCACCCTCAGTGGTGGCCAGAAGCAGCGCCTGGCGCTGGCCGGCGCCGTCGTGCACGCGCCCGAGCTGTTGTTCCTGGACGAGCCGACCAGCGCGGTCGACCCGGAGTCACGCCGCGATTTCTGGGAGGCCCTGTTTGAACTTGCCGACGCCGGTACCACCGTGCTGGTATCGACCCACTACATGGACGAAGCCGAGCGCTGCCACCGGCTGGCGATCCTCGATCGAGGCGCGCTGGTCGCCGATGGCACGCCGGCCGAACTGTGTGCACAGCTGGACGGCCGCACGTTGCAGGTCACGTCGGCGCAGCCGCGGCAGGCCAGCCGCGCGTTGTCTGAGCTGCCCGGCGTGCTGAGCGTGGCACAGATCGGCACGCAGCTGCGGGTGCTGTGCAGCGAGGCGGCCGCCGATACGCCAGCGTTGCGGCGCGCGCTGGCCAGCGCCGATCCGCAGGCCCGCATCGAGGCGGTGGCGCCGAACCTGGAAGACGTCTTCGTCGCCGCCACCCGCGGCCGTGGCCGGGAGCCAGCGGCATGAACCTGCGCCGGCTGTGGGCGATCATGCTCAAGGAATTGCGCCAGCTGCGCCGCGACCGCATCACGCTGGCGATGATCGTCGGCATTCCGGTGATGCAGCTGCTGCTGTTCGGCTACGCGATCAATCTCAACCTGCGCCACCTCGACGCCGGTGTCGCCGACCAGGCCAACAGTGCGGCGTCACGCGCGCTGGTGCAGGACATGGTCGCCACCGGCGTGATCACGCCGCGCAGCGAAGCCTATACGCCCGACCAGTTGATGCAGGCGCTGCGGCGTGGCGAGATCAGTGTCGGCATCGTGGTGCCGGCCGACTTCGAGCGCCGTCGCTTCGATGGACGCGAGGCGGTGCAGGTGCTGGTTGATGGCAGCGACACCGTGGTGCAGAGCGCGGCGATCCAGCTGGCGCAGGTGCCGCTGGAGACGCGACCGACCAGCAACACGCGGCCGCTGCGCGAAGGCAGCATCGCCGGGGGGCCAATCAGCGT
This sequence comes from Stenotrophomonas sp. I18B00994, assembly GCF_014145825.1. Classification (NCBI taxonomy): domain Bacteria; kingdom Pseudomonadati; phylum Pseudomonadota; class Gammaproteobacteria; order Lysobacterales; family Lysobacteraceae; genus Stenotrophomonas; species Stenotrophomonas sp. I18B00994. Next base: position 110,309 of record NZ_JACIUW010000002.1, on the reverse strand, counting down.
GACCAGCTTCTACAATCCGCAGCGGCGTTCGGCGGTGAACATCGTGCCAGGCCTGATCGGGGTGATCCTGACCATGACCCTGGTGATGTTCACGGCGGTGGCGGTGGTGCGCGAGCGCGAGCGCGGCAACATGGAGCTGCTGATCGCCACGCCGGTGTCGCGCAGCGAACTGATGGTCGGCAAGGTGCTGCCCTATGCAGCCATCGGCCTGCTGCAGACCACGCTGGTGCTGGTGCTGGGCACCTGGCTGTTCCAGGTGCCGATCCGCGGCAGCCTGCTCGATATCTACCTGGCCGCGGTGCTGCTGGTGCTGGCCAACCTCGCACTGGGGCTGCTGATTTCCACGCGCGCGCGCTCGCAGTTCCAGGCGATGCAGATGACCCTGTTCCTGTTCCTGCCGTCGATCCTGCTGTCGGGCTTCATGTTCCCGTTCGCGGGCATGCCGCGGCCGGTGCAATGGCTGGCCGAAGTACTGCCGCTGACCCACTTCCTGCGCCTGGTGCGCGGCATCATGCTGCGCGGCGCCTCGCTGTGGGAGCTGTGGCACGACGCGCTGGCGCTGCTGGGCTTCATCGCGGTGATGATGAGCCTGGCGATCCTGCGTTTCCGCAAGCGTTTGGATTGAGGCATGCCGACCAACGGTCGGCATCCACCCTGGTAGGTGCCGACCGTTGGTCGGCATCAATTCGGTGGGTGCCGACCGTTGGTCGGCATCAATTCGGCAGGTGCCGACCGTTGGCCGGCATCAACTCCGGTGGGTGCCGACCGTTGGTCGGCATCAATTCGGTGGGTGCCGACCGTTGGTCGGCATCAATTCGGTGGGTGCCGACCGTTGGTCGGCATCAATTCGGCAGGTGCCGACCGTTGGCCGGCATCAACTCCGGTGGGTGCCGACCGTTGGTCGGCATCAATTCGGTGGGTGCCGACCGTTGGTCGGCGCACCTTATTCCGCCACCACGCGCGCGCGCAGCGAATTGGTCAGCGCCTCGGTGATCACCACATCCACGAACTGGCCGATCAGCCGCGCCGGCGCCGGGAAGTTCACCGAACGCATGTTCTCGGTCTTGCCGGTCAGTTCGTTCGGGTTCTTGCGCGAAGGGCCTTCCACCAGCACGGTCTGCACGGTACCGACCATCTTCTCGGAGATGCCGGCAGCGTGCGCATTGATGCGCTCCTGCAGGCGCGACAGGCGCGCGTGCTTCTCGGCATCGCTGATCGTGTCCTCCAGGTCGGCCGCCGGGGTGCCCGGGCGGCGCGAATAGATGAAGGAGAAGCTGTGGTCGAAGCCGATGTCCTCGATCAGCTTCATGGTCTTCTCGAAATCGGCATCGGTTTCGCCGGGGAAGCCGACGATGAAGTCCGAGCTGATCGAGATGTCCGGGCGCACCGCGCGCAGCTTGCGGATCTTCGACTTGAATTCCAGCGCGGTATAGCCGCGCTTCATCGCCGACAGTACGCGGTCGCTGCCGGCCTGCACCGGCAGGTGCAGGAAGTTGGCCAGCTGCGGCACGTCGCGGAACGCATCGATCAGCGAGTCGCTGAACTCCAGCGGGTGCGAGGTGGTGAAGCGGATGCGGCCGACGCCGTCGATCTCGGCGATGGTCCGGATCAGCAGGCCGAGATCGGCGAACTCGCCATCTCCATAGGGGCCGCGATAGGCATTGACGTTCTGCCCGAGCAGGTTGATTTCGCGCACGCCCTGCGCGGCCAGCTGCGCCACTTCCACCACCACGTCCTCGAACGGGCGGCTGACTTCGGTGCCGCGGGTGTAGGGCACCACGCAGAACGAGCAGTACTTCGAGCAGCCTTCCATGATCGACACGAACGCCGAAGCGCCTTCGGCACGCGGTTCCGGCAGGCGGTCGAACTTCTCGATCTCGGGGAAGCTGATGTCCACCTGCGGGCGCTTCTGCTCGCGGCGGGCGCGGATCAGCTCCGGCAGCCGGTGCAGGGTCTGCGGGCCGAACACAAGGTCCACGAACGGCGCACGCTTGATGATCGCCTCGCCTTCCTGCGAGGCAACGCAGCCGCCCACGCCGATGATGACCTCGCGGCCCTTGTTCTTCAGGCCCTTCCAGACGCCCAGCTGGCTGAACACCTTCTCCTGCGCCTTCTCGCGGATGGAACAGGTGTTGACCAGGATGACGTCGGCGTCTTCCGGGGTATCGGTCAGTTCCAGGCCATCGCTGGCGGCGAGCACGTCGGCCATCTTGGCCGAGTCGTACTCGTTCATCTGGCAACCGTGGGTCTTGATGTACAGCTTGCCTTTCACCTGGTCGGGCTTGCGCGGACCGGCGGGCAGGGCAACGAGCGGGGCACCGCCCGGCGTGGCGGGCGGAAAGACGTCTGGCGTCCCGGTCATGGCGCTTAATCCATTCGGGTGGCGGGAAAGCCGGCAATTCTACCTGCATCCCGGCGCGTACGCCGCGCTGTGCGCTCGCGGGGCACGGCCCCGCGCTACCCGCATCCCGCCGGCCCCGGTAGCGCCGGGCGGTGCCCGGCGGGCGCCCTTACGCCGCCACCAGCTCCGCATCGATCTGCCGCGAACGGTCGAACGCGGTCATCGCGCTCATCCGTGCGATGTAGTCAGCCGTGGCCGGCGCCGGCTGTACCAGGCCAAAGGCCGTGGTCCACGCCAGTGCATTGCCCCACAGCACGTCGGCGGCGCTCATGACCTCGCCCAGCAGGTACGGGCCCTGCGCCAGCTGGGCCTCGACCACCTGCAGCACGGTCTCGGCATCGTTGTACGGCGACATCAGGCGCGGCGGCGGCTCGCGGTGCATCGCCTTGTCGATCATCGCCGGCTCGAAACAGGCGCCATAGAAGGCCATCCAGCGCAGGTAGGGGCCGCGCAGGGCGTCGCCGATCGGCGGTGCCAGCCCGGCTTCCGGATACAGGTCGGCCAGGTACAGGTAGATCGCCACCTGCTCGGTCACCAGTGCGCCGTCGTGGACGATGGCCGGCACCTTGCCCATCGGGTTGATGGCCAGGTAGGCCGGGGCCAGGTTGGCGCCGGCTTTCAGGTCCAGCACCTGCATGCGGTAGTCGGCACCCAGCGCTTCGAGCAGGGCCACGGCGCCGCTCGAGCGGGATCGGGCGGCGTGGTACAGGGTGATCTGGCGTGAATTCATGGCATTGCTCCTTGCGGTGAGTGGTGAACTGGAGGCCATCCTGGGGCACTATTGCGGACGACTTCTGTCCTCGATCCTTCATGCGCCATACCGCCCATCGTCTGCTGCGCCTGATCGCCCTGCTGCAGGCCCGCCGCCAGTGGTCCGGGGCCGAGTTGGCCGAGCGCATGGGTGTGGACCGGCGCAGCATCCGCCGTGATATCGAGCGCCTTCGCGAGCTGGGCTATCCGGTGCAGGCCTCGTCCGGGGTCGGCGGCGGCTACCAGTTGGGGGCCGGGGCCCCGGTGCTGCCGATGCTGCTGGACGAGGAGGAGGCGACCACCCTGGCCATCGCCCTGCGCGCAGCCTCGGCCACCGTTGCCGGGATCGACGACACCGCGCGTGGCCTGTTGTCCAAGCTCGATCCGCTGGTGCCGACCCGTCGTCGCCAGCAGGCCGGCGAGGTGCATGCAGCGACGGCCACCCTGTCCGACCTTCCGTCCACCGACGCACGCCTGCTCGGGCGGCTGGCCCAGCACTGCCGACAGGCGTCACGGCTGGCCTTCGAATACCGCAGCGCGCAGGAAGCCGTCACCCAGCGCGAGGTCGAGGCCCAGCACCTGGTCAACTACGGGCGACGCTGGTATCTGCTTGCCTGGGACCTGGGGCGGCAGGACTGGCGCACCCTGCGCGTGGACCGCATGGGCGCCGTACGTGAGTGCGCCGGGCCGGGCCTGCACCGGCGCACCCCGGCGCCGCCCGATGTGATGGTGCGGCAGGCGGTCAGCCAGGCGCCGTTCGCGCTGCAGGCCATCCTCCGCCTGTCCGGCAGCCATTCCGAGCTGGAAGGCCGCATCCCGCCGTGGTGTGGAGTACTGGAAGCGGATGGCCCCGACCACTGCCTGCTGCGCATGGGCGCCGAGAGCCGCGGCATGATGCTGGCGCAGATTCTCAGCCTGGACCGCCTACCCGTGGCGCTTTGGACCACCCCGCCGGGCCTGCGCGACGAACTGGCGCAGCGCCTGGCGGGCCTCGGCCAGCTGCTGGCTGTGCCGCCGGTCACAGGCTGAGCCACGTCGCTTGGCAAGCCCCGGCGAAGCTGGGACACTCGCCGCCATGAAGGGGATACTGGGGACAACGGCGATCATCATCGCTGCGCTGACCGCTGCGCCGGCCAGCGCTGGAACCCTGTACAAGTGCCAGGGCGCTGACGGCGTCACCAGTTATGTGAGCAAGCGGGTGGCCGGCGCGCGCTGCAGCACCATCAGCTACACCCGTGACACCCGCCCGGCACCTCGACCGGTGGTGGCCGCGCCCAGGCCGGCACCGACAACGGTGGCCAGCATCGAACGCAACCCGGTGGCCGTTGCTGCGAGTGCCGCAGCGCCGGCAACGGTCGCGCCTGCGTCCGTGCCGGCATCCGGTCCCGCACAGCCGGTCGCCTCGCGCAGCGGGCGCATGGTCAGTGGCCAGGTGTATTCCTTCATGAAGGATGGCGTGCGCCACTACACCAGTGCGCGCCCGGCACAGGTGGCCAGCCTCGGCCCGGTCCGGACCATCCGCTACAGCTTCATGGAGCGCTGCTATGCCTGCGGGGTCAATCCACGCGTGGACTTCGGCACCGTGCGACTGAACACCTCGGCCTTCCAGGCCGAGATCACCTCGGCCGCGCGCGAGTTCGGCGTGGAGGAGGCGGTGGTGCGCGCCATCATCCATGCCGAGTCGGCCTACAACCCGACCGCGCTCAGCCGTGCTGGCGCGCAGGGCTTGATGCAGCTGATGCCGCCGACCGCCGCGCGCTTCGGCGTAAGCGATTCCTATGACGCCGGGCAGAACATCCGTGGCGGCGTGCAGTATCTTGCGTGGTTGCTGAAACGCTTCAATGGCGACCTGACCCTTGCCGCAGCCGGCTACAACGCTGGCGAAGGCGCGGTCGACCGCCACGGTGGCGTGCCGCCCTACAGCGAGACCCAGTACTACGTGCGCCGGGTCGGGCAACTGGCCGAACGTTACCGCACCGCCCTGAGTCACCAGTAGGTGCCGACCGTTGGTCGGCACTCCTTGAACGGTAGGTGCCGACCGTTGGTCGGCACTCCTTGAGCGGTAGGTGCCGACCGTTGGTCGGCACTCCTTTGAAAGGTAGTGCCGGCCGCTGGCCGGCAACCCCGCAATCAATGTTGCTGCAATGCGTTGTGTGGCGCGCGACGGTTCCGCTACACTCGACCGTGATTCAATGCGGCTCTGGCCCCCACCGGATCCGCTGGCAGCCTTAAAGCTACCTAATCAATATCGGAGTGCCGGATGGCCAACGATGGGGTACACGATCCAGTCAACACCGGACGTCGGCGTTTTCTTTCTGCCACCACAGCCGTGGTGGGCGCCGTCGGCGTCGGATTCACCGCAGTTCCTTTCATCAAATCCTGGAACCCCAGTGCCCGCGCCAAGCTTGCCGGCGCACCGGTGGTGGCCGACATCAGCGCCCTGCAGGAAGGCCAACGCCTGATCGTGGAATGGCGTGGCCAGCCGATCTGGATCGTCAAGCGGTCCAAGGCCATCCTCGATGCGCTGCACGGGCTGGACGGCCGTCTCAAGGACCCCGAGTCCGGCGAGAAGGACCAGCAGCCGGACTACGTGCTGAAGCAGAACCCCGAGCTGCGCTCGATCAAGCCGGACATCTCCGTGCTGGTCGGCCTGTGCACGCACCTGGGCTGCTCGCCGGAAATGGTCGCCGAGATCCGGCCCGAGCCCTACGACCCGCAGTGGAAGGGTGGCTACTTCTGCCCCTGCCACAAGTCGCGCTTCGACATGTCCGGCCGCGTCTTCAAGGACGTGCCGGCGCCGATCAACCTGAAGGTGCCCGCGCACCATTACCAGGACGACAACACCATCATCATCGGTGTCGATCCGCAGGGGGCTGCCTGATGGCCAATATCCTCAGCCGTACCGCCAGCGGCGTGGCCGACTGGGTCAATGCCCGCGCGCCCGGCCTGATGCCGGTCTACCGGAAGCACGTCAGCGAGTACTACGCGCCGAAGAACTTCAACATCTGGTACTACTTCGGTTCGCTGGCGCTGCTGGTGCTGGTCAACCAGATCGTCACCGGCATCTTCCTGACGATGCACTACAAGACCAGCGCCGCCGAGGCGTTCGGCTCCATCGAATACATCATGCGCGATGTGGAGTGGGGCTGGCTGATCCGCTACATGCACTCCACCGGTGCCTCGCTGTTCTTCATCGTGGTCTACCTGCACATGTTCCGTGGCCTGCTGTACGGCAGTTACCAGAAGCCGCGCGAGCTGGTGTGGATCCTCGGCATGCTGATCTACCTGGTGTTGATGGCCGAAGCCTTCATGGGCTACGTGCTGCCGTGGGGCCAGATGTCGTTCTGGGGCGCCAAGGTGATCATCTCGCTGTTCGGCGCGATACCGGTGATCGGCAACGGCCTGACCGAATGGATCATGGGCGATTACCTGCCCAGTGACGCCACGCTCAACCGTTTCTTCGCGCTGCATGTCATCGCCCTGCCGCTGGTGCTGTTGCTGCTGGTGGTACTGCATCTGGGCGCGCTGCACGAAGTGGGTTCGAACAACCCCGATGGCGTGGAGATCAAGAAGGGGCCGAAGGGCAACCGCTGGTCGCCGAACGCACCGGCCGATGGCATTCCGTTCCACCCGTACTACACGCTCAAGGATGGCGTCGGCGCCGGTTTCCTGCTGATCATCGCCGCCTTCATCATCTTCTTCGCGCCCGGTTTCGGCGGCCTGTTCCTGGAGCACGACAACTTCACCGAGGCCAACCGCCTGGTGACCCCGGAACACATCAAGCCGGTCTGGTACTACACGCCTTACTACGCGATGTTGCGCGTGGTGCCGAACAAGCTCGGTGGCGTGCTGGTGATGTTCTCGGCCATTGCGATCCTGTTCCTGGTGCCGTGGCTGGACAAGGCCAGGGTGAAGTCGGTGCGCTACCGCGGCTGGATCTCGAAGGTGATGCTGGGCGTGCTGGCGGTGTGCTTCGTGTGGCTGGGCGTGATTGGTTCCGGCCCGGGCACCGACGTGCACGAGACCTACATCGGGCGGGTGCTGACCTTCCTGTACTTCGCGTTCTTCATCACCATGCCGCTATGGACACGGTTGGACAAGACCAAGCCAGTACCGGAGAGGGTGACCACCCATGACTGATCGCTGGATGGTCCGGTTGGCCCTGACGGCCACCCTGATGCTGGGCAGTTTCCTGGCCTCCGCCGCCGAAGGTGGCACCAAGCTGCTGCAGGCCGGCAACGATCTGGGCGACCGCGCTTCGCTGCAGCGCGGCGCGCAGCTGTACATGAACTACTGCTCCGGCTGCCACGCGCTGAAGTACCTGCGCTATTCGCGGATGGCGCAGGACCTGGGCCTGACCGAGGAAGAGGTGATGAACAACCTCAACTTCACCGGCTCGGCGATCGGCGACCCGATCCCGGTGGCGATGCCCAAGGAGAACGCGGAGAAGTGGTTCGGCAAGATGCCGCCCGATCTCAGCCTGATCGCGCGCGTGCGGGGCAGTGACTGGGTCTACACCTACCTCAAGTCGTTCTATCTGGACAGCAGCCGGCCGCTGGGCTGGAACAACGCGCTGTTCGCCAATGCCTCCATGCCCAACCCGCTGTGGGAGATGCAGGGCCTGCAGCATGCGGTCCATGGCAAGGCGGAAGCGCCCGGCATGGACCCGCCGGTGACCGGCCTGAAGATCGAAACGCCGGGTTCGGTTGATGCCGGGCAGTACGACCAGGCGGTGCGGGACATCACCAACTTCCTCGAGTATGCCGGCGAACCGGCCGCGCTCAAGCGCCAGCAGCTGGGCGTGTGGGTGATCCTGTTCCTGGCCCTGCTCACCTTCCTGCTGTACCTGCTGAAGAAGGAATACTGGAAGGACGTTCACTGAATCTGCCGCCGGCCATCGCACGGGCCTATTGGCTTTTGTGATGGTCGGTTGCACACTCGGGGAGGAGTCGACCGCCGGCACGGTGCCGGCGGCGCCGATGCGGCAGGCGGTCTCCTGTCGTGGGAGAGCCTTTGATGGCGGCGAGCGTACGCATGCGCAATACACTGACGCTGTTTTCCTCGAACGACGATGTACTGTGCCACCGTGTACGCCTGGTGCTGGCGGCCAAGGGTGTGACCTTCGACTTCGTTCCGGTCGATCCACAGAACCCGCCTGAAGACCTGATCGACCTCAATCCGTATCACTCGGTGCCGACCCTGGTCGAACGCGAGCTGGTGCTGTACGCCGCATCAGTGGTCAGCGAGTACCTGGACGAACGTTATCCGCATCCGCCGCTGATGCCGGTCGATCCGCTCTCGCGTGCGCGCATCCGCCTGGCGATGCTGCGCATCGAGCACGACTGGGTGCCACAGGTGCAGGCCATCCAGCTCGGCAACAAGACCCAGGCCGAGGCTGGCCGCAAGCGCCTGAAGGAGCTGCTGACCGCCTCGCTGCCGCTGTTCAAGGCCAGCAAGTTCTTCCTCAACCCGGAAATGAGCCTGGCCGACTGCGCGATGGCGCCGATCATCTGGCGCCTGCAGTCGCTGGACGTACCGCTGCCGAAGGACGGCAAGGCAATCGAGGACTACGGCAACCGCATCTTCCGCCATCCGGGCTTCGTCCGTAGCCTGACCGATCAGGAAAAGAAGCTGCGCGATCTGCCGGTCTGATCCGGGCCTGCGTTACCCGTCTGCACGCCGACCGGCGTGCAGGTGATCCGCCCCGGCGGGGCGCCGGGCGCGTACACTTCACGCATGACCGAAGACTTCTTCCACATGACCAGCCACCGCCCGTACCTGCTGCGGGCGCTGGTGGAATGGATCAACGACAACCAGCTGACCCCGCACATCCTGGTCGACGCCGGCGTTCCCGGCGTGCAGGTCCCGCCTTCGGCGGTCAAGGATGGCCGGGTCGTGCTCAACATCGCCGAACGTGCTGTCGTGCGGCTGATGATCGACAACGAGATGGTGAGCTTCTCGGCGCGCTTCTCCGGTACCAGCTACCCGGTGCAGGTGCCGATCAGCGCCGTGCTGGCCGTCTACGCCCGCGAGACCGGGCAGGGCATGGCGCTACCGGATGACATCCCGGGCAACGAGACCGCTCCGACCAGCGATGAGCTGCTGCACGAGGAAGGCACGCCGCCGGACGATACGCCGCCAGCCAGCCCGCCGCCGAAGGGGCGCCCGAACCTGCGCGTGGTCAAGTAACCAGGTAACGGTGGGTGCCGACCGTTGGTCGGCACGCCTTCAGCCCTTACACATCCTCGGCATCGTCCACATCCGCGCGGATCTGGCTGATCCGCGCCGCGCCCGGGCCAGTGAATGAGATCAGCTGGTCGCCGCGCAGCACCATGCGGCCCACGTGGCGATCGATGCCGTCGTAGGAATACTCGAACTTGAAGGTACGTTCGAAGCCGAGCCGGCCATCTTCGCCGCGCGACAGGCGCAGGCCGGTGGCGTGCACCGCCTGATCCAGCCATTGCACGTCGGCAGCACGGCAGGCATTGCGCCCCAGTTCGACCGCGCGCTCGGCGGCCGAACGCGCCGCGTTCCAGAAGAAATAGATGATTCCGCCGGCAATCAGCAACAGCAGCAGGGTGGGCATGGCGTCAGCCGTCAGGGGTCGATCCCGCAAAGATGGCGGCGAACGCGCGCTGGATCAAGCGCTGCACTCACCGCCGCGGCTGCGGTTCGCTGGACATCGGCTGCGCGGGCACGATGACCGGTTGCGGTGCCGGAGTGGGCTGCATCGGCGTCGCAGTGGGCGAGGGCATCACCAGCGGTGAGGTTGCAGTCAGCTGCAGCAGCGCTGCCCAGTCCTGCCGGTTGAAGCTGCATTCGTCCTCGCGACCTGGTGTGCAGCCGGGGTCGATGCCGGTGCTGTTGCGTTCGCGTGCCGGAGGCAGCTTGATCAGCCCCGTACGATCCAGCTGCAGCAACCGCATCGCTACGGTGTTCATCACGTTGCCACCGACCAGGTACAGGGTCTGGTCGCCGCCGAGGTTGGCCGCCACCACCACTTCGCAATGCGATTTCCAGTGGCCCACCGAGCCATTGCCCAGTGCCTGCACCAGCCCGCTGTAGCTGAGCGTGGTGCTGCGGTCGCGCAGGAAGCACAGCAGGTCGCCCGGTGCGGGTTTGGCCGTGGCCGGGTCGACCAGCCGGTACGGCACGCCCGAGGGACCGCCCTGGTAGGCGGCACGGATGTAGTCGATGTGGCGTGGCGACGTATTGAAGCCAGGAACGCCGGACTGCACCATCACCCAGGAAATGAACGCGGCCGACCATGGGTTGTCGATCAGGAAGGCGCGGCAGTCGCTGTCGGTGTAGCGCGTGCCCAACGGCGCCAGGCAGCTGCTGGCGCCCGCGATGCTGCCCATCGCATTGAGTGTGCCGCTGTTGCGCCAGTAGCCGGCCACGCGCTGCCAGGCGATCAGGCCATTGTCTGCCAGGTGATCGCTTTCGGCTTCGGTGACGCTGAGGCTGGCGGCACGGCCTTCACGATCGATGAAGGGCCGGTACCAGAGCCGGTGCTCATTGCAGGCGGTGTTGCGGATGGCCACCGCCAACGGACTCAGGCCGAAGCGGGGCGGAACATCGCAGGCCTCGGCGGCCGCTGCGGACAACGGTGCCGCGGCCAGCAGCAGGCAGGCAGGCAAGAGCATCCGGCGCATGCGCGGCTCCTGTGGGGGATACCTCAGCGTCGCAGCGCTGTCGTGAACGCCGGGTGTGAGAACGGGGTCAGATCCCTTTTCCCATGGACAACGGATCGGCCCCCACGCCAGGCCTCAACCCGGCGGCGGGCCCAGCTTCAGCGACAGATCGATGGCCTGCACGTGCTTGGTCAGTCCACCGATGGAGATGCAGTCAACGCCGTCCTCGGCGATCGAACGCAGGCCGCCCAGGCCCACGCTGCCTGACACTTCCAGCGGAATGCGGCCGGCCGTGATGCGCACTGCCTCGCGGCGCAGGTCGGGGCTGAAGTCATCCAGCAGGATGCGCTCGCAACCGGCTTCCAGCGCCTGGCGCAGCTGGGCCAGGTCCTCGACCTCGACCACCAGCGGCAGCGCGGGCCATTGCCGGCGCGCGGCGGCCACCGCCGCGGCCAGCGAACCGGCGGCACGGATGTGATTTTCCTTCAGCATCACCGTGTCATAGAGGCCGAAGCGGTGGTTGTCGCCGCCGCCACAGCGCACTGCGTACTTCTGCGCCAGGCGCAGGCCAGGCAGAGTCTTGCGGGTGTCGAGGATGCGCGTGCCGGTACCGGCCACCGCCGCCACGTAGCGGGCAGTGGTGGTGGCGGTGCCAGACAGCGTCTGCAGGAAGTTCAGCGAGGTGCGCTCGGCGCTGACCAGGCTGCGGCTGCGCCCGTGCAGCAGGGCCAGCACGGTGCCTGCGGTGACCGCGTCACCTTCGGAGACACGCCATTCGATGCGCACGTCCGGGTCGAGTGCGCGGTGGGTGGCGTCGAACCACGGGCGGCCGGCAATCACCCCGTCCTGCTTGCACAGCAGGTAAGCGCTGTCGGCCTGGTCGGGCAGCAGGGCGGCGGTGACGTCGCCGCTGCCCAGGTCCTCGGCCAGCGCCCGCGCGACATCGGCGGCGACAACGGCCGCATCCGGCGTCGGCAGCGCGCTCATGCGGCCGGGAAGTCGGCGATCTGGGCGGTCGGGATGGCTTCCTCGGCCAGCAGCACCGGGATGCCGTCGTCAACGCGGAACACCTGCTTGCGGTCGCGGGTGACCAGGGCTTCGCGCAGCGGCTGCGCCAGCGGGTTGCCATCGGCCTTGTTCACCGCGCCGGCGGAAATGGCCTTGTTGAGGGCTTCCAGGCCCTTGCCATCCAGCAGGGACAGGGGCTGGCGGGTGTCCGGCGACACCAGCAGGTCGAGCAGCTTGCGATCCATGGTTCTTCGTCTTGCGTGGAAGATGGCTAGAATACGTCTTTAAGGCAGGTGACGGCCAATGACCCCCAACCCGATCGCGCCGCTTGTCGGCATCGTCATGGGTTCCCGTTCCGACTGGGAAACCATGCAGCACGCCGCCCAGAAGCTTGAAGCCCTGGGTGTTCCGTTCGAAGTGAAGGTGGTGTCCGCGCATCGGACGCCGGATGTGTTGTTCAGTTACGCCGAGCAGGCGGGCCCGCGTGGCCTGCGCGCGATCATCGCCGGCGCCGGCGGGGCTGCGCACCTTCCGGGCATGATCGCCGCCAAGACCGCCGTGCCGGTGCTGGGCGTGCCGGTGCAGTCCAAGGCCCTCAACGGCATGGATTCGCTGCTGTCGATCGTGCAGATGCCGGCCGGCATCCCGGTCGCCACCTTCGCCATCGGCAATGCCGGCGCGTCCAACGCGGCGCTGTTCGCTGCTGCGATGCTGGCCAGCGACCAGCCGGCGATCGGCCAGGCGCTCGACGCCTTCCGTGCACGCCAGACCGAAGACGTGATGGCCCACGACGATCCGCGCCAATGAGCCTGACCGTCGGCATCCTGGGCGGCGGCCAGCTCGCCCGCATGATGGTCCTGGCCGGTGCGCCGCTGGGACTGCGCTTCCAGCTGTACGACCCGGCGGCCGACGCCTGCAGTGGCCCGCTGGCGCCGCTCACCGTCGGTGCCTTCGATGACCGCCACGCGCTGGCGGAGTTCGCCGCCAAGGTCGATGTGGTCACTTTCGATTTCGAGAACGTGCCCGCAGACAGCGCGCAGTTCCTGGTCGACCGCGTGCCGGTCTATCCGCCGCCGGCCGCGCTGGCGGTGGCCCAGGACCGGTTGAGCGAGAAGACCCTGTTCCAGCAGTTGGGCATCCCGCTGCCGGCCTTCGCTGATATCCGCAGCCGTGACGAGCTGGCTGCGAAGGCGGCTGAGTTCGGCCTGCCGTGCATCCTCAAGACCCGCCGCCTTGGTTATGACGGAAAGGGCCAGTTCCGCCTGCGCAGCGAGGCCGACATCGACGCCGCGTGGGATGCACTGGGCGCGCAGGTCGAGCGTACCGGCCTGATCCTGGAAGGCTTCGTGGCGTTCCAGCGCGAGGTCAGCGTGGTCGCCGTGCGTGGCCGCGATGGCAGCTTCGAAGCCTGGCCGGTCACCGGCAACTGGCATGTCGACGGCGTGCTGTCGGCCAGCGTGGCACCGGCTGTGCTGTCCGATGCCGAGCAGCAGGCCGCGATCGGCTATGCCCGCCGTGTCGCCGAGCACCTGCAGTACGTCGGCGTGTTCGCGCTGGAGCTGTTCTGTCGCGATGGCGAGCTGTTGGCCAACGAGATGGCGCCGCGCGTACACAACTCCGGCCACTGGACCATCGAAGGCAGCGAGACCTCGCAGTTCGAGAACCATCTGCGTGCCGTGCTGGGCCTGCCGCTGGGCAGCACCCGCATGCTCGGCCACGCCTGCATGCTGAACTGGCTGGGCGCGATGCCGGACCCGGCACCGGTGCTGGGCCAGGCCAGCGGCCATTGGCACGACTATGGCAAGGAGCCGCGCGAAGGCCGCAAGGTCGGCCACGCCACGTTGCGCGATGACGATGCTGCCGCGTTGGCCGATGCGCTGGAGCAGGTCGGCCTGGAGCTGGATCGCCAGGCCCAGGTGGCGCCGGCGGTGCACGCGTTGCGCAATCGCTGAGCCCGGTAGTGCCGGCCGCTGGTCGGCAGTGCAACGCTGTGAAGCGCCGGTGCAGGCATCGGCGCAACATTCCCGGTGGTAGCGTGGAGCTCCTTTCACAGGAGTCACCCCCATGCTCGACTGGAATGCCTACCGCAAGGAACTGAAGGGCCGTATCGGTGAGATCGGCAAGCTCTCACCGGATACGGTCAAGGGCTACGCCACCCTGGCCAACGCTGGCGCGCAGACCAACCACCTCGATGCGAAGACCCGCGAGCTGATCGCGTTGGCGGTGGCGGTGACCACCCGCTGCGACGGTTGCATCACCGTGCACGTGGATGCCGCGCTGAAGCACGGTGCCAACCGCGAGGAAATCGCCGAGGCGCTGGGTGTGGCGGTGTCGCTCAATGCCGGTGCGGCGCTGGTGTACTCGGCGCGGGTGATGGATGCGGTGGCCGCGCACGAGAACGCGTGAAGCCACGCTCTGCTTTCCGGTAGTGCCGGCCGCTGGCCGGCAGATTCGCCATCTCTGTACACCGATGGGGGGATGCCGGCCAGCGGCCGGCACCACCCCGGGGCGGTGCCGCTGCCTCAGCGTAGCTGGCTCTCAGCGAATTCCCAGTTGACCATCTGCCAGAACGCGTCCAGATAGCGCGCGCGATCATTCTGGTAGTCGGTGTAGTAGGCGTGCTCCCAGACATCGCAGCACAGCAGCGGCGTGCTTTCACCCGTCAGCGGCGTGCCGGCATTGCGGGTCGCCTGGATGCCCAGCTGTCCGCCCGGATGCTGCACCAGCCACACCCAGCCGGAGCCGAACAGGCCCAGCGCGGTGCGGTTGAATTCCTCGCGCAGGCGCTGCACGTCGCCGAACTGGCGCTTCACCAGCTCGCCCAGGCGACCCTGCGGTTCGCCACCGCCACGCGGTCGCAGGCACTGCCAGTAGAAGCCGTGGTTCCACGCCTGGGCGGCCGCATCGAACAGCTTGCCCTGGGCCTGGCGGACGATCTCTTCCAGTGACGCGTCTTCCCACTCGGTGCCGAGGATGCCGGCATTGACCGCATCCACGTAGGCGCGATGGTGGCGGCCGTGGTGCAGCTCCAGGGTCTGTGCGGACAGGTGCGGCTGCAGGGAGCCGGAAAGGTAGGGCAGGGCAGGCAATTCGACAGGCATGGACAGGTTCGTGGCCAGAGGGGCGGCGGCAGCCGGTTCCATCCGCTTACAATGGCGGCTACCGTGGGCAGTCTAGCCGACCACCGCGGTCGGTTTGTCCGGCGAAGCAAGGAGTGAGGTTGTGGCGGTAATGCAGCAAATCCAGGCCGAGGTCGATCGTTACCCGCTCGTGCTGTTCATGAAGGGTACCCCGCAATACCCGATGTGCGGTTTCTCCAGCCGCGCCGTACAGGCGTTGATGGCAGCCGGCGCGGTCACCCTGCGCACCGTCAACGTGCTGGAAGAACCCGAGATCCGCGCCAACCTGCCGCGGTTCTCCAACCTGCCGACCTTCCCGCAGCTGTTCATCAATGGAGAGCTGATCGGCGGCTGCGACATCGTCCTGGAACTGTTTGAAGCCGGCGAGCTCAAGCGCATCGTCGAAGAGGCGACCCAGGGATGAGTGCCTGGCCATCGACGTCACCGACCAAGGGGGCGCTCGATGGCCGCCCGTTGCAGGATCGCGTGGTGCTGGTTGCCGGCGCCGGCGGTGGGCTGGGCAGTGCGGCGGCCGTTGCCGCCGCCGCCGCCGGGGCCACCGTGGTCCTGCTGGGCCGCAAGCCGCGCCGCCTGGACCGTGTCTATGCCCAGGTCCAGGCCGTCGGCCCGGAACCGCTGCTGTATCCGCTGGATCTGGAGGGTGCGGGCCCCGACGACTATGCCGAACTGGCCCAGGCCCTGCAGCGCGAGCTGGGACGCCTGGATGGAGTGCTGGTCTGTGCCGCCCATTTCCCCGGATTGACCCCGTTCGAACTGGCCGACCCGGCCAGTTTCGCCCGTGCGGTGCATGTCACCCTCACTGCCCCGGCGTGGCTGACCCAGGCCTGCCTGCCGCTGCTGCGGCAGCGCGACGACGCGGCCCTGGTGTTTGCGGTCGATGCCTCCGAACGGGTGGGGCAGGCCTATTGGGGTGGATACGGTGTGGCCCAGCATGGCCTGCGCGGGCTGATCACCAGCCTGCATGACGAACTCGGCCGCAGCCCGGTGCGGGTCAGCGGCCTGTATCCGGGCCCCCTGCGCACGGCGCTGCGCGCCAGGGCCTATTCCGTCGACCAGGACCCGGCCGCCCGGGGCCCGGAGGCCGCCGCTGCGGCGGCCGTGACCCTGCTGTCCAGCGCTGGGCTTGCCTGGCGGGGCCGGATTCTCGACGCCAGTGAGGCGCCCCTGACGGAATGAGGCCGGGGGAAAGGCGGAGTGAAGAACCCGTCACGATTGCGTTGCGATCCGGTGCCGTTTGTCGCACAACCGTCACATTGATGGCGTAGCGTGTTAATCTAGTGTTAACCGTTGTGGCTGCCTTCAGCCAAGCGGTAGGGAACCCCAGATAAATCTCCGACCAGCCACCCGCAGGGCTGTTTGGATGCGCTTTTTTTCCGCCATCGCCAACTCGCATCGAGGCTACCGAAAAATGACCCACCCACTCCGGATGTCCAAGCTCACCCTTGGTCTCGTGGCTGCGCTCGCCGCCGCTCCCGCCTTCGCCCAGAGCACCTCTGCCGGTGTCGGCGGCCAGGTGATGTCCGCCGCAGGCCAGCCTGTCGCCGGCGCTGAAGTCACCATCACCCACACCGAGTCGGGCACCGTTTCGCGTGCCACCACCGATGCGTCGGGTCGATACAACGCGCGCGGCCTGCGCGTGGGTGGTCCGTACACCATCACCATCACCAAGTCCGGTGAAGGCACCAAGACCGAAGAGGGTGTCTACCTGAACCTGAACCAGGTCAACACCGTCAACGCCAACCTGGGCGGTGACCTGGCTGCGACCAACCTGGACGCGGTGAACGTTGTTGCGACCGCCGGCGGCCTGGACCTGTTCAGCGCCAACAAGATGGGCACCGGCAGCAACGTGACCCGCGAAACGATGGACGCGCTGCCGTCGGCCAACCGCAACATCCAGGACTACATCCGCCTGGACCCGCGCATCTCGCAGGTCAGCAAGGCTGACGGCGCGATCTCGGCCGGTGGCCAGAACACCCGCTACAACGCCATCCGCATCGACGGCATCAGCGCCTCCGATCCGTTCGGCCTGGGCTCCAACAACCTGCCGACCGAGCGTCAGCCGGTGTCGATGGATGCCATCCAGGAAATCAACATCGACCTGGCCAACTACGACACCACCATCGCCGGCGGTACCGGTGCGGTGATCAACGCCGTGACCAAGTCGGGTACCAATGAGTTCCACGGCACCGTGTACGGTTCGTACCGCGACAAGGACATGGTCCGTTCGCGCCTGGAAGGTGACAAGTCGGACTTCAATGGTTTCAAGGACGAGAAGACCTACGGCATGACGTTCGGCGGTCCGATCCTCAAGGACAAGCTGTTCTTCTTCACCAACTATGAAAAGTACGAGCGTAGCGGCGGCGGCGTGAGCCTGAGTGACAGCCCGTACAACAAGGATCCGTCCAAGGGCGGCATCAGTGACGCCGACATCTCGGCAGTCCAGAAGCGCATGAGTGATCTGGGCTATCCGGTCGGCGGCGTTGACGGTCTGAACAACAAGACGACGATCGAAGAGTACGCCGTCAAGCTCGACTGGAACATCAACGAGAACCACCGTGCGGCCTTGCGCTACAACAAGATGAAGCAGGACGTCGTCCGCTTCCCGCAGGTCAGCAGCAGCGCGCTGTCGCTGAGTGACTTCTGGTACACCCAGCCGACCCAGTACGAAACCTGGATGGGTGAACTGTTCAGTGACTGGTCCGAGAACTTCTCGACCGAGTTCAAGGTTTCGCACAAGGACTACTCGTCCAATCGTGTCGCGGCTTCGCACCTGCCGCAGATGCGCGTGCGCTTCGGCAACAACTCGCTGTACCTGGGCACCGAGCAGAACACTCACACCAATCTGGTCGAGTCGAAGGAACTTAGCGCCTTCGGTGCCGGTACCTGGTACATCGGTGACCACACCGTCAAGTTCGGTTTCGATTACACCGACAATAACCTGATGAACTTCTACGGCCGTAATCTGTACGGCGCGTACGACTTCCGCGACTTGGCGTCGTTCCTGAAGGGTACCGCCAACGGCTACCAGCTGCGCGTGCCGCGTCCGGGTGGCAGCTTGGATGATATTCCGGCCAAGTTCCATCTGAAGAACACTGGCCTGTTCATCCAGGATACCTGGGCGATCAACTACAACCTGAGCCTGATGTTTGGTGTCCGTCTTGATATCCCGGACTTCACCAGCCAGAACAAGTACAACACCGACATCCAGTCGCGCTACGGCTACGACAACACCAAACTGGTGGACAAGAGCCTGTTCCAGCCGCGTGTTGGCTTCAACTACACCTTCGACAGCGATCGTCCGACCCAGCTGCGCGGTGGCGTTGGCTTGTTCGGCGGTGCAGCACCGAACGTGTGGCTGGCAGGTGCCTACCAGAACACCGGTCTGAACTACGTCGAGTACAACGTCAGTGGCAACCCGGGTGGTTTCAGTGCTGATGCCGACAATCCGTTCATTCCGGATCCGTCGAAGATCATTGCTCGCCAGAACGTGGACATTATCGCTCCGGGCACCCGCCTGCCGTCGGTGTGGAAGGCCAACCTGGCGTTCGACCATGAGCTGCCGTGGTACGGCATCGTGGCGTCGGCTGAAGTGCTGTTCACCAAGGTCAAGGATGGTCTGTACTTCGAACGTCTGGACCTGACGGACGGCAAGGGCAAGGGTGCGACCTTCGTTTCGGCGCAGGACGGTCGTGAGCTGTACTGGAACCCGGCAGGTCTGAATCAGGCCAACAGCAAGATCGACAGCCGTTCCGGCGACAACCTGGGCATGGAGAACGGCACCAACGGCGCGCTGAACCGCGCCAACCGTCCGAACAACATCGGTGACGTGATGTTGCTGCGCAACACCGACAAGGGTCGTGGCAGCCAGGCTACCTTCTCGCTGGCCAAGCCGCTGACCGAGAACTGGGGCTGGTCGCTGGGTTACACCTACACCCAGTCGAAGGAAGTTAGCCCGCTGACCAGCTCGCAGAACACCTCGAACTGGAACAACACCCAGATCCTGAACGCCAACGAGAACATCGCGTACAACTCGCGCTATGCAATCAAGGACCGTATCACCGGCACCCTGGAGTGGAAGCACAACTTCTTCGGTGACAACGCTACCCGTATCGGCCTCTTCTACGAAGGTCGCTCGGGCCGTCCGTACAGCTACGTGTTCTACAACGATGCCAACGGCGACAGCGCCATCGGCAACGATCTGTTCTACGTGCCGAAGGGTGTGGGCGACGTGCTGTTCACTGGCGGCGCAACGATGGAGAAGAAGTTCTTCGATTGGCTGGCGCAGAACCCGGAACTCGAGGCCTACCGTGGCAGCGTGGTCCCGGCCAACTCGCACCGCGCCAAGTGGGTCAACAGCTTCGACGTTCGTATCAGCCAGGAATTCCCAGGCTTCGTGAAGGGTCACAAGGGTGAAGTCGCCCTGGACATCATGAATGTCGGCAACCTGCTGAACAAGAAGTGGGGCCTCATTGACGACTACGGCTTCTATGCAACCCGCCGCGTGGGCAACTTCGCAGGTATCGATCCGGCCACCGGGAAGTATGTGTACTCGTTCACCGGTGCGGATGATTCCTCGATCCAGGAAAACAACAATGACAAGGGCAACACTGCCGTGTCGCGTTGGTCCATGCAGCTGACTGTGAAGTACAAGTTCTGATCCGTCAGAGCTTGATGATGTAAACGGAAACGGCCGGGGAAACCCGGCCGTTTTCCGTTCAGGCGAAAGTCCTTGCAGGCCACTCTGCATCGGCGTAGCATCCAGAAATGTGCGCGGTGCCAACGCCGCCGATGCGGTCCCGGAAAGGCGAACGCGGGGAGCACACATCCAACGGTCGGGCTTCCCGGCCGTTTTGCTTTTTAAGGGGGCGGCAGTACAGTCGGAAACCTTGAAGGAAGCAAAAAATTGGACATGACCACGAACGAAAAATCAGCCCGCGCACTGCCAGTGCAGGACGCGCGGATCTACCCGCGCGGTGGGCTGGATGTGCTGTCGCGGGCCGAAGTGGCCCGCTTGCGCGATGCCTCTGCCGGCGGCATGCACGAGCTGCTGCGCCGCTGCGCGCTGGCCGTGCTGACCAGCGGCAGTGCCTCTGACGATCCTCGCGCGGCGCGCGATCTGTATCCCGATTTCGACATCCAGGTGGCGCAGCAGGATCGCGGCGTGCGCATCGACCTGGTCAACGCACCGGCCATGGCCTTCGTCGATGGCGAGATCATCCGCGGTGTTGCCGAACTGCTGTTCGCCGTGGTGCGTGACCTGGCCTACATGGCCATCGAGATGGGCCCTGCCTACGCGGCCGAGCTGGAGTCGTCCGAGGGCATCACCAACGCGGTGTTCGGCCTGCTGCGCAATGCGCGCATCCTCAACCCGGGTGACCCGAACCTGGTGGTGTGCTGGGGCGGCCACTCGATCTCGCGCGACGAGTATCTGTACACCAAGCAGGTGGGCTATGAACTGGGCCTGCGCGGCCTGGACATCTGCACCGGCTGCGGCCCGGGCGCGATGAAGGGTCCGATGAAGGGTGCCACGATCGCACATGCCAAGCAGCGCCGTACCGTGACGCGCTACATCGGCCTGACCGAGCCGGGCATCATCGCCGCCGAGTCGCCGAACCCGATCGTCAACCACCTGGTGATCATGCCGGACATCGAGAAGCGCCTGGAGGCCTTCGTCCGCATCGGCCACGGCATCATTGTGTTCGCCGGTGGCGTCGGGACCGCCGAGGAGATCCTGTACCTGCTCGGCATCCTGCTGCGCGAGGAAAACAAGGACCTGCCGTTCCCGCTGATCCTGACCGGACCGACCGTGGCGGCGCCGTACTTCGAGCAGATCGACCGCTTCATCCGCCTGACCCTGGGTGACGCGGCCGCCGAGCGCTACGAGATCATCATCGGCGACCCGGTGGCGGTGGCGAAGAAGATGGCCAATGGCATCAAGCGCGTGCGCGAGCACCGCCTGGCGCAGAAGGACTCGTTCTTCTTCAACTGGTCGATCGAGATTCCGTGGGAGTACCAGCAGCCGTTCGTGCCCACCCACGAGGCGATGGCCGCATTGGACCTGCACCACGGGCGTGCGCCGCATGCGCTGGCGGCCGACCTGCGCCGCGCGTTCTCGGGCATCGTCGCCGGCAACGTGAAGGAAGACGGCATGCGTCGCATCGAACAGTTCGGACCGTTCCAGATCCATGGCGACCCGGACATGATGCAGGCGCTGGACGCGTTGCTGCGCGCTTTCGTCGAGCAGCGCCGGATGAAGATCTCCGGCGAATACCAGCCCTGCTACCAGGTGCTGGCCTGAGCCCGGGCCGGTGCGATGGGGATCGCGCCGGCCGGGGTGGGAAGGTGCGGGTCGTCAAGGCTTTGACGCCCGTCGCCCTGGATTGACCGTTCATCCTGCCGCCGCTTGCCGGTGGCGGGACGATGGCCCATCGTGGCCATCAACACGCTGGGGAGCGTCCAATGTCTTTGCGCCGGCAAAACGGCTTCACGCTGGTCGAGTTGATGATCACGCTGGTCATCCTGGTCATTCTGGCCAGCATCTCCTATCCCAGCTTCCGCACCGCGATGCGCTCGAACCGGCTGACCACCACCAACAACGAGGTGATCGGTCTGTTGTCGCTCGCTCGCAGCGAGGCCATCCGCAACCGCCATGGTGGCGGGGTGTGCGGCAGCAGCAACGGCACGTCCTGCGATGGTGAGTGGAGCAAGGGCATGCTGGCCTGGGGCGACGCCGATGGCGATGGCTCCGTCAGCGGCAGCGAAAGCGTGCTGCGCTTCTCCAAGGGCAGCAGCAGCCTGGCGGTCGAGGCTCCCAGCCCAACCGTCATCACCTTCGATTCCCAGGGACGCCGCCGCGCGTCCGCCGACCAGGTCGTGAGCCTGGTGCCGCAAGGCTGCAAGACGGGTGACCCCATGCGGACCCTGACCGTCCTGTTCTCCGGCCAGGTCCGCTCCACCGGAGGAACCTGCAAATGAAACGTCGTCGTTCCGGCATGGGCGGGCCTGCCCGCAGTCGTGGCTTCAGCCTGATCGAGGTGCTGATCGCGCTGCTGGTGCTGGCGTTCGGCCTGCTTGGCTTTGCGCTGCTGCAGACCATGAACGTGCGGTTCGTGCAGAGCGCCAGCCAGCGCACCCAGGCCACCAGCCTGGCCTACGATCTGATCGAGCTGATGCGCGTACAGCGCAGCGAAACCCTCAACGGTGGCGAATACACCAAGGCCTCCTTCACTGCCGGCTCGGTCACCGCGCCGGCTGGCCCCTGCACCTGGCCCAACAGTGCCGACGTGACAGCCTCCAAGGCGAACGTGGCGCGCTGGCAATGCCAGGTCGTCAAGGTGCTGGGAGGCAAGGCCAGCGCCAACGTGACCGTCAATGATGGTCTGGTCACGGTGGGCATCGGCTGGGGAGACGAGCGATGGAACGCAGCCAATCCCGACAGCATCACCACGTTCACCCTGGTTACCCGTCTATGAAGCGCGCGCCTTCCGCTGCCAGCCATGCGGCTGGCCTCTCGCTGGTTGAACTGCTGATCTCGCTGGTCATCGGCCTGGTGCTGATGCTGGGCGTGACCCAGATCTTCATGGCTTCGCGGGCGGCCTCGCAGCTGTCCGAAGGTGTCGCGCGCACCCAGGAGAACGCCCGATTCGCGTTGGAGTTCCTCGAGCGCGACATCCGGATGGCCGGGCACATGGGCTGCGTGAATGACCAGGCGCACCTGGTGCGCGCCCAGGACAGTGTCAAGGTCAACATTGCCGGCGTGAAGTCGGGTGATGGCAGCCCGATGGACTTCTCGGTGCCGATCCAGGGTTACGAGGCACAGGGCACCGCGCCTGGCAACAAGCTGACCCTCGGCGCAAGCTGGGGGGCTGCCGGCAGCACGCCGTCGGCGATCACCAATCTGAAGCCCAAACCGCTTGGCGGCAGCGACATCATCGTGATGCGCTACCTTGCGCCGGAAGGCTCGCCGGTGCTGTCCATCGGCTCCGGTACTTCGCCGGACATCACGATCGCCAGTGACGCGGCGGCCCGCCTGTCGGCCGGTGCCGTCACCACGCCCTCGGCGTTTGCCGTGGCCGATTGCAGCAAAGTGGACGTGTTTGCCGGAAAAATCGCCGGCAGCACGATCACGGCCAGCAAAGCCGATCTCTCGGCGTATTCGGCCAACAACGCGGTGACCATGGTCTATCGGGTGGAATCGATGGCGTACTACGTGGCAACGAATACCGCCGGCGAACCCGCGCTGTACCGCGCGCGTGGCGCTGGCGACAACACGTTCGCCACCGGTGAGGAGCTGGTGGAGGGCATTGAGAGCCTGCAGTTCCTCTACGGCCAGGATACCGAGACGGCGATCAGCAGCACCGCGCCGCCGTCCGGGGTAATCGCCTTTCAGAAGACTGCCAGCGGGGTCAGTACCGGTACCGATGCCGCCGCTGTCGCTGCGTGGCGACGGGTTGGCCTGGTGCAGTTTGGACTGCTGGTGCGCAGCCCGCAGCGCGCCGCGGCCGAGCAGGCCAATACGGCCGTGGCCCAGCTGGGCGTGCTCGGCGTTGGCTTCAATCCGCCCACGACCTACGACGATCGCTACCGCGCCTCCTACGAGGTGTCCGTGGCACTGCGCAACCGACTGTTCGGGAACTGACCCATGAAGCCCTCCGTCTCCCGTCGATTCCAGGGGCGTACGCAGCAGCGCGGTGCGGTGCTGTACGTGGCTCTGATGCTGTTGATCCTGCTGTCGCTGATCGGCGTGGTCGGCATGCAGGTGGCGAGCATGCAGGAGCGCATGTCCTCCAACTACCGGGCCGCCAACGTGGCGTTCCAGGCCAGCGAGCGGGCGGTCCGTGACGCCGAGCGGTCGATCGAGGAGATCGACAACAATACCGGCGACGGCGGCTCGTTGAAGGCTGACGCCATCAAGCGCATCTGCGATGACGGCTTCGATCCCACCCGCTGGGTGGGAGAGCAGAAACTGTCGGCGGCGCCGGTGGTCAGCGTGCGCCGCATCGACGCCTGCATCCAGGGCGAATCGACGCTGGGCATGGGCACGCCGGAAAGCGAAGAGCCCACCCGCGTCTACCAGATCACCGCGTTCGGCTCCGATCGCGATGCCGCCACCAGCAACGAGGGTACTTCCTCGGCGGCTGTCGACACTGTTTTCAAGCTTTGAGGAACCCGGTCATGGCGACCCGAAAGATCAAGATCCTGGCCGGCTCCGGGCTGTTGCTGGCGGTGGCTGGCGGCACCTGGCTTGCGATGAACCTGTTCGCCGCGCAGGCGCAGGGCACATTGTCGCAGCACCCGATGAACCTGAAGGTCTCCGCGCCGCCGTCATTCATCATGGCGGTGGACGATTCGGGTTCGATGACCTTCCAGACCCAGTTCCCGGGGCAGGACGGAACGGCGTGCTGGCACTACGGGAGGAAGAGTTTCTTCCGGTCGGCCGGTGTTCTCAACACGCCCGATGACGTACTCCCCACCTATGATCGGTGGGGCAATGCCATCCAGACCGGCGAATGCAGCTATTTCTACGTGTTGCCGGGCGCCCGGATCAACAACTACAACGGCATCCCCGCTCTGGATGTCTTCGGGTTCGCACGATCAGCGGCCTACAATCCAACCTACTACGACCCCGCAATCAAGTACGAGCCCTGGTTGCGGATCGTAAATGAAGAGGTGCAGTCGTATCCGGACGCGAGCACGTCGGCCACCCTCATCGATCCTCGTGAGACAGATACACTCGCGATCGCCAGCAGCTATCTGGGCACTTCGTCCTGGGACGTCCAGAGGATGCAGGAAGGGATGACGGTACCGGCCGGGCAGTCCTACAGGACTGCAAGCAGGGCCAATGGTAATTTTGGCAACGAGAACGCCAATACGAGAGGCACGACCTGGAGCTCGGCGGGCTATGCGTCGCTGCGCTATGTGCCCGCAACGTTCTACATGCCGTACACCAGCGATGGTGACGCCTATCCGCAGTTGCCAGGCACTGCCAATGCGTATGCAGGTATCCAGCGAACCAAGGTCACCGGCGCCTGCGGTTCCGGATGTGACATGTGGAAGTACGTCATCGGGACCGGTGATGCTGCCGCATTGCAGAACTTCGCCAACTGGTACTCGTACTACGGTAACCGCAACCGGGCGATGATCGCCGGCATGACGCGCGCATTGAATGTCAATGACATGTATGTCGGGTATTTCCGGATCAATGATTTCCAGAATTACAACAGTTCGACAGACTCCAACAAACGGCTTGCGATCCGGGACATGAGCGTGATCGGGCAGAAGTCCGCGCTCTACAGCAGCATGATCGCGCTGACGGCCAGTGGTGGCACGCCGAATCGACATGCCGTCAACGCTGCGGGCCTGCAGTTCATGCGGACCGATGACAATGCCCCCATCAAGCTGTCCTGCCAGAAGAATGCGGTGATGCTGTTCACCGACGGCTACAGCAACAATGGCAACAACCTTTCGTCATCCCTCGCACCTGCCCCAGGCAACGTGGACGGGGACATGGGGACTCCCTTCTCGGATGGCAATTCCAACACCATGGGTGATATTGCCGCGTACTACTACGTGAACCCGTTGCGAACCGATGATCGGATGCCCCGGGGACAAGTGCCGGTGCCGGAGCAATGTGCGACCAGCACTGACAAGTCGCTGGACTGCAAGAAGGACCTGCATATCAACTTCTACGGGATCACGCTGGGCGCGCGTGGCAATCTGTTCGATCCGAACAAGCAACAGAACCCGTATACCGATTCGGCGGTCTACAGCAACTGGCCAAGTCGCCAGAACGACAACCCCAGCACCGTGGATGACATCTGGCACGCCGCGACCAATACCCGCGGTGAGTACATCAACGCGCGTACTCCGGCAGACATCACCACGGCCATGCGCCGGGTGCTCTCGTCGGTCACCTCCGGGCCAGCGCCTTCGGGCAGCCAGGGCCTGACCGGCGCGCGTATCGGTACCGGGTCGCTGGCGGTCACGCCCCAGTTCGAAGTGGCCAACGAGGAAACCGATTGGTTCAGCCGCCTGAAGGCATCCAAGCTTGCGGTGAACGACAAGACGCAGCAGACCGAGTACACGCAGGTGTGGGAAGCGGCCGAGAAACTGGGCGCGCAGCGTTCGCGCACCATCGTCGCCACCAAGGGCAATGCTGCAGTTGACTTCAGCAGCACCAACATCGCCTTCACCGATCTCTGCAACAAGGATGAGAAGCAGTATCCGGGTATTGCGCGCTGTTCTGCGACCGAGGCTGAAAAGCTGGGCGGCGACATCGCCACGGCCATGGCTTATCTGCGCGGCGACGCATCACGCGAAGTGCGCAACTCGGGGGGCATCTATCGCACCCGTACCACCGTGCTGGGCGACATCGTCAATTCCAGCCCGGTGATCAGTTCGCCCCGCGACGACTATGGCTACCAGCGCATCAGCACCGCGATGGCGACCTCGTATGCCACGTATCTGACCCGCAAGCGCAACAATGGCCGCTACATGGTCTATGTTGGTGCCAATGACGGCATGCTGCATGCCTTCGACGGTGGCATGAACGGCAATGGCGTAAGTGACGGTGCCGGTGGCAGCGAGACCTTCGCCTACATCCCTGGAACCGCGCTGGGCCACATGGCCAACCTGCTGTATCCCTACGTGGCGGCCAACAAGTCCGACCAGCGCTTCCGTCATCGCTACTACGTGGATGGACCGATCGCGGTGGCGGACGCGCAGATCGGTGGCAACTGGGCCACGGCGCTGGTCGGTACGGCCGGCGCCGGTGGGCGCTCGGTGTTCGCGCTGGATATAACCACGCCGTCCAGCTTCGGCACCGGCAATCGCCTGTGGGAAATCAGTGACGTGGCGCCGGGGCTCGACAGCACCGTAAAGGCGAACATCGGCCATGTCCTTGGCAAGCCGGTGATCGTGCCGGTGAAGGAAGGGACCGGGGTGGCGTGGAAAGCGATCTTCGGCAACGGTTACAACAGCCTCAGCCGCAAGGCCGTGCTGTTCGTGGTCGACCTGGGATCGGGCGCGGTGCGGATGATCACTGCTACCGAGGCCGCAGCAACCGCACCCGCCGGTGACAATGGCCTGGGCAACATCGTGGCTGTCGACCGTTGGCGCGCCGACAGCGCCGGTGGGACGGGGCGTGTACGTGGCCGTGACGGCCTGGCGGACACGATCTATGCGGCCGACCAGCGCGGCGCGCTGTGGAAGTTCGACCTGGAAAGCACGGCAACCTCGGTCACCACACCGGTGTTCACCACGGCGCGCCAGACCAACAACAACAACCAGGTGTATCGCCAGCCGATTACCGGTGGCATGACCGCCGTGACCGGACCCGGTGGTGGCGTGATGCTGGTGCTGGGTACCGGCAGCTTCTCCTTCGACAATGACCCCCAGGATCTCACCGCGCAATCGCTGTACGGTGTCAACGACACCAGCAAGGACCAGCCGGAGGCCACGATCGTGCCCGCCAATCTGGTGGCCTATACGGTGACCACCACCAACAAGTTGCGCACGGTCACGGCCACGCCCTTCTCCGGGGCGGCGCGCGGATGGAGCATTGCACTGCCCGGCGCAGGTGAACGCTTTGTTGGTAATCCTGCCGTGGCGTCGGGAACGGTGTTCATGCCGACCTACATGCCTACCGCGGGTGGCCGTGGCTGTTCGACCGAGGGAAGCAACTGGCTGTTTGGCCTCAATCCGATCTCGGGTGTTGCATCGCTGGAGCAGGCGCGGGTCGGGTCCATTACCGGCACGCCCTACGGAGCGGGCACGGCTGGCGTGAGTCTCGACACCGGCGGCACCGCACCGGTGAAGGACGTCAATGTCTCGGTGATGCCACGCCTGGCAAAGGGTGCCGATCGAGGCGGACGTGCCTGCTGGATGGCGGTCAACGTGGCGGGTGCTCCGACGATGTACGTGCCTTATCCCTGCGGTCGCCAATCCTGGCGTCAGATCCAGTAACGAAGACATGCCCATGAGCCTGAACACTCTTTCCCGTACCCTGCGTCGTCCCGGCAAACAGCACGGTTTCTCCCTCATCGAACTGATGATCGTGGTGATCGTGCTCGGCATCCTGGCCGCGATTGTCGTTCCGTCGTACCAGCAGTACATCCGCCAGTCGCACCGGGGCGTGGCCAAGGCGGACCTGGTGGAATACGCGCAGCGTGCTGAGCGCTACTACTCGGTGAACAACACCTACTCGGGCTTCGCGCTGCCCAGCAAGGTGTCGCCGCGCGAGGGCGGGACCACACGGTACGCGATCACGTTCGATGGCAAGGCGTCCTCGTTCACGCTGACTGCGACGCCCCAGGGCAACCAGACCAAGGACAGCTGCGGGACGCTGAGCGTGGACCAGGCCAACCGCAAAACGGCCAGCGGCACGGTTTCCGATTGCTGGTAAATCAGGTGTTGATCTTCCTCTGAACGCCCAGTACAATGCGCCTCCCCGCCCGAATAGCTCAGCCGGTTAGAGCACTTGACTGTTAATCAGGGGGTCGTTGGTTCGAGTCCAACTTCGGGCGCCAGATACTCCAAAAGCCGCGAGAAATCGCGGCTTTTGTCGTTTTGGCCCGTCAGCAGGGAAGGGTGCGGTCGACACGCTCGCTGCGGATGCGGCCGCCGTTGTTGATGACCAACCTGCCATGCAGCCGGTCTCCTGCGCAGATGCGCAGCGTCAGATTGGCACCGGGACTGCGCCCGTCAGGCTGGAAGAACAGCAGCGGCCGTCCACCGCTGGCCTGGGCGACGATGGCGATGTCGGTCCGGCCTTGATGGTGGATCAGGATGTCCTGGGCGGATGCTGGTGTCCCCCGGTGCCTGCCGCTGCGATAGATGATCCACCCTGCGCTCCAGTCGCGGGAGCACTGCTCACCGTCGTCGCTGGCGCACAGCCCGATCAGTTCGCGGCGCTTCAGGGCCTCGCTTCTGGCGCTGGAAAGACTGGCATGCAGGGTCAGCTGCAGGGCGTCGGCGCGTTGCCGCAACAGCACCGGGCGCAGGGCCGGCCAGCCCACGGCCAGCAGAACGGAAAGGATGGCGATCACCACCAGCATCTCGACCAGATGCATGCCGCGTGATGCTGAACGACAGTGGGCGGGAGTGCGATGCATGGCATCAAGCCTCGCGCCGCAGCGGGACGGCCGCCATCAGGCACTGCCGCGCCCGCCTGCCCGGAAAGCCCTCAGCCGGCCGTCACCCCTTGCCCCGTATACTTGTCCTTCCCGGGAACTGGCAACACCATGAGCGACCGTTTCGAACTCGTCTCGCCGTATTCGCCGGCGGGCGACCAGCCTGATGCCATCGCGAAGCTGACCAGCAACTTCGAGGCGGGCATCGCCAAGCAGACCCTGCTGGGCGTCACCGGCTCGGGCAAGACCTACACCATCGCCAACGTCATCCAGAACGTGCAGAAGCCGACGCTGATCATGGCACCGAACAAGACGCTGGCGGCGCAGCTGTATGGTGAGTTCAAGGCGTTCTTCCCGCACAACGCAGTCGAGTATTTCGTCAGCTACTACGACTACTACCAGCCGGAGGCCTACGTGCCTTCGTCGGACACCTTCATCGAGAAGGACAGTTCGATCAACGAGCACATCGAGCAGATGCGGCTGGCCGCGACCAAGACCCTGCTGTCGCGCCCGGATGCGATCGTGGTGGCCACGGTGTCGGCGATCTATGGCCTGGGTGCGCCGGAGGACTACCTGTCGCTGCGCCTGATCCTGTCCAAGGGTGAGCGCATCGACCAGCGCGACCTGATCAATCACCTGACCCAGCTGCAGTACACGCGCAATGAGTACGAGCTGCAGCGCGGCACGTTCCGCGTGCGTGGCGAAGTGATCGACGTGTTCCCGGCCGAGTCGGACAGCGAAGCGCTGCGCATCGAGCTGTTCGACGGCGAGGTCGAGAAGATCACCCTGTTCGACCCGCTCACCGGTGAGACGATGCGCAACATGCAGCGTTTCACCGTCTACCCCAAGACCCACTACGCCACTACCCGCGAGCGCGTGCTGGCCGCGGTGGAAACGATCAAGGTGGAGTTGAAGGAGCGGCTTGAGCAGCTGTACGCGGAAAACAAGCTGGTGGAGGCGCAGCGCCTGGCACAGCGCACGCAGTTCGACATCGAGATGATGGCCGAGGTCGGGTTCTGCAACGGTATCGAGAACTACTCGCGGCACCTGACCGGCAAGAACGCCGGCGAGCCGCCACCGACGCTGTTCGACTACCTGCCGCCGGACGCGCTGCTGGTCATCGACGAATCGCACGTGACCATTCCGCAGATCGGCGCCATGTTCAAGGGCGATCGCTCGCGCAAGGAGACCCTGGTCGAGTTCGGATTCCGCCTGCCGTCGGCACTGGACAACCGACCGCTGCGTTTCGAGGAATGGGAGGCGCGTTGCCCGCGCGCGATCTACGTGTCCGCCACGCCGGGCCCGTATGAGTACCGCGAGGCCGGCGACGAGATCACCGAGCTGGTGGTGCGCCCGACAGGCCTGATCGATCCGGTGGTGGAGATCCGCCCGGTGGGCACCCAGGTCGACGACCTGATGAGCGAGGCCAACGCGCGCATCAAGGCCGGTGACCGAGTGCTGGTCACCACGCTGACCAAGCGCATGGCCGAGAACCTCACCGAATACCTGACCGAACACGGTATCCGCGTGCGTTACCTGCACTCGGACGTGGATACGGTCGAGCGCGTGGAGATCATCCGCGACCTGCGCCTGGGCAAGTTCGATGTGCTGGTGGGCATCAACCTGCTGCGCGAAGGCCTGGACATGCCCGAGGTGTCGCTGGTGGCGATCCTCGACGCCGACAAGGAAGGCTTCCTGCGCTCCACCGGTTCGCTGATCCAGACCATCGGCCGCGCCGCCCGCAATGTGCGCGGCAAGGCGATCCTGTATGCGGACAAGGTGACCCGCTCGATGCAGGCAGCGATCGACGAGACCGACCGCCGCCGCGCCAAGCAGGTCGAGTACAACGAAGAACATGGCATCGTGCCGCGCTCGGTGGCGCGCCCGATCGTCGACGTCCTCGAAGGTGCGCGTTCGGATGCGGCGGAGAAGGAAGCCAAGAAGGGCAAGGGCAAGGGCAGGGCGGGTGTTGCCGAGGACGGAGCCGATTACCGTTCGCTCGGTCCGGCCCAGCTGGCGGCGCGTCTCAAGGCGCTCGAACAGCAGATGTACCAGCACGCCAAGGACCTGGAATTCGAGGATGCCGCACGGGTGCGTGACCAGATCCGGCAGCTGAAGGAAGCGAGTCTGGGCTGAACGCGGCGGTGCAGCATCTTCTTCACAAAAGTGTTGCGCTTCACGGCCGGCATCCGTAATATACGCGGCCTGCACCGACGCAATCGCGGACGTTCAGAAGCAAAAACGGGCGGTTAGCTCAGCGGTAGAGCACTACCTTGACATGGTAGGGGTCACAGGTTCGAACCCTGTACCGCCCACCACGAAGTCTCCGGAAGGAGGCTGTCGTGAACTGAAGAGCCCGGCCCTGGCGCCGGGTTTTTACGTAGCAGGGCCAGCTTTCGGGCGGCAAGAACAAGATGGGCGGTTAGCTCAGCGGTAGAGCACTACCTTGACATGGTAGGGGTCACAGGTTCGAACCCTGTACCGCCCACCACCTGGCTCCCGGCATTGCCGGTGCAGCGGTGGATCACGATGAAAGCCGGCCCTGTGCCGGCTTTTTCGTTTGCGACGGTCGCCGGTGCCCCAGGTCAGCGCTGGGCAACCCATTCGTCGATGCTGATCATGCGCTGCAGCCGCCAGTGCCCGTCCACGCGTTCCCAGACCTGCGCGAAACGTGCTGAACCGGCCTGATGCTGCTGGCCGCCTGCAGGCAGGCGCTGGTTGCCCACGCGCAGCACGCGGTCCTGGCGCAACCGGTACAACTGCAGGGCCGTCGGCTCCGGTGTCTGGTCATGTGCCGGGGGCACGCCCGCCTGCCCGACGTCGGCCTGCAGGATCTGGCTGCGCAGGGAGGCATCCCCGGCGTCGGCATCGCGGCCGAACAGGCCAGCGCACAACAGCAGCAGGGCAAGCATCGGCATGGCACGGTGCTCCGGAGAAGGGAGTCCAGCGTGGCACTGCCCCCCGCACTGTGAAACCGGTATGCGACGAAAGCCGGAAAAGCGCCCGCCAAGTCGCTGCGGGAAGGATGAATCCGGGCCAGGAAGTGCCGGGCCGCGCTTCAAGGCGGCCCGGCGTGGTGGGCCACTGCGGGGTGGCCCGGTCATGGCCGCGGCGCTGGCTCAGCTCCGCGGCGGGTGTGGCAGGTCAGCGATGCCGACCCCATGCACGGATCCGGTTACAACGGATCGCAGCACAGCAGCTGGCCGTGCTTGCCCGCGTTGCCGAACGGGCACTGCGGGTGTGGTTCGCAGCCCGGTGCATATCCGGTCTTGGGCGAGACGGCGAAGGCCTGGCTGGCGCCGAAGGCCATGGCCGCGACAACGACGATACCGGCGACGGACGAAAGCACTTTCTTTCCGATCATGTGTATCTCCTTGGTTGGCGTTGTGGAGTTGCAGTTGCCGAAGGCACGGGAGTGCCGGTTGTGGCGCGAATGCGGTAACAGGGGGCCGCGACGCAATGCGCGGCACGCGGGATCAGGGCAGCGCCGGCTTCGGTGCGAGCGACGCGACGGCAGCCTGCACGACCTGGGCGTCGAGCTGGCCGACATGCTTGTAGGCAACGCGGCCATCGGCAGCCAGCACCATCAGCATCGGCGTGACGGTGGCGCGATAGCGCGTGGACGCGGCGGCTTCGTTGTCGATGGCGATCGGGAAGCGCAGTGCATGTTTGCCGGCGTAGTCCGCCAGCTGGTCGTA
This sequence comes from Stenotrophomonas sp. I18B00994, assembly GCF_014145825.1. Classification (NCBI taxonomy): domain Bacteria; kingdom Pseudomonadati; phylum Pseudomonadota; class Gammaproteobacteria; order Lysobacterales; family Lysobacteraceae; genus Stenotrophomonas; species Stenotrophomonas sp. I18B00994. The sequence goes on along the minus strand of NZ_JACIUW010000002.1, from coordinate 77,549 downwards.
TGGCGGCATGCCGACACCGACCAGTTCGCTGTTGCCGCGGGCCGCAGCGATCTGTTGCAGCTGCGGTACCGAGGCCAGGCAGTAGCGGCATGCGGTGGAGAAGAAATAGAGGATCTGCGGAACCTCGCGGGCACCGCCGATATCGACGAAGGTCTGCTGCGTGGTGCGCAGCGCCAGCGCATCCGGGCGACTACCCAGTTCGAGGCCATGTGCTGCAAGACGCATGTCCTGCAGCTGCGTGGCCATCTGCTCATTGATCTGCCGCAGCTGGCGGTTCTGCCATCCGAGCGCGATGACCAGCACGGACAGCAGCAGGGCGACAACGGGGAACAGGACGCGCTTGAGCATCGATCATCCTTGAACACAGCGTTGGGTCGAACATACCCGAACTGGCGCGCAGGTTGTTAAGCGGATGTTCCCGGCACATCCTCCGACGGAGCGCACGTACTAGAGTTGTGCCCGCGCAGGCATGCGTGCATGCCCTCCACCCATCCCCAGGATCTTTCAACGATGAGCGATCATGTGCCGGTTTCCAGGCCCAATCCGTTCTTTGAACTGCTGTTCGGCGGCAACATGCTGGAAGGTACGTTCAAGGCAGTGATCTGGGTCGCCCTGTTGTCCGCTGTGCTGGCCTGGACCACGTTCCGCTGAGCGGGGGCGCGGCACTGCCGCCGCGTTGCGGCAGGCCGGTGCTCAGGCGCTGAAGGCCTGGCGCAGGCTGCGCAGGGTGGCCTGCCGGTGCTCTTTCGCGCTGGCCTCGCCCATTTCCAGTTCCTGCAGGCGCAGCCCGACCAGGGTCATCGAAAGCGCGTATCCCCGGGCTGCGTCGGCAACGCGCGACTGGCCGAGCGCGCGACGTGCAAGCGCGCTTACGTGCTCAAGGTCGGGCATCAGGCCAAGGTAGACGCGTTCGGCGCTGTCCAGATCGGGGGCTCGCAGGATCGCGTGTGCTTCGGAGGTGGGGGAGACGGAGGCCATGGGGAGTCCTTGTCCGTAGCGGGTGCTCGTTCAGAACGAGCGCATCAGGGAAATGAAGGCCGATGACTGAGTACCGCGTCGTGCCATCGGGCTGTCCTTTACTGCATCGCCGAACCACTGGTTGGCGACCACGCCGGTCGCGCGCCACTTCGTGCCCAGGGGCGTGCTGACCGCGATCTGCAGGCTCGGTGATGTCGCGCTGCCCGGGTTGTAGGCGGCAAGTCCCGAGCGCAGCGCTTCCTCATCGCTGATGCCGTAGTAGTAATCCAGCAAGCGTGCGCTGGAGTGGACCACGCCGACCTTCGGGACCCAGGTGAAGCGACCAGCCTGGATCGGATAGCTGTAGTGCAGGCGCGACTCCATGCCACCTCCGTGCCCGGTGACCTCGCGCATCACGCTGGCCTCGACGATGCCCCAGTCGGCGCTGTATTCACCATTGATGCCGGCCATGGCGGACATCTGCCGGCTGTGCAGCCGGCGCAGCTGCGGATCGTTCACGTCGTCGGTCTTGAAGCGCAGCGTGTAGGGCGTGACCGCCGCCGACAGGCGCAGGCCCTCGCGCTTGTAGAGGTACATGCCCAGCGAGCCCGGGCTGGCGAAGAAGCGCTGGCCCTGCCAGGCAATGGACGGGACCACCAGTGGCTTGACGTCGTAGTGCGCATACGCGCCCGAGGTCGCGCCAGCACTGATGCCGGCCTGTACGCCCGGGTTGCTGTCGGCGGCCTGCGCGAACACCGGCAGGCCAAAGGCAGCGGAGAACAGCAGCGGGCGCAGCAGGGTCGAGGGCAGTGGCGGCATCGGTCAACGACGTTGCGGAGGATGGCTGCGCATGATGGGGGAGCAACATTGTCAGAACATTGCGTCGGCGCATCCGCCAGGCCGAAGCGGAAAAAGTGGGCGCCAGGCACTATGATCGGCACCGTTTCCGGTAGCCGAGCCCCCGATGCGCATCCTCCTGGTCGAAGACGATCCTGACCTGTCCCGTGCCCTGCAATCGGGGCTGGAGCGGCAGGGCGTGGTCGCCGATGTGGTTGGTTGCCTGGCCGAAGCGGCCATCGCGCTGCGCGAACCGGTGCACCAGCTGATGCTGCTCGACCGCCAGTTGCCTGATGGCGATGGCGCTGGCTTCGTTGCCGTTGCGCGGGCCCTGCGTCCGAACCTGGCGGTGATCATGCTGACGGCCAAGGGCACGCTGTCGGACAAGGTCGAGGGCCTGGATGTCGGCGCCGATGACTATCTGGTCAAGCCGGTGGCGATCGAGGAACTGATGGCGCGCATCCGTGCGGTCTCGCGACGGCCCTCGGCAATGGTGACACCACGCTTGCGACTGGGCCGGCTGGAGTTCGATTTCGAATCGCTGCAGGCGCAGGTCGATGGCCAGCTGCTGGCGCTGCCCCGGCGCCAGGTGCTGGTGCTGCAGGCGCTGGCGATGCGGCAGGGGCGTACCGTCACCCGCAGTGCACTGGAGGCGGCGGTGTACGGCTTCGATGACGAGATCCAGTCCAATGCACTGGACGCGCATATCTCCAAGCTGCGCAAGGCGCTGCAACAGGCCGGGGCCGGCGTGGAGATCCATGTGATCCGCGGCGTCGGCTACCTGCTGGCGGAGGCCTGAGATGGCACGCCCGATCCGTTCCATCACCCTGGGCCTGGCCTGGCGCCTGTTCCTTGCGCAGGCGTTCACCGTACTGTTCGCGGTGGTCGCGCTGATCCTGACCTGGGGTGACAAGGACTCCTGGGGCATGGACATGTTCACGGCCGAGGCGGTGGCCAAAGCCGTGCACAGCGAAGGCGGCCGGCTGGAACTGGACCAGGCGCGCTGGGACAAGCTCAATGCCGGGGCCGGCGGCAACCTCTGGTTCGCGGCGGTTGATGACAGGGGCACGTGGCTGGAGCGCGGCACGATTCCTGCGGTCCACGCGCCATTGCTGGCACGCTTGCCGACAGTGGGCGCCACCGAACTGGGTTCACTGGTGCCACCCTATCTGGACGTGGCGCGGGTGATGATCCGCAACGAGGATGGACGCCGCATCACGGTGATGGTCGGTGGTGCTCCGAAGGGTGGGTTGCTGGATGGCGCGCTGATGGTGCTGCGCCTGATCGGCCTGTGGTTCTTCCTGCCGTTGATCGTGATCACGCTGCTGGTGATGCCGACGGTGATCCATCGCGCGATGCGCGGCGTGCGCCGCTCCGCGCAGCAGGCCAAGGAACTGGACATCGGCCAGCCGGGCGCGCGCCTGGATGCGCAGCTGGTGTCCACCGAGGTCGCACCACTGGTGGAAGCGTTCAACGATGCGATCGACAAGGTGCAGCAGGGCTATGCAGCGCGCGACAAGTTCCTCGCCGATGCCGCGCATGAGCTGCGCGTACCGATCGCGGTGGTGCAGGCGCGCCTGTCGCAGCTGCCGCAGGGTGAACTGAAATCGCAGTTGCTGACCGACGTCGCCCGCCTCGGCAACGTGGCTGAGCACCTGCTCGACCTGCAGCGTCTCGATCGCAATGTCGGCGCGCTGCAGCGGCTGGACCTGGCGTTGCTGGTGCGCGAGGCGGCCGCCGATCTGGCGCCGCTGGTGGTCGGCGCCGGTTATGGCTTCGAGGTGGATGCGCCGGAGTCGCCCGTGTGGATCCATGGCGACAGCCTGGCGCTGGGGCGGGTGATCGCCAACCTGGTGCACAACGCCATCGTCCATGGCGGCGGGCGCGGCACGATCTGCGTGCGCCTCGATGCACGCGGCCTGCTGGAGGTCAGCGACCAGGGCGCCGGCATTCCGGTCGGCGACCGCGAAGCGATCTTCGAGCCCTTCCACCGCCTGCGTGCAGCCGGCAGCGGCAGTGGCCTGGGCCTGCACCTGGTGAAGGAAATCGTGCAGCACCACGGTGGCTCGGTCAGCGTTGGCGAAGCGGCTGGCGGCGGCGCCAGCTTCAGAGTCAATTTCCACCGCGGTACCGTACGGCGCTGACAGGCGCACGGGGAAAGGCCCGATAGGCAGCCTGCGGCCTCCAGCGGCAGGCTGGGGAAATGGTTCCCGATCGATCCGCCCCGGCCCTGTTTGGCTTTGGCTGCGCTGCAGGCCTGGTGCTGGGGGCGCTGGCCTGCGTCCAGATGCCGATGTTGCTGCCGCTGTGGCTGAGTGTGCTGATGGCGATCGCCGGCGCCGGCGGCTGGCTGTTGCCCTGGCGCGGCCGTGCCTGGGCCGCGGCCCTGCTCGGCCTGGCCTGGGCAACGGTGCACGGGCACTGGGTCCTGCATGGCCAGCTGCCACCCGGCGCGCCACCGCAGGATGTGCAGGTGCGGGGCCGGGTTGCCGACCTTCCCCAGCAGGGGCCCGGCTACACGCGTTTCGTGCTGCATGTCGAAGATGCCGGCGCGCTGCCATCGCTGCGTGGCAAGCGCCTGCAGGTGACCTGGAACGATCCGTGGCGCGGATCGCCGGCGCACGAGGCGGAGGGCGAGCGCCATGCGGTTCGCGCAGGATCGCATTGGCAGTTGTCGCTGCGCGTGCGCGCGCCACGCTCGCGGATCAATCCCGGCGGCTTCGATGGCGAGCGCCACGCCGTGCTGCGGGGCATCTCCGGCAATGCCTCGGTGCGTGATCCGGCCCGTGCGCGGGAGTGGCTGCCGGCGCAGGGCCTGCAGGCCTGGCGGGAACGCAGCAGTGCGGCGATCGCCGTGCAGGTGGCACATCCTGCCGCGCGGTTCGTGCAGGCGCTGGCACTGGGCGATACCCGTGGCCTGTCCGATGCCGACTGGGAACACCTGCGCGCGCTGGGCCTGACCCATCTGGTCGCCATCTCCGGTTTCCACGTGGGCGTGGTGGCTGGCTTCGGTGTACTGCTGTGCCGCTTGTGGTGGTGGCTGTGCCCGTTGCTGGGACGGTACTGGCCACGGCCGCAGGCCGCCGCATGGGGAGCGGCGCTGGCCGCAGCCACCTATGCCGTGGCGGCGGGTGGTGCGCTGCCGACGGTGCGCGCAGCGCTGATGATCGGGCTGGTCGCACTGGCCAGGGCCGGGCGTCGCCCGGTGGGCGCAGGGCAGGGGCTGGCGTTGGCCGCGATGGTGATGCTGTTGCCTGCGCCGCTGTCGGTGCTCTCGGCTGGATTCTGGCTGAGCTTCGGTGGCGTGCTGTGGCTGCTCTGGTGCCTGCCGAGGACGGGGCCGGAGGGAATCGGTGGCGGGCTGCGCGGGTTCCTTGCCGCGCAGGGTGTTGCCAGCCTTGGGCTGCTGCCGCTGTGCATCGCCTTGTTCGGCGGGACGGCGCGGCTGGGGCCGCTGGTCAACCTGCCGATCATCCCGTGGTGGACAATGCTGGTTGTTCCGCTGTCGCTGCTCGGTACCGGCCTGCACGTGCTGCATGACGGCGCGGGGCGTTGGGCCTGGCGTGCCGCGGCCTGGCTGTTCGAGCTCAGCTGGGAGGCCCTGCAGCCGTTGGCACTGCATCCGCAGGCGATGTGGTGGCTGGCCGAGGCGCCGCGCTGGGCGCTACCCGTGGCCTTGCTGGGCGTGTTCTGGTGGCTGCTGCCGCGCGGCGCCGGCGGTGGCCTGGCGGGCCTGCTGCTGTGCCTGCCGCTGCTGTGGCCGGCCCGGCATGCACCGGCCGCGGGGGAACTGGAGCTGCTGGTGCACGATGTCGGCCAGGGCACGGCGGTGCTGGTGCGCACGGCGCGGCACGCGCTCTGGTACGACGTGGGGCCGCCGACTGGCGGCGAGGGCAACGAACGCATCCTGGTCCCGGCCCTGCGCGCGCTCGGCCAGGGGCCGCCCCGGCAGGTGATGCTCAGCCATGACCACCTGGATCACACCGGCAGCCTGCCCAGCCTGCGACGGCAGTTGCCCGGGCTGCAGCTGCTGGCGCCACCGGGCAGCACCATCGGCGGCGCCACGCCCTGCCAGCAGGGGATGCGCTGGAAGTGGGACGGGGTTGATTTCCAGGTCCTGCACCCGGCGCCGGGCGGCCGGCAAGCCGAAAACGAGGACAGCTGCGTGCTGCGCATCGCCAGCCGTCACGGCGTGGTCCTGCTGCCGGGTGACATCGGTCGACCGGCCGAGGGGGCGCTGCTGCAGGCGTATCCGCACGCGCTGAGGGCGGACGTGGTACTGGTGCCGCACCATGGCAGCGGCGGCAGCTCCAGTGCGCCGTGGGTTGCGGCGGTGGCGCCGCGGCTGGCGGTGGTCTCGGCCGGGCACCGGAACCGCTTCGGCCACCCGCGCCAGGAGGTGGTCCAGCGCTGGCAGGCGCAAGGCGCGGAGGTGCTGGCCACGGCCGACTCCGGGGCGATCCGCGTATGGCTTGGCGCACAAGGCCTGCAGCTGCGTGAACAGCGCATCCATGCATCCCGGTGGTGGGATGCCGCTGGGCGGGCGCGGTCGGCTGCTATCCTATCGCCGATCGAACAAGCGGCCGTTGGGCCGGAGGGTTGAAACGTGTGGGAACTGGTCAAGGCCGGTGGCTGGCCGATGGTGCCGCTGCTGCTGTTGGGCGTACTGGCTTTGGCGATCATCCTGGAGCGTTTCTGGTCCCTTCGGCGGACTGAAGTGCTGCCGCCCGGCCTCGGCCAGGAAGTGCGCAACTGGGCCGCTCGCGGCAAGCTCGACCCGGCCCACCTGCAGACCCTGCGGGCGAACTCGCCGCTGGGCGCGCTGCTGGCTGCCGCTCTGGAAGCCCGCAACCGCCCGCGCGACCAGATCCGCGAGCGCATCGAAGACACCGGCCGCCACCTGGTACACCGCATGGAGCGATTCCTGAACGCACTGGGCACCATTGCCTCGGCCGGCCCGCTGCTGGGCCTGCTCGGCACGGTGATCGGCATGATCCAGATGTTCCTGGGCATCCTCGACCACGGCGTGGGCGACGTGAACCAGCTGGCCGGCGGCATCGGCAAGGCGCTGGTGTGCACCGCCACCGGCATGATCGTGGCGATTCCGGCGCTGATGTTCCATCGCTACTTCAAGGGCCGCATCCACGGCTACGTGGTGGAGATGGAGCAGGAAGCCAGCGCCCTGCTGGATACACTCGACGGCCGCCCCGGGGTGATGAACCCGGCCCCGGCCGCGCGCCAGTCCGGCGCCGCCACGGCGAAGGCCTGATCGATGCGTATCGGCAACGACCGATCCCAGGATGAGCCGCATATCGACCTGGTGCCGCTGATCGACGTCATCCTGGTGCTGATCATCTTCTTCGTGGTCACCACCACCTTCGACGCGCGTTCGACGCTGCAGGTGCAGTTGCCGACCGCCAGCCAGCAGCAGACCAACGAGCCGCCGCGCTCGCTCAGCGTGCTGATCAACGCCGAAGGCCGTTACTTCATCAACGACCAGGAAGTGCTGCGCAGCGACGTAGAGTCGGTCAAGCAGACCATCGCCGCCGTGGCCGGCAGCGATCGCGAGCAGACCGTGCTGCTGCGTGCCGACGCACGCACTCCCTACCAGGCCGTGGTGACCGCGCAGGACGCGCTGGGTCAGCTCGGCTTCCGCCGTATTGCCATTGCAACAGCACCCGAGGTGCGTCCATGAGTTCCAATCACGCGCCGGTGTGGCCGATCTACAAACGTCTGCTGGGGTACACCCGCGCCTATTGGGTGTTCATGGTGGCCGCGGTCATCGCCATGGTGGTCGAAGCCCTGGCGGGCTACCACTTCACCAAGTTGATGGAGCCGCTGGTCAACCGCGGTTTCGTCAACCCGGAACCGCGCATGGCGGTGATCCTGCCGCTGACCATCCTGGGCCTGTTCCTGATGCGCAGCGTCGCCACCTGGGTGAGCGACTACGCGCTGGCCAAGACCGGCCGCAGCGTGGTGCGCGACCTGCGCGAACAGGTGCTGGCCAAGTACCTGCACCTGCCGTCCTCGCATTTTGATACCGAAGCGACGCCGGTGATGGTCAGCCGCCTGAACTTCGATACCGAACAGGTCACTCAGGCCAGTGCCGACGCACTCAAGACCGTGGTGGCCGACACCCTGACCATCATCGCCATGCTGGCGGTAATGCTGCAGATGAGCGTGAAGGTCACCGTGGCGATGCTGGTGGTGGTACCGCTGATCGGCGTGATCGTGTCCTACGTGGGCAAGCGCTACCGCCGCATCAGCCGTGGCATCCAGGATGGTATGGGTTCGATGGCGCAGACCGCCGAACAGTCGCTGGCGGCGCAGCAGGAAGTGAAGGTGCACGGCACCCAGCAGCATGAGATCTCGCGCTACTCGCGCCTGGCCAACCGCATGCTGTCGCTGAACATGAAGGTGGAAGTCACCCGTGCTGCCGCCTCCAGCGTGGTGCAGTTCCTGGCCGCGCTGGCGCTGGCGGTGATTGTCTGGGTGTCGACGCGTGAAGCGCTGGCCGGTCGCCTCAACGCCGGCCAGTTCATGGGCCTGATGACCTCGATGATGGCCATCATTCCTTCGCTGCGCCGCCTGACCAGCGTGCAGACCTCGATCTCGCGCGGCGTGGCCGCCGCAGAGCGCCTGTTCGGCATCCTCGACATGCAGGTCGAGCGTGACGAGGGCCGCAACAGCGTGCAGCGCGTACGCGGCGAACTGGCCTTCGACCACGTCATGCTGCGCTACCGCGAGGACAGCGGCATTGCCCTGGACGACATCAGTTTCGTTGCCAAGCCCGGCACGGTCACCGCCATCGTGGGTCGTTCCGGCAGTGGCAAGACCAGCCTGATCCGGCTGGTGCCGCGCTTCTACGAGCCCAGCGGTGGTGTGATCACCCTCGATGGCGTCGCGCTGGATGACTATCCGTTGGCCGACCTGCGTCGGCAGGTGGCGATGGTCGGACAGAAGGTCATGCTGTTCGATGACACCATCGCGGCCAACATCGCCTATGGCATGGAAGCGAGCGAGGAGCAGATCCGTGCGGCGGCCGAAGCAGCCAATGCGTGGGAGTTCATCGCGCGCATGCCGCAGCAGCTGCAGACCCCTGTCGGCGAGAACGGCGCGCTGCTGTCCGGTGGCCAGCGCCAGCGACTGGCGATCGCCCGCGCGATCCTGCGTGACGCCCCGATCCTGATCCTCGACGAAGCCACTGCCGCGCTGGACAACGAATCCGAGCGACTGGTGCAGGATGCGCTGCAGCGCCTGATGCCCGAACGCACCACGCTGGTCATCGCGCACCGCCTGTCGACCATCGAGCATGCCGATCAGGTGCTGGTGATGGACCACGGCCGCATCGTTGAACGGGGTACCCACAAGGAGCTGCTTGCCATGGGTGGCCTGTACCAGCATCTGCACAGCATGCAGTTCCGCGAAAGGCAGGACTGATGGCTGGCAAGGGTACCCAGACCCCGCCGTACTGGTACGACGGCAGCCCGGTTCCGTGGGCGATGCGCCTGCTGGCGCCGCTGTATGCCGGCGTCACCGCGCTGCGCCGCCGTGCCTACCGGCGTGGATGGCGCAAGCGCTACGCGCTGCCGGTGCCGGTCATCGTGGTTGGCAACATCACCGCCGGCGGCACCGGCAAGACGCCGCTGACCATCGCCCTGGTCGAGCGCTTGCGTGCGGCCGGCTGGAAGCCGGGCGTCGCCAGCCGTGGCTATGGCCGTGAAGACGCTGACAAGCCGCTGTGGGTGCAGGCCGACACGCCGACCGCCAAGGGCGGTGACGAACCGGTGCTGATCGCCTGGAAGACCGGCGTACCGGTGCGCGTGGACGCTGACCGCGTGGCCGCAGGCAAGGCACTGATCCAGGCCGGCTGCGACGTGATCGTCTGCGATGACGGCCTGCAGCACTACCGGCTGGCGCGCGACATCGAGATCGAAGTGGTCGATGCCCAGCGGCGCTACGGCAACGGCCGGATGATTCCCGCCGGCCCGCTGCGCGAGCCGGTCAGCCGTGCCGGCGAATGCGATTTCCGCGTGGTCAACCTGGGCCAGGCCGATGAGGAAAGCGCGGCACAGGCCTGCGGTTTCGGCCAGTGGCCGATGGCCCTGCACATCGACAGTGCGCAGCCGCTGGCCGGTGGCCGCGCGCGCCCGTTGTCGTACTTCAAGGGCCAGCGTGTTCATGCGGTTGCCGGCATCGCCCATCCGCAGCGCTTCTTCGACATGCTGCGCGCGCGTGGCATCGGCGTGGTGCCGCACGCCTTTGCCGACCACCAGGCCTACCAGCCGCAGGACCTGTCCTTCGGCAGCCAGCTGCCGGTGCTGATGACCGAGAAGGATGCGGTGAAATGCCGCGCGTTCGGCAACGATTGGCATTACGCGGTGCCGTTGCGTGCCGAGCTGCCTGCCGCGTTCTGGGTGGCGCTGACCGACCGCCTGGACAAGCTGCGACCGAACTGAGCGGCGCGGCGGCGCTTGCATTCACGTGCCGCCGGCCGCATCCCCGTTGTAACGAGCCTGCCGAGTATTGCCCCATGACCGAATTCGTCGTCGCCATTCCGGCCCGCTATGCCGCCTCGCGGCTGCCGGGCAAGCCGCTGCGCCTGCTGGGTGGTGAGCCGCTGGTGCTGCACGTGGCGCGCCGCGCGCTGCAGGCCGGCGCTGGCGAGGTCTGGGTTGCTACCGACGATCAACGCATCGCCGACGCGCTGTCCGGGCTGGCCGAGGTGAAGGTGGCCATGACCGCCACCTCGCATGCCTCCGGTACCGACCGCCTGGCCGAGTGCGCGCGCATCGCCGGCTGGGCCGACGACACCGTAGTGGTCAACCTGCAGGGGGATGAACCGTTCGCGCCGGCTGCGGGAATCCGTGCGGTGGCCCAGGCGCTGGTTGAAGGCAATGCGCCGATGTCGACCCTGGCGACCACCGTGGAGGATGCAGAAACCCTGTTCGATCCGAACGTGGTCAAGCTGGTGCGCAACGTGCGCAACGAGGCGATGTACTTCAGCCGCGCGCCGATTGCCTGGCACCGCGATGGCTTCGCGCGCAGCCGCGACGTGCTGCCGGAAGGGCATGCCTGGCTGCGCCACATCGGCATCTACGGCTACCGCGCCGGTTTCCTGCAGCAGTTCGCGGCGATGCCCCCGGGTCGGCTGGAGCAGGTCGAATCGCTGGAGCAGCTGCGCGTGCTCGAGTCCGGCTACCCGATCAGCGTGGCGATCTCGCCTGAACCATTCCCGGCGGGCATCGACACGCCCGAGGACCTGGAGCGCGCCGAAGCACTGCTGCAGACGTTGGCTGCCCGATGAAGCTGCTGGTCGTCTGCCTCGGCAACATCTGCCGTTCGCCGATGGCCGAAGGCGCGCTCCGCGCACGCCTGGACGCTTCGCCACTGGCGGGGCGCGTGCAGGTGGATTCGGCCGGCACCGGTGACTGGCATGTGGGCGAGCCGCCGGACCGGCGTGCGATCGCCTGCGCGGCCGGGCACGGCGTGGACATCGGCGGCCTGCGTGCGCGCCAGCTGCACGCCGCTGATTTCGACCGCTTCGACTGGATCCTGTGCGCCGACGAGGCGAACCTGCGGGACGCGGGACGCTTGGTGGCACCCGCCCAGCGTGAGCGGCTGGCGCTGTACCTGCCCTGGTCGGGCGGGGAGGGGCAGGCGGCCATCCCGGATCCCTACACCGGCGGCAGCGATCACTTCGAACAGGTCTGGACGCTGGTCGACAATGCTGCAAAACGTGCAGTGGCACGACTGTTGCATGACGCCGACTCCGGCATAATCGGGCCATGAACGTCCAGCCCGTCCCGGACCTGCCCGAGTTCGCCACCTGGCTCAATGCCGCCCCCTGTACCCTGACCGAACTGCGCGGTCGGCCGGTGGCGCTGTTGTTCGTCAACGCCGCTTCTGCCTGGAGCGCGCAGCGCCTGGCCGAATTCAGTCAATGGCTGTCGCGTCACCCTGGCATGCTGCAGCCGCTGGTCCTGCAGGTACCCCGCTTCGATTTCGAGCGTGACGCCGGCGCCGCACTCAAACTGCTGCGCCGCCAGGGGCTGTCAATGCCGGTCCTGCTCGATGCCGACTGGGATGGCTGGCGTCGCTTCGGCATCACATCGTGGCCGACCGTGGTGCTGCTGGACGCGCAGGGTCGCGAGCAGCAGCGGCTGGTCGGGCTGGGGGCTCCGGGAGAGCTTGAGCGTGCATTGAATGCGCTGTGCCACGGTGCGCCGTCGGCACCGCCGCGCGGCGGTACCGAGCTGCATCCGGAGCCGCGGCAGGCCCTGCGTTTTCCGCTGGGCCTGGCGGTCAGCACCGAACGCCTGTACATCGCCGACAGTGGCCATCACCGCATCCTCGAATGCAGCCACGGCGGCCGCATCCTGCGCCAGTTCGGGCTGGGGACGGCCGATTTCATGGACGGCAACCTCGCCGAAGCGGCGTTCCATCGCCCGCAGGCGCTGGTGCTGGAGCGCGACGCGCTGTACGTGGCCGACACCGGCAACCATGCCGTGCGCCGCATCAACCTGCTGACCGGCATCGTCGACACGCTGTGCGGCAATGGCCGCCCCGGTGCGCCGGTGGAGGGCCCGGTAGCACAGGCGCGGCAGGTCTCGCTGGACCACCCGGTCGGCCTCGCCATCGCCGATAACCAGCTGCACATCGCCATGGCCGGCGACAACCGCATCTGGAGCTACCACCTGGGTCAGCGCAGCCTGCAGTGGCGCGCCGGCAGCGGTGCCATCGACGAGCGTGACGGCAGCGGCCACCTGGCTGCCTTTGCCCAACCGACTGCGCTGGCCGTGGTGCAGCAGGTGCTGTACGTGGCCGATGCGCTGGGCTCCTCGATCCGTGCACTGCAGCTGCGCGGGGATCTGGTGCAGACGCTGGTCGGGCAGGGCCCCTGGCGTTTCGGTGACGAAGATGGCCCGCGCGCGCAGGCCAGCCTGCAGTTCCCACAGGCGATCGCGCTGAGTCCGGATGCGCCGCTGCTATGGATTGCCGATACCGGCAATGGCCGCCTGCGCACGCTGCGCCTGGGCGGTGGCGAACTGACCACCCAGCCGCTGCCGCGCCGCCTGCACGGCCCGGCCGGGTTGGCCGTGGGTGCCGGTGCGGTGTGGATCGCCGAGACCGACGCCCACGCCATACTGCGATTCGACCCCGAAAGCGGCGTGCTCAGCGAAGTGCCGATCAGCGAATGACCGACGTTCCCGCCCCGGCCTTCGACGGCAAGGCCTTCGCGGCCCAGCTCAGTACCGCCCCCGGTGTGTACCGCATGTACGCGGCCGACGACACCCTGCTGTATGTCGGCAAGGCGCGTGCGCTGCGCAACCGTGTCGGCAGCTATTTCAACGGCAGCCCGAAGAATGCGCGGATCATGTCGATGATCTCGCAGATCGTGCGCATGGACGTGACGGTGACGCGCTCGGAAGCCGAGGCGCTGCTGCTGGAAAACCAGCTGATCAAGTCGCTGTCGCCGCGTTACAACGTCTCGCTGCGCGACGACAAGACCTACCCGCATGTGCTGCTGACCCGCGAGGACTGGCCGCGCATCGCGCTGCATCGCGGCCCGCGCGCCATTCCCGGCCGCTACTTCGGGCCGTATCCCGGCGTCACTGCGGTGCGCGAAACGCTGAACCTGATGCACAAGCTGTTCAAGCTGCGCAGCTGCGAGGACAGCGTGTTCCGCAACCGTTCGCGACCGTGCCTGCAGTACCAGATCGGGCGTTGCAGCGCGCCCTGCGTGGAGCTGGTGGCGCCTGCCGAGTACGCCGAATCGGTACGTCGCGCTGCATTGTTCCTGGAAGGCAAGAGCGACGAACTGACCCGCGAGCTGGGCGAGCAGATGCAGGCCGCCAGCGAGGCACTGGAATTCGAGCAGGCCGCGCGCCTGCGTGACCTGATTTCCTCGCTGCGCAGCATGCAGACCCGCCAGTACGTGGATGGCCGTGCTGCCGACCTGGACGTGCTGGCGGTGGCCATGCAGGGCTCGCAGGCCTGCGTGCTGCTGCTGGCCTTCCGTGATGGCCGCAACCTCGGCACCCGCCCGTTCTTCCCGCGCACCAATGGTGAAGAAAGCCCGGAGGAAGTGCTGGCCGCGTTTGTCTCGCAGTACTACATCGAATTCGAGCCGCCGCGCGAGATCCTGCTGGACCGCGAGATCCCCGACGCCGACCTGCTGGTCGCCGCGCTGTCGGCCTCGGCCGAGCGCAAGGTGCAGCTGAAGTGGAACGTGCGCGGCGAGCGCGCCGGCTACGTGGAACTGGCCAGCCGCAACGCGCAGCTGACCCTGGCCACCGAACTCAACAGCCGCAACGCGCAGCATGCGCGCAGCGACGCACTGCGCGAGATGCTGGGCCTGGCCGAGCCGGTCAAGCGGGTCGAGTGTTTCGATATCAGCCACACCCTGGGCGAGGCTACCGTGGCCTCGTGCGTGGTGTTCGACGCTGCCGGTCCGGTGCGCGCGCAGTATCGCCGCTTCAACATCAGCGGCATCGAGCCGGGCGATGACTACGCCGCCATGCGCCAGGCCATCGACCGCCGCTTCCGCCGTGCGGTGGAAGAGCAGGGCGTGCTGCCGGACGTGCTGCTGATCGACGGCGGCGCCGGGCAGCTGGCGCAGGCCCAGGCCGCACTGGCCGACCTGGGCGTGGAAGGTGTGCTGCTGGTGGGCGTGGCCAAGGGCGTGGAGCGGCGCGCTGGCCATGAAGCGCTGGTGATGCCCGACGGCCGCGAGCTGCGCCCCGGCGCGGCCAACCCGGCGCTGCAGTTCATCCAGCAGGTGCGCGACGAGGCGCACCGCTTCGCCATCACCGGCCACCGCGGCCGCCGGCAGAAGGCGCGGATGACCAGCAAGCTGGAGGACATTCCCGGTATCGGGCCGCGCCGCCGCGCCAGCCTGCTCAAGCATTTCGGCGGCCTGGTGGGCCTGAAAGCCGCTGGCGAAGCGGAAATCGCCAAGGTGGAAGGCATCAATGACGCCCTCGCGGCACGTATCTACGCTAACCTGCACGGGTTGGCCACGCCTGATGCGGCCGAGTAGAGAGAGAAGCACGCAAGCATGAAGTTGACCCTGCCCACCTGGCTGACGTTGTTGCGGATCGTGATGATCCCGGTGCTGGTGCTGGTGTTCTACCTGCCCTACACCTGGACCAACTTCGCTTCGGCGGCGATCTTCGGCCTGGCCGCGATCACCGACTGGCTCGACGGCTGGATTGCTCGCCGTTACCAGCTGGAGTCGGCCTTCGGCGCCTTCCTCGACCCGGTCGCGGACAAGCTGATGGTGGCAGTGGCACTGTTCCTGATCGTGCAGGGCCATCCGACGCCGTGGATGGCGTTCTGGGCGGCGGTCATCGTCGGCCGTGAGATCGCAGTGTCGGCGCTGCGCGAGTGGATGGCCGAGCTGGGCCAGCGTGCGAAGGTGCGCGTGGCGATGATCGGCAAGATCAAGACCACCGCGCAGATGGTCGCGCTGCTGTGCCTGCTGTACTCGGTGGCCCCGAACGTGCCGGTGGAAGACATCTGGATGGGCTGGCCGGTGTTCCACATCGGTGACTGGACTTTGGCGATTGCTGCGGTACTGACCCTGTGGTCGGGCCTGCAGTACCTGCACGCTGCCTGGCCCAGCCTGCGCGATGACGAGCGCGCGGCGCGCGAGCGTGCGCGGCAGAAGAAGCTGGGCAACTGAGCCCGGGGTCGGATCCCTTTCCGCAGGAAAGGGCTCTGACCCCACGGTTGCTGCCATCCACGCATGGCGTGGATCTATTGGAAATGCCGCATCCACGGAGGGGGCGGATCCATCAGTTTGCGGAGACGCTGCAGTAGATCCACGCCATGCGTGGATACGCGGTGCCAGGTGCCTCGGCAGACCCTGAAAAAAGCGCTTGACGCCATCCTTGGAATAGGTAAAATTTCGCCTCCCAAGCGGGAATAGCTCAGTTGGTAGAGCGCAACCTTGCCAAGGTTGAGGTCGCGAGTTCGAGTCTCGTTTCCCGCTCCAGATTCAAGAAAAACGCTCCCGTAAGGGGGCGTTTTTCGTTTGCGTGTTCCACGCTTCATCCTCACTTCACCGCCACTCCTTCGCCTCACCACGCGGCAGTTCGAAGCTGCATCTCCGACGCTCCACGGCGATGCCGCAATGCCTCACACTTCCCCCGCCTACGACCACGACGTGGTCATCGTCGGCGCCAGTTTCGCCGGTGCCGCCTGCGCATTGGCTGCCGCCCAGTACGGTCTGCGCGTCTGCGTGCTTGAACGCAAGGCCGACCCCGGCGAGCGCCTGCACACCACCGGCATCGTGGTGAAAGAAGCGATGGAGCAGACCTGGTTGGGGCGCATGCCCGAGCATCTGGTGCAGCGCGTCGCCAACGTGCGCCTGTATGCGCCGAACCTGCGCAACGTGTTGCTGGCCGCGCCGGGCTATTACTTCCTCACCACCGATACGCCGAACCTGATGCGCTGGCTGGCCAGCGAGCTGCGCGCGAATAGTGTCGACCTGCGCCTGCAACGGTCTTTCACCGATGCCCATCGCAGTGGTGACGGCTGGCAGGTGGATGGGGCAGGGCGATGCGCCTATCTGGTTGGTGCTGATGGCGCACGCTCACGCGTGGCACATCGCACCGGACTTGGCCAGGTGCGTGACAACCTCTACGGCATCGAGCGTGAGTTCGCCGGCCTGCAGGTGTCGCAGGGCGACGCACTGCACTGCTTCGTCAGCAAGCGCTACGCGCCGGGCTACATCGGCTGGGTCGCACAGAATCCGACCGGGCTGCAGGTGGGATTGGCGCTGCGTCATGACCCGCAACAGGTGCGGCCGCCGGATATCGATGGCTTCCTCGAGCACGTGCGCGATGTGGTCGGCATTCCGCCTTCGGCGCGTCCCTCGGCCACCCGCGCCGGCTTGGTCCCGTGCGGCCGGCCGGATGGGCCGTTCACCGGCCAACGCGTGATCCTGACCGGCGACGCGGCAGGCATCGTCTCGCCGCTGTCCGCCGGGGGCATCCACTCCTCGTGGCGGCACGGCTGGGCGGTCGGCGAGGCGATTGCCCACCATCTGCGTGGGCAAGGGCCGGAAGCGGAACGGGTGGCGCGGCGGGTGGCGCCGGCATTCCATGGCAAGCGCCTGCTGCGCTGGGCGATGGACCATCTGCAGGCCGACTGGCCGCTCAATGCACTGCTGCACACGGCGGCCACGCGGCGCATCGCCGAGCAGGTCTACTTCCACCGCCGTGGCGTGCGCACGTGAGGAGAGCAGGTGGGGGCGTCTGAACGCCGTCCCTCACTCACGTGAAAATTCCTGTTGACGCCGTGCAGCAATATCGACACAATAGCGCTCCTTCGACGCAGGTCGAAAGAAATCTGCGGGAATAGCTCAGTTGGTAGAGCGCAACCTTGCCAAGGTTGAGGTCGCGAGTTCGAGTCTCGTTTCCCGCTCCAGATTCAAGAAAAACGCTCCCGCAAGGGGGCGTTTTTCGTTTGTCATGACGTTGGCGGCACGGGGCGCTACATTCGCGCCATGGCATCGTCATGGCGGGCGTGATATCGACGGCCTGGCGGGACGATTCCAGCGTCAGTGTCGCAATCGGAATGGCGGGGCGTATCGGTCGTGGGGATGACCGCAGGCGCGGGGCTCGGGGAAGTTGGCAACAAGACGCAATGGCCCGGATGTCGCACCAGCGTTCCGTGCGTCGCATGCAGTGAAAGGCTGGCGAAAGGCCAACGCCATCGTTGCCTGAACCGCACGCGTGCTGTGACCTTTTTCGGACCAATTCTCCATGTTCGCTCCACAATCGCACGGTAGCCTTCATGCTCCTTCTACACGTTGGCGGGCTGGTGGTCAGGCGTATCACTTCAGTGGCAGTGCCCAGGACCGGGCGCGGACTCTCCCTGCAGGCAGTGCTGCGCCCCGGTGCGTTGTTGGCAACCCTGGCCCTGGCCGGCTGCATGTCGGTGCCCGTCCCGGACCTGCCTGATCGCACACCCAGCGCCTGGACCCAGGTACCGCAGGGCCAGGGCGTGGCGGTGGACGCCAGGCAGTGGTGGAAGGTGCTGGCCGACCCGGCGCTGGATGGCCTGGTCGATCAGGCGGTCGCCGGCAATCTCGACCTGCAGCAGGCCACCTTGCGCCTGCAGGCCGTTCGGATCGTCGCTGGCACGTCCGACTCGCGTTTCCTGCCGGAAATCTCCGCCAGCGCCAAGCAGGTGCAGGACGCCGCCGCTGTCGATACCTACTTCCATGCCGGCATTGAAGCGATCTGGGACCTGGGCCTGTTCGGCGCCGCCGAGAGTGCGCAGCTGAGCGCGCAGGCTTCGGCTGGCAATGCCGAGGCGCTGCGCAATGCCGCGCAGGTAGCGGTGATTGCCGACGTGGTGCGCAGCTATCTGGACCTGACCGTGGCGCAGGCCCAGCAGGATCTGCTGATGCGCCAGCAGGCCGTGGACGACCGCGGCGAACAACTGGCGCGGGTCCGCCAGCGACTTCGCCTGGATGAGCCGGGCGAACTGGATCGCCTGCGTGCACGCCAGGCCGCCACCCGCGCCGCCACGGCACAGGCTCGGGAAAACGCCGACAACGCGGCCCGCGCGCTGGCATTGCTGCTGGGCCGTGACGGCCCGGACCCGGCCTGGCGCGCCTACCGCACGCCGCCGACGCTGGGCACGTTCTCGCTGCAGCAGGTACCCGCCGATCTGCTGCGCCACCGTCCGCAGATCCTGCTGGCCGAATCGGAGGTGATGCAGGCCGCCGCCAGCAAGGGCGCGGCGCGCGCTGCGATGTATCCGCGGATCAGCCTGGGTGGTTCGATCCTGTACGCCTACAACCTCACCCAGAACGCCCGCTCCAACTCCGATTCCAGTCCCTCGATCGGCCCGTACGTCGATATTCCGCTGTGGGACTGGGGCCAACGCCGTGCGCGTTTCCATGCCGATGAGAAGCAGCTGGACGCCGCGCTGCTCGGGTATCGCAAGGCCGTGCTGGAAGGCGTGAGCGAAGTGGAAGGCGCGCTGGGCAGCCTTGCACGCCAGGACAGCAGCATCCAGTCCCTGCGTGCGGCCAATGATGCCGCCAACCAGCAGGTCAAGCGCCAGGCGAGGCAGGTGCAGCTGGGCCTGTCCAGCGAGTTCGATGGGCTGGATACGCAGCGTGCCGCATTGGCCTCGCAGGCCGACCTGATCGGTGCGCAGGGCGCGCGCGTGCTGGCGTTTGCGTCGCTGTACCGCGCCCTTGGTGGCGCACCGCTGCCGGTCGAGGCTGAGGGCGAACCGCAATGATCGCGCTGGCCCGCAAGACCCTGGCCTATGAGTGGCGCCGGTTCCTGCCGGTGGTGCTGGCGATGTGTTTCGCCGGCGTGCTGTTGATCGTGCAGGCCGCACTGGTGCTGGGCATCTTCGGCACCGCCGCGATCTATGTGAAGGCATCCTCGGCCGATATCTGGGCCGGTTTCCCCGGCACCCAGAGCGTCAACTACGGCCACGCGATCAGCGCCGATGTGGAAAGCCACCTGCGCATGGATCCGGATGTCACCCGCGTCGAACCTTACGAGTGGGTGGATGGCGAATGGCGCTCCAGCGCGCAGGGCACCGGCAACGTGTCGGTGTATCTGTCCGGCATCTCCACCCAGGACGACGCGATGATGTTCGCGCGCATCCTGCCCATCGACCTGCGCGCGCAGTTGCGCGAACCGGGTGCGGTGATCGTCGACAGCGCTGACCTGGATACGCTGGGCGTGGACCTGCAGAACAACCGTGCCTGGATCAATGGCAAGGCCGTGCGCGTGGTTGCCGCGCAGCCGGGCCTGCGTGGCCTTGGTGGTGTCAACGTACTGGCTTCGCTGGATACCGCGCGCGCCATCGCCGGTACCGACCCACATGAGGGCAGTACCTACTTCGTGGCGGGCCTGCGCTCGCCGGACCTGGCCGACCGCGTGCGCGATCGCCTGGCCGCGTCAATGGGCCAGGCTACGCCGGTCGAGTTCTGGACCGCGCCGGAGTTCGCCAGCCGCTCGCAGCAGTACTGGTTGTTCGACACCGGTGCCGGCATCGCGGTGTTGTTCATGGCCGTCATCGTCTGCTTCGTCGGCGCGGTGATCACCAACCAGTCGTTCGCGTCGGTGGTGGCTGGCTCGGTTCGCGAGTACGCCACGCTCAATGCACTCGGTGCAGGCCGCTATGCGCTGGCACGGGTGGTGTTCGAGCAGGCGTTGCTGATCGGTGGCGTGGGCATGTTGCTGGCGGCGGCCTTCAGCACCGTGGTGCTGTTGATCGCGCAGACCCAGCGCGTTCCGGTGCAGCTGACACCGATGGTGATCCTCGGCTGCGTCGCGCTGGTTGCGGTGATGGCCATGCTCTCCAGCATCATGGCGGTGCGCAGTGTCGTCCGCTCCGATCCATCGTTGCTGCTGCGTTGAGGACCGGCCGATGACTTCCACACGCGCCGTCGCCCCGACCCTGCGGGCCGATGCACTTGAAAAGGGCTTCATGTCCGGCGACGTGCAGGTGCCGGTGCTGCGCGGCCTGTCGCTGGACATCTATCCTGGCGAGCTGACCCTGGTATCGGGCCCGTCGGGTTGCGGGAAGAGCACGCTGTTGTCGCTGCTGTCCGGCCTGTCCGCGCCCGATGGTGGCCGCGTGCACGCACTTGGCCAGGATGTGGGGCACATGACCCGAAGCGAGGTGGAGCGCTTCCGCCTGCACCATGTCGGTTTCGTGTTCCAGGGCTTCAATCTGTTCCCGGCACTGACTGCGCTGGAGCAGGTGCAGCTGCCGCTGGGCTACCGCGGCATGCGCAATCGCGAAAGCGAACCGCTGGCGCGCAAGGCGCTGGAAGAAGTGGGCCTCAGCCACCGCAGCCACATGCGCCCGGCGCAGCTGTCCGGCGGCGAGAAGCAGCGTGTGGCCGTTGCCCGCGCCTTCGCCAAGTCGCCGACGCTGATCTTCGCCGACGAACCCACCAGCGCGCTGGACGCCGAGAGCGGTCAGCGCGTGATCGACATCCTGCATCGCTACGCACGTGCGCATGGCGCCACCGTGCTGTGCGTGAGCCACGATCCGCGCCTGATCCGGCATGCCGATCGGGTGATCGCCATGGAAGACGGCATGGTCCGTGATGACCGCCGCCAGAACGAAACTGTAGAGTCCGCCCCATGACCAAGACGTCGCACCTGCTTCCCCTCAGCCTGGCCCTGTCCGCGGCACTGCTGCTCGGCGCCTGTTCCAGGGACGCGCCTGCGCCTGCACAGTCGCCTTCGGGCAAGGCCGGTGCAACCGCCGTCGGCAAGGTCGCGGTGGCGCGCGGCATCATCGACGTCGAGGGTGGCCTGATCGCGCTGGCACCGCCGGTGGACGGCTCGATCACTGCCGCGCCGGTGAAGGAGGGCGCCACGGTGAAGAAGGGGCAGCTGCTGCTGTCGCTGGACGGTGCGCTGCTGCAGCAGGAGGTGGCGATGGCCACCGCCGATCTCGCCCTGGCCAATGACCGCCTGAAGGGCAGTCAGGCGCAGCTGCGCGAACTGGAGCGCAACGCTACTCGCCTGTCTACGGGGGCCAGCGAAGGCGTGTCGTCCAACCAGCAGGCCGATGCGGCCAAGCAGCAGCTGGCGGGTGTGCGCGCCGATGTCGACGTGGCCAGTGCGCAGGTCGACCTGGCCCAGCACAAGCTGGAACACGCCAGGCTGAAACTGCAGCAGATGTCGCTGAGCGCGCCGGAAGCCGGCACCGTGGTCGGCCAGGTGCCTGGCCTCGGAGTTTTCGTGCAGGCGGGCAAGCCGGCGATCTCGCTGCTGCCGGCGCGCCCGCTGCAGGTACGTGCCGAACTCAGCGCCGCCTATGCCGATGCCGTGCAGGTGGGCATGAAGGCTACCGTGGTGCCGGACAGCGATGGTGCCGAGAACACCGGCACGCTGCCGTCTGCACGCGTGGTGCGCATCAGCCCTGTGTTCGCGCAGGCACGCCTGCCTGAAGATGCGGGGCGTGGCGTGGCCAAGGTGGTGGAGTGTGTGCTGGAGTTCGATGGCGAGGCCAAGGCGCGCTTCGGCCAGCATGTGCGGGTGGAGTTCCGGAAGTAAGCCTAGTGCTGCGGCGGGGGCGCATCCGCGCGCCCTCGACGCCTGAGCGTCTGCCATGCGCTCACCGCCGACACCATGCACAGCGCCAGCAGCAGTCCCACGTCCAGCAGCAACAACCACAGCAGATGCATGCCGTGTACCGGCGGCTGGTGCATGGCTGACAGCATCCACGGCACCGACCATGCCAGCAGCAGGGCGAAGGCGATCAGCAGGCGCAGCCACAGGCGTTTCAGTCTCCACGGCCGCACGATCAAGGCGGCCACCACCAGTTCGACGGTGCCCAGCAACGCGAACACGATGACGGTGCTGGTCGGGTAGGGCAGTTCGGCGCCCTCCATGTGATGCAGCAGCCAGTAGTCTGGTGTGAAGCCGGCATTGACCAGTGCGGCGATCAGCGCCAGCCAGGTCAACGCAACCAGCAACCAGAACAGGCGGACGTAGCGTCTAGGCATCGGCGGTGTCCGTGGTGGCAGGCAGGCGCTTGCGTGATGCATACCACGCGGAAATGGCGATCGCGGCCAGTGCCAGCAGGCCGGGCCCGAGGGTGAAGTACAGCTGGCGCAGCGGATGGTTGTGCATCAGTGTCCAACTCGCGAACGCCAGGGGAATCGCCAGCACCAGCAGCTTGGCAAACAGTGGCCGCAGCACCGCGATCAGCGGCTGGGCGCCAATGAACATCCAGAACAGATAGAACTGGGCGATGCCCAGGCCGATGTCACGATGTGAAGCAAAGCCGAAATGGTCGGGATACCAGTTCATTCCCATCGGCATCAGCGCCCAGTACAGCAGGGCCACCAGCAGATGCAGCAGCAGGGCGATCAACAGAGGCGTGCCGCGAAGGAGCATGGGCGAACGGGGCCGGGCGGGGCAGCGTACCCCACTGCGGACGTCCGTGACCGCATGATGTGAAGACTGTTGACGGCGTGAAGGAATTTGGACACAATAGCGCTCCTTCGACGCAGGTCGAACGGAATCTGCGGGAATAGCTCAGTTGGTAGAGCGCAACCTTGCCAAGGTTGAGGTCGCGAGTTCGAGTCTCGTTTCCCGCTCCAGATTCTACAGGGCCCCGGCAGGGGCCTTGTTTTTCTCCCGCCACGGCAAGGCGGGGCACGTTGGGCCACAAGGCTTTGCGCGCAGTCAGAAAGGTGAAATCGCTGGTGTGTTTTCCGGATTTCCGGTAGCATGTCGGCTTACGCGGGAATAGCTCAGTTGGTAGAGCGCAACCTTGCCAAGGTTGAGGTCGCGAGTTCGAGTCTCGTTTCCCGCTCCATGTTCCGACAGGCCCCATCATGGGGTTTTGTCTTGTCAGGGCCCAGTTCCTGGCGCGCAGTACGTTGGCCTCATGGCAGAGTGGCTATGCACCGGATTGCAAATCCGTTTACAGCGGTTCGATTCCGCTTGAGGCCTCCAATTGAAAAGCCCTGACTCCGGTCAGGGCTTTTTGCTTGCCTGGCGTTCGATGCCTTTGTGCAGAATCTCCTGATTCGGCCATGAAATCATCTGTTTGCCACCCGTTGTCGGCAGGTCCTATGAAGCCGAGGAACGAGTATGTACGTCGTCTGGACGTGCTGCTTGATCGCGGCGTGGTGCCGGAGGAGCTAGCCAACACCGAGGCGGCAGCGAAGAATCTGCGACGCGAACACGCCTCTCGATGCCATCAGCGGCTTGGCCGGGGCAAGTGTCGCGGTGGTGTGCAGTCCGACCCGGCGCAGCCGGTGTTGCGGGTTCGGGCCAGCTATCCAGTCAGCCCGTAGCTTTGGCGGGAATCACCTCCTGATCACGTTGTGCAGGAGTACATCGTCCTTGCCGAGAGCCTCCAGATACGTAGCGAACCGCTGCACGATGCGGTGGTGGTCACTGGTGAGCTGCCGGGAAAGGGCGTCACCTGCAAAGTACGCAAGGACGGTGAGGCAGGTCAGCTTTTCGCACAGCAGGTCAGCAGCCCACTGATTCATGTTGCTGCCGTCGGCGCCGAGCGCGGGCGGAACATCCTTGGTGAACGAAGTGAGCAAGCCGCCGTCGACCTCACTATGCCGCTGTTCCCCAAGCCGATTAAGCCAGGTGAGGTCGGCCCAGTCATGCCATTGGACCTGATGGAAGTGGTTGGCGCTGCGGGGAGATGGCATGGGCAGTGCGAGTCGCTGCGCGTTGATGTTGTGATCGATCAACAGGCAGTTGTGATCGAGCACGCCGCAGCCCTCGAAAGGCACTACAACGATGCGAACTGACCTTCGGGATCAATTCGGCGAACTGGTCAGCAGCAATCCTCGATTGCTGGCGACCGTCACCGCGCACAACAGTGATGGCAGCAGCACGCTGACGACGTATGACGGGGTACAGGTGCGGGCTTTCGGCCAGCGGCAGCAAACCATTCCTTACAACGTCTGGGTTCGAGGTGGTCGCCTGATTGAAGCGGCTCCCAACCTTCCAGTGATGGAGGTCACCATCTAAATACTCCTTACAGGAGAAGCGTATGTGCTATTACGCCCGGATCATCGCTGCCTACTGGAATCTGGTCAGGATGACCGGCGCGCGTGGCATTTGTGAGAAAAGCCCTGCTCGTTGAGTGAGCTGGGCTTTGCATCGGTAAATCAAATTTGCTGGACTGGGCCGACATCTATCCTGCCACTGCAGTTGCCGACACATCCACCGCCAAAGTTGGTGCCACCGACGCCAACTCCGCCACCCCCATTCTCGGTGCCGCCTCCGCCAGTCTCCACGCCGCCGCCTTCGTAGATTGGCTCGGGCATAACACCCTCGCGAGGGGTCCGGCCTTCGCCCACCCAATTGGATTCAAAATTCTCGTGATAGACGGTGCAGTGGGTGGGATTGCATATCTGGTACGTTGTTCCAGTCGCCCACGCAAAGAATGGCACATAGTCGATTGGTGCCCGCGAGTCTTTAATGACCTCTAGGGTTCTTGCGTCGGGTACCGGTGATTCGACGTGACAATCGGTGCAGAAGTAGGGGCCGCGTTCGAAAGCGAACGTGCTTGCTGCGAGTGCGATCGCAGCGACGACTATCAGAAGTAGAATGGCCTTGCGGCGGGGGATGCGGAAGAACTTCTTATCTGCAGCATGAGTCATAGAGTTGATTTCCCTTTCGAAGTGCCAAGTTCAGCTGTTCTGCACTTAGCGATTTGTCCAAGGTACTAACTTGTCGAGCTGGCACTATCGACGGATCTGCGAGACGAACTGCTTCAAAGTAAGCTCTGCTTGTAACTCGGTCCTCGTCGACAAGTACACCAGCGTGATAGGCATTCCCAAGCTGTAGGAGTGCGTCCGCACTGCCTTGGTTTGCCATTTCTTGCAGATAGCCGACAGCTGTCTGCTTGTATTCCTTCGTGCGGTCTGGATTGCGAAGCAGCTCCGCTGGTCCTCCAAGGGCGGATTGTGAGTCCGCGGCATAAAGGAGTCGTGCTCCAATGTTCCCCTGCTCTGCTGCAAGCGAGAGCCATCTACTGGAACTCAGTTCATCTTCAGCGGATAGTTCAATGCACGCGGTCGCGACATTCTCGGAAGCGTGAAGTGCGACGCCTCGAGACGCGCGTCGATTGATGTCCTTACACTCATTGAGCTTCTGAAATATTCCGTAGGACGCTGTCGCATCACCAGCTAATGCCAACGGTGAAAGTCTTGAAATGACTTCGTGCACTGTCCCTGGTGGGATTGGTCCATAGTCTTCCACTGCGTACGCGCGTCCGGACAGTTGCCGCACACGAACTAATCTGTTGGCCGCAGACCCTGGTGTGGATCTTGAAGAGACAGGTCGCGAGGCGGAGATCGCGGGCCCTCGAGTGGCGTGCTCCAAAGCGCTGGATGGCTCTGACGATGAGGCGGCTTTGTTTGGCTGTGTACTCGGTGCGGTTGTTCCGTACCAAACTGCCGCTCCTGCCAGCATGGCTAGTACAGCGAGGCTCAGGGCTTTGATCCGTCGACTCATAGCGCTCCTTTGTTGCTGATGAACGTAGTGCGTGTACAGGGGGAGGACATAGATGGCGCTCGATCTGGGGTGTCTCCGAGTGCCAAGTGCTTTACAGACCTCTATTTGTAAACGGCGACGGGCGGAACCACCCCCGGCCAAGGTGCAACTGAAGTTCATTTTTTGTTCACAATAGTGGCTGGCGGGAGCTTTGCGGCATCGGCGACTGGCTCAATTACAGGCCGGGGACTTGGGCGCGCCTTGTCGAATCGTTGACACGATGGCCGGTCGTATCCGTCCGGCCATGCGACCTTCCCTTCCCACGGTTACCAGGGCTTCTGCACTGCGCCCATTCCCTCTGGTTGGGTCCAGACCGGTGAGCGCTGGGCGCTCTGGTAGAACGGTCAGGAGACGGCCGGCGTCACTCCCCTTGGGGTGCGCCTGTGGATGGAAGGCCAGAAGATGGGGCAGGTGAAGGGGGCGCGCGGCCAACGTCCGGCAGGCGAAGCGCTATGCGGAACGCTGGTGCGCGGCCCGGCTGTATCCCGAGCTGCCTCTGCGTGAGGCCGTCGCCCGGCTGACCGACAGCACGCCGATCCAGTTGCCCCCGCCACTGCCCGGTCTGCCGCCGACCCGCGAACAGCAGCAACAGGCCCGACGCCTGGCCGAGGCCAGAGCGAAGGAGGTTGAGCGGATCAAGGCAGCACTCGATCGGTTGGGGCGGTTGGGCGGGTGTCGCCTCCGCTCAGGCTATTGATGAGTAAGGATTTGATTGGGATTACAAATCCGTTTACAGCGGTTCGATTCCGCTTGAGGCCTCCAATTGAAAAGCCCTGACTCCGGGCAGGGCTTTTCGTTTTTCTGCGGTCTGGAATGTGCTGTACGAGCGCTATGATCGGGTCTGGGCCTTAGCGGACTTCATGCGGATGACTCCCCGACACATCGTGGAAACCTGGATCGAGCGCTTCAACGCAGGCGATGCTGCTGGCTTGGCGGAGCTGTATCACCCCGACGCGATCAATCACCAGGTCACCCAGGACCCGATCAAGGGCCGCGATGCGATCCGTGCCACCTTCGAGCGTGAATTCGGCACTGCTGAAATGGTCTGCATTCCCGAAGTCATCCATGAGGCCGGCAATGTCGCTGCGCTGGAATGGCGCGACCCTCTTGGCCTGCGAGGATGCGGTTTCTTCACGGTTGACGAAGGATTGATCACGTTCCAGCGCGGCTACTGGGACAAACTCTCGTTCCTGAAGATGCACGGTCTTCCGATCGAGTGAGCCGCAAGGCCGGGCGTCATCTGTGCCGCCTTCATCGTGTTCTGAGCGGCTACAGCCTGGCCAGCGTCTGCACCGTGGCCTGCGTCAGCGGCTGGGGCAGTGAATCCACGGCGAACCAGCCCAGCCCGGTCTGCACACCTGGCTCCTGGATGGAAGCCTCGGCACCCGCAGGTGCCCGCGCCTCGTAGATCGGCGCGACCCAGTGCTGCGCAAGCGCCGGCTCGAAATGATCGGCCACGCACAGCAGGCGCAGCAGCGTCACTTCCAACGCCGTCTCCTCGCGGACTTCGCGGACCACGGCAGCCTCCACCGTTTCCATCCAGTCGACTTTGCCGCCGGGCAGGCCCCAATGCCCGCGCTCCGGATCGCGTCCGCGCTGGATCAGCAGGATGCGGCCGTCGGCATCACGGACGACGGCGCCGCATCCAACGCGGGGAATCTGCAGTTCAGTCATGGCGGTGAATGAAGAAGGGACGGTTTTCATTCTTGCATGCACGCCGCATCAGGCGGACCCGCGCTAGGCTGGGCACCTGTGCATCAACAACCTCGCGGGTGTATCGCATGGTCATCCGGCAACTTGGCGCTGACGACGCCGACATTCTCTGGCAGGCGCGCTTGCAGGCGCTTCGTGAGTCGCCCGCTGCGTTCCTGTCTACGCTGGCCGAGGCGCAGAATGAGACGGCAGACGTGATGCGCGCCCAGCTTGCTGATCCCGGTACGCGTTACTTCGGCGCCTTCATCGACGGCAAGCTTGCGGGCTTCCTGCGCTACGTACGCCCGGTGCGGATGGCGCGACGGCATACGGCGGAAGTGCACAGTGTCCATGTGGGCACCGGCCACCGTGGCCAGGGTATCGCCCGCCAGCTTCTTCTTGCTGCGTTTGCATCTGCGCGCGCCGAGGGCATTGAATCGCTCACCCTCACGGTGCTGGAGGACAATGCTGCTGCGCGCGGGCTGTATGAATCGCTGGGTTTCAGCGTACTCGGCAGGGAGCCGCGCGCAGTCAAGCGCGAGGGCATCTACACGGATATCGTCTCGTACTGGATCACATTGCACTGACAGTGAAACGTTAGCGCGGGCCCGGTCATATTTCCGTGGCACGATGGGCCTGGACCCACATTCATTCGACGAAGATAGGGCAATGCACGTTCAGGTATGCCGCTGGCAAAGCGTAGCGCCGGAACACCGTCAGCAGGCGGTGGATCTGCTCCGCCAGGCTTTCCCGGACATGCAGGGCGAGGGCTACGCCATCCCGGGGCCGGTCGCTCTGGTCCTGGCGATGGGAGGTGATCAGGTTGTCGCACATCTCGCGCTGTACGAACGCAACGTACTGCTGGACGGCGAGCCGGAACGCATAGGCTTGATTGGCGGCGTGGTGGTGCGTGCCGACGTTCGCCGGCAGGGCGTTGCCTCGCGGTTGATCGAAGCGGCCCATGCAGAGTTGCGCCGGCACGGTATCGATTTCGCCGTGCTGTTCGCCCTGGATCATCGGCACTATGCCTCTGCGGGCTATGTGCCGATGCAGAACGAGACCTGCTTCATTGAAGACGGCCATGCACGCCGGTTCGTCTATCGCGGCGGCATGGTGGCCATGCTGGGGGCGCGCCGCTGGACCACGGCCGTGCTCGATCTGCAGGGCGAAACGGTCTGAACGACGCCATCGTGCAGTCGCCCCCAAACCACCGTATCGTGTCGGTTGTCCAATGAACCAGGGAGCGGTGCAGGATGAAACGGAAGGTAGTGATGGCGATGATGCTGCTGGGGTGTGCCCCGCTGGCATCGGCCCAGGTCTACAAGTGCAAGGGCGCTTCCGGGGAAACGGTGTACAGCCAGAATCCCTGTGCTGCCGGCGCTGAACCCATGAAGCTGCGTTCCAGCCGTTCCTCCACGGAAACGGCGGGGGAGGCATCGAACCGCGCGGCGGTGTACCAGAACACCGAACTGGCCGACGCCGGTATCGCCGAGCGCAACTGCGTGCAGGGCGAGCGCTCGCGCATCTACGGTCCGCTGGAGTCCCGCAGCCAGCAGGTTGGCCGGCAGGTCGCCGAGCTGAACCGTCAACTGGCCGCGGCGGGCACCAGCCTGGCCGGCGCAACACAGGACTCCGGCATCCGTGCGCAGATCGCCAGCCTGCAGCAGTCGCTGAGCGCTGAGCGTGTTGCAGCAGATACGCAGATGTCGAATGCGCGCGAACAGTGTGCATCGGTCCGGCGCGAACGTGAGCGGACGGTGCGCGACAAGTTCAGCAGTTCGACCGCCCCTGCGAATTGACTGCTCACTGCGAGGCAGACGCGCGCATGGGCATTTCCGCACGGAAGTTGCGCCCGACCGGCTCTCCTACACCCAGGTATTGCCGGAACAGGTAGATCAACGGTTTCCAGCGCGCCACGTCGATGTGCTGGGTGCCGTCCACGGTGATGTCTTCGTGCGCATGCACGCAGCGGATGCGGCCTTCGACGATCACGAAGCCCTGGCCATCATCCTCGCCGGGTGGATGCATCGCCATGACGGTGGCCTCCACCTGCAGCGGGCACTCGGCAATGGCCATCGGAGCAACGTGCGTCGACACGACGGCAGTGAATCCGCCCAGTGCGAACTTGTCGCGCACGTGCACGTAGCCCACCGCCTGCTTGGCGGTCGGCACCGGGTTACAGCCGGTTGCCCGCGCGATCGCCTCGACCTGTGCGGCCTGCGCGGATGAGGGGAAGTTCAGCACGCACTCGTTGCGCAGCTGCAGGTTGCGATAGCCCTGGCCCTGCGTACCGAGACCCAGCACTACCCGGTTGCCCAGCGCCCAGAACGAAGAAAGCGGGCTGATGTTGCTGCTGCCATCGTCATTCAACGTGGTCATCAGCAGCACGGGCGTGCCTGGGTACAGGACCGAAGGGGTGATGCGGCGGCGATGGATCGAAGCGGTCTTCACGGCAGGTCTCGCGGTTGCGGGCGAGCACTGTGCCGCGCAGTCGGCTGCTGACGCTTCGGCCTGCATCGAACTGTTGGCAAATGACGGCATGCCACAATGGGGCATGGTCCACACCTCCGGTTCCCTTGTCAGTGTCGGTGCCCTGGTCGGTGACCAGGCGCGTGCCGCCATGCTGCTGCAGTTGATGGATGGACGGGCCTACACCGCGATGGAGCTGGCGCGCGTGGCCGGGGTAACGCCGCAGACGGCGAGCACGCACCTGCGCAGGCTGGTCGAGGGCGACCTGCTGGTGGCGGTGGCGCAGGGGCGTCATCGCTACCACCGGCTGGCATCAAGCGAGGTGGCAGAGATGCTCGAAGGCATCCTGCGCGTGGCCGACCGTACCCCTTCGTGTACCGCTGCGGCCGCGCGCAGCATGCCTGCACTGCGCGAGGCGCGTTCCTGCTATCGGCACCTGGCCGGCGTGCACGCGGTCGCCATCACCGATCGCCTGCTGCAGGCGGGGCATGTACTGCCATGCGAAGGGCATTGGCAGATCAGCGCTGGAGGCGCCGCATTCCTTGCCGGACTGGGCCTGCCGTTGCGCGAGCTCCTGCAGCAGCCGGTGGCGGCCAAGCCGGCGCGCTACTGCCGTGGCTGCCTGGACTGCACCGAACGGCGGCCACACCTGGCAGGGCTGGTCGGTGAGGCGATGCTGGACAGTTTCGTGAACAACGATTGGCTGCGGCGCGTCGAGGGCCGGCGCGAACTACGGCTGACGCCACCCGGGCGCGAGGCGTTGTGGCGGCTCTTCAACCTGGCGACCTGAGCGGCGCGGCCAGTCTCAGTCACCCGCGACATGGCAAGGCGTTATGGTCGAGTTCCACGTCTCAGGGAGCTGCAATGGCGAGCAAGGACATCACGGGTCGCTTCGGGCACGGAGCGAATCGGAAATGAGCAAAATCATGGCAGATGTGCGTTGGCTGACCTTTCGGTTGAAGAACGGGCAATCCATCGGGCCGGAGCGGCTGAAGGACGGATGGGTGATAGCCTCGGAAACCGCCCGCTGCGAGGTCCGCCGCGAACATATCGAGGGATCGGGCCTGGTGTATGCCCTGTATGCGCCGGCCAACCTGGCCTCACCGCGGCGCGCGGAAATGCGCATGCGCGAATTCCTGATGAGCTCGGGCTACACCTTCACGATGGGCACGCTGGGCGGCTGATCCCCGCCTGCTGCGGCCACGGGCGCACGGCCAAGACCTGGCCGAGCGTGCCGATCTGACCGCGCGCATCGAGCAGCACTGTGCTGGTCGGCCGACACCCGGGTGGCCAAACGGCACCGACATGTCGAAGCGCAGCCACTCGCCTTCGGGCATGCCGAACAGGTGCGCGGTCAGATCGAGGGGAGGCGGCACATGCTGCGCGGGTCCCTGCACCGTAAGCGTTGCCAGCCTGGCGGACACGTTTCGCTACGCGATGGACTCAGCGTTGCACTGTCTTCAAGGCATCGACAACCTGTGCTTCAGAGAAGCCACAATGTCCTTCGCCCACCGATGGCAGTAGCCGTGGCGCTGGCCGCGCACCGGCGTGTGCGGCCAACTGCGGATACACCGTCTGCATGTGCGGCACGATGGTCGGGTCGTTGTGGTTGAACTGGATCACCAGCGGGCGCTGCAGTGCGCCGGTCAGCGCCAGCGTCGCGCGCACCCTGGCCTGCGCGGCAGGTACGGCATCGATGCGCCGCACCCCGGCGTTGAATGCGGCGTCATCGCCGAAGCCGCTGTAGACCATGCCCCTGTTGCCGACCGGCATGCCACCGCTGCGTGTGGCCAGCTCGTGCAGGACCAGGGCGTGCAGGCTGATCGTGCCGGCCACTTCATCGGGGGAAACCTGCAGCCGCTGCGCCAGCAACGCGGCATGCGCCGGGTCGCGTTGCAGCGTGGTGGCGATGCCCTGGTAAAGCTCGCTCTGGGGCAGCATGGCTGCTTCGCGCGACGCCAACCCGGTGGCCGGCAGCCCCTCAGCCTTGGGGAAGAGATAATCGAACGCGACCAGTGTGGTCAGCAGGTCGGCCGCGATCTGTTCGCCACTGAGATTGGCGCCGCACAGCGACACACCACCGGCATAGTGCTGCGGGAAACGCTCGAGGCTGCCAATGGTTACGGCACCACCCATCGAGAAGCCCAGCATCCAGGTGTGTCGCACGCGCTTGAGTTCACCCAGGGCATGCTGTCGCAGGTGTTCCATGTCGGTGATCGCCTCGGCCACCGCCCAGCCTTGGCTGGAATACGCGCTCTGCGCGACGGCGTAGCCCGCGCCCAGCAGTGCTGCGGTGCTGTCACCGGCGGCCATTGGCGTGGTGCGTGGCACGCCCACGGGCTCATAGCCATGGGCCAGCATCACCAGGTCGCCGTTCCAGTCTGCCGGTACATCCAGCCGCCAGGGGGCGCCCTGCAGCTCGCCGCTGAGCGTGCGTGGTGCCGTGGTTGGTGCTGCCAGCGATGCCGTCGAAGCATGCAGCAGGCCAAGGGCGAGGGCACATCGAAGCAAGGGGCGCATCGTGGTCATTCCATGCGGGAATGGCGCCGAGCATAGATGCCAGCGGAATGTTGCGCGCGCTGCACTGCCGCAGGGGATTGCGGGCCGTACAGGCGGCGCTCTACGCTGGTGGCATGGCTCCGCACGTCACCGCGTCGATTATCCGCATTCCCCAAGGGAAGGCGGGGTAGCGCGCGGTCGTCACGGCCCTGCAACCCGCCCGGGAAGGCGGATTGCATGCAGCGCTCTCCCGGGAACTGGAATCCACCGAGGAGATCGCAGATGCAACACCCTCCATCCGCCGATGGCGGCGCAACCCTGCACCTGCTGTGCGGCAAGATCGGCGCAGGAAAATCGACGTTGTCGCAACAGCTGGCGGCCAATCCTCGCCACGTATTGATCAGCGAAGATGCCTGGTTGGCCACGCTGCACCCGGGTGAAATCCACTCCGTCGCCGATTATCTGCAGCGCGCAGCCACGCTGCGCAGCGTGCTGACCGATCATCTGCGTACGCTGCTGCGGGCCGGCGTCTCGGTGGTGCTCGATTTCCCCTTCAACACGCCCGCAACCCGCGGGTGGGCACGTGAGGTGTTCTCGCCAGTGGGCGCCGCGCATCAACTGCACTTCCTCGACATCGCCGACGAGGTCTGCAAGGCGCGGCTGCGTGCACGCAATGCATGCGGCGAGCATCCCTTCCAGGCCAGCGATGAGGAATTCGAGCAGATCACCCGCCACTTCGTTGCACCGGCCGCAGAAGAGGGTTTCATGGTGATGCGCTACACCGAGGCAGGCCCGGCATAGCGCGGTCGGCTCAGTCGCCGAATGCCGGCTTGCCTTCGGTGGCGGTGCGCACGAGCGTCCTGCGGAAGGTCTCGACCAGGGGGCGCAGGTTGATGCGGTGCCAGGCCGCCCACAGCGGTGTGCGGTAGCTGAACCACGGCAGCTCGCGCAGCACCACGCCGTCCGGTGCCTGGTGATCCAGGCTCTGCTGGACGGTGGTCAGGCCCAGGCCGGCGGCAACCAGGCCAAGCGCGGCCAGTGGCTCGGTCGCTTCCATGGCGATGCTCGGGGTGAACCCGGCTTTCGCACACGCGGCGATGAAGGTGTCGTGGCGCAGTGCGTTTTCCCTGTGCATCACGCCGATCCACTGCTGGCTGGCCAGATCCTCTGGCGTGATGGTCTCTGCACTGGCCAGTGGGTGGTCGGCCGGCAGCGCCAGCAGCATCGGGTCGTTCAGCACCTGCGTGGCTTCCAGGTCCGGATCGTCGAACGCCGGTGGTTCGCAGACCAGGGCGATGTCCAGGCTGCGTTGCCGCAGGCCTGCCAGCTGCACGTCCGACTGCTGGTTGTAGAGCGCGATATGCACCGCCGGGCGATCGCCGCGCAGTTCGCGCAGGGCGGTGGGCAATACGCCGGAGTGCATCGCGTACTCCAGATAGCCGATGCACAGGCCGCCTTCGTCGCCGCGGCCGAGCCGGCGCGCCAGCGATTCCAGCCGGTTGGCATGGGTCAGCAGGGCCCGCGCCTCGGCCAGGAAGGTACGGCCATCGGCGGTCAGCCGGATGCGCTGCTGCGAGCGTTCGAACAGCTGCAGCTCCAGCCGTTCCTCCAGCTGGGCGATCTGCCGGCTGAGCGGGGATTGGGAGATGTGAAGGCGCTCGGCAGCGCGGCCGACGTGTTCATCTTCGGCGACGGCCACGAAGTAGCGCAGTTGGCGGAGGTCGAGCATAAGACCCTGCGGGACTCAAGATAATTAAATTATGTCTTGGACAGTCTTATCGGGCAAGCCTAGCCTGTGCCTCAACTTCAACAACCTCTCCAAGGGGGAACCCATGAGCATCAACACGCTGCTGGCTGGCAAGACCCTCGGCTTCGGTACCGCGCCGCTGGGCAACATGTTCCGTGACATCCCGGAAGCCGAGGCCCAGGCCACGGTGGACGCGGCCTGGGAACAGGGCAGCCGCTACTTCGATACCGCCCCGTTCTATGGTGCAGGCCTGGCCGAGATCCGCCTTGGCGACGCGCTGGCCAAGCGCAACCGGGATGACTTCGTGCTCAGCACCAAGGTCGGCCGCCTGATCCTGGACGAAGTGGAAGACACCAGCGCCCGCGACCTTGGCGAGAAGGGCGGCCTGTTCGTCGCCGGCCGCCCCAACAAGCTGGTCAACGACTACTCGGCCGACGCCACCCTGCGTTCGATCGACGACAGCCTCAAGCGCCTGAAGACCGATCGCCTGGATATCGTCTGGGTGCACGACATCGCACAGGACTTCTACGGCGATGAGTGGCTGTCGTACTTCGAGACCGCACGCCGCGGTGCCTTCAAGGTGCTGACCCGCCTGCGCGAGGAGGGCGTGATCAAGGCCTGGGGACTGGGCGTCAACCGTGTCGAGCCGATCGAGCTGACCCTGGACCTGGACGAAGCCCGTCCGGATGGCTTCCTGCTGGCAGGCCGCTACTCGCTGCTCGACCACGAGCGTGCGCTGCAGCGGGTGATGCCCAAGGCGGCCGAGCGCAACACCGGCATCGTGGTCGGCGGTCCGTACAGCTCCGGCGTGCTGGCCGGTGGCAGCCACTTCGAGTACCAGAAGGCGTCGCCGGAGATCCTGGCCAAGGTCGAGCGCATCAAGGCCATCGCGGCCGAGTACGGCATCAGCATCAAGGCGGCCGCGTTGCAGTTCTCGCTGGCCAACCCGGCAGTGGCTGCGGTGATTCCGGGCGCCAGCCGTCCCGAGCGCATCGCCGAAGACTACGCCGCACTGAAGGAAATCATCCCGGCCGGGTTCTGGCAGGCGCTGCGCGCCCAGGGCCTGGTCGCGGCCAACGCTCCGCTGCCGATCGACAACATCTGAGTCCCGAAGGAGACATTCCCATGGCAACTGCTTCTGTATCCATCACCGTGCCGACCCCGGCCGACCAGGTCTGGAACCTCATCGGCGGCTTCGATTCATTGCCCGACTGGCTTCCGTACATTCCCCAGAGCACGCTCAGCGAAGGCGGTCGCGTGCGCCATCTGGCCAATCCCGATGGCGATGCCATCGTCGAGCGCCTGGAAGCCTTCGACCAGGCCGATCGCAGCTACACCTACTCGATCCTGCAGGCCCCGTTCCCGGTCAGCGACTATCGATCCACCCTGCGTGTGGTCGAGCAGGGCGACGGTTCGCGGATCGACTGGTCCGGTGAGTTCACTCCGGTGGGCGTCAGCAACGAAGAAGCGTCCGCGCTGTTCGAGGGCATCTATCGCGATGGCCTGAAGGCCCTGGAAACCACGCTGGCCGGGTGAATGCCCGTGTGGCGTTGACCGCATGCAGGCGCCCCGGCGGGTCCGGGGCGTCTGCGTGTCAGGGTGCGGGCGTCGGTCCACCGCAGGCGACGCGATGCATGGGAAAGTCCATTGCCTGCTTCGGATTGTCCTGCGCGATCTCGATGCGCGCATGTGCGCGCTGGTTGTCGAGCCGCCGGTAGTGGATACGCTGTGGGAAGTCGTTGGCAGGATTCTCGAAGACCGCCTCGTTGGCATCGACCCGGGTCGCGTTGAAGTCCGTGGCGTTCTGGCCAGAGGGCAGGGCAGTCAGCACCAGGCGCCCATCATCGTGTTGGCGCAGTTGCATGAACTCGAAGCCGACGGTTCGCCCGTCACGCAGGCTGCGGCTGCTGCCGAACAGGGTGTTTCCAGCCAGGCTGGTCCATTGCTCGCCGGCACCGGGTGGCTGCCCATCAAGCTGCCAGCAACCGGCCAGCCAGGCCAGGTGCTCGATCTTCGAGGGTGAGGCGGATAGCGCGTGCGGGGCCGCGAGCAGCAGCGGCAACAGGGCCAGGGCGATGCGGAGTGACATCGGTGCCTCCATGCGCGGGAATGTGCGGCCTGTATAGCGCCCGCCAGATCATGCGGCCAGTGCCGTCCTTTCCAGTGCTGATTCCGATACGATCTGTCACATTGAGCTTGTCTCGCTTGACCCGGAGTCCCGTCATGGTCGACCGTCTCGCCATTCTGCTTGAACGCTTCGCGGTCACCGCCTCGGTGTTCCATGCCGGTGCGCTGTGCGGCATCAACACGCTGGAGGGGGAGGATGAAGCCGGGCAGCTGCACCTGGTGCGACGTGGACCGCTGCAGGTCAGTCATGCCCAGCAGACCGTACAGGTGGATGTGCCCAGCCTGCTGCTGTATCCGCGGCCGATGCCGCACCGCTTCAGTACCGACCCGCAGCAGGGCGCCGACATGGCCTGCGCGAACCTGCATTTCGAAGGCGGCCGGCTCAATCCGATCAGCGCCGCGTTGCCGGATTTCATCTGCCTGCCGCTGGCTGGGCTGTATGGCGGCAACGCAGCGCTGGAGTTGTTGTTCGAAGAAGCGTTCGAGCAGCGTTGCGGGCGCGCGGCGATGGTCAACCGCCTGTTCGAGGTGGTGATGATCCAGGTGCTGCGCCAGCTGATGGAAGGTGGCGAAATGCGCGGCGGTCTGTTCGCTGGGCTTGGCCACCCGCGATTGCGGCTGGCGCTGGTGGCGATGCACGAAGCCCCGGCGCAGGGGTGGACGCTGGAGGATCTGGCCGAGGTGGCCGGCATGTCACGCAGCGTGTTCGCCGCCAGCTTCCGCGAAGCGATGGGGACCACCCCGGGCCAGTACCTGCAAGGCTGGCGGGTCGGGCTGGCACAGCAGGCGCTGCGCCAGGGCCGGCCGCTGAAGCGGATTGCCGACGAGGTGGGCTATGGCAGCGAGGCGGCACTCTCGCGCGCGTTCAAGGCGCACACGGGGCAGTCACCACGCGAATGGCGCGGACAGGCGCGTGCTGGCGCGGCCTGAGCCTCAGCCCAGCACCAGCCGGGCCAGCTTCATGCCACCGAACAGGCCGGCCAGGCCCAGCGCCACCGAGCCACCGGCATACAGCGCGGCCAGTCCGTGCTGCCCGCGCTGCAGCAGCAGGCCGATCTCCAGCGCATAGGTAGAGAACGTGGTGTAGCCACCAAGGATGCCGGTGGCGAGCAACAGGCGAAGCTGCGGCGAGGCACCATTGCGCATCGCGAAGACCTCGACCACCACGCCCATCAGCAGGGCGCCGCTGATGTTGATCAGGAAGGTCGACCACGGCCAGGGGCTGCCGACGGCCACTCGGGCGCCGATCAGGTTGCAGGCGTGGCGCAGGCAGGCACCGATGCCGCCGCCGACGAAGACCAGGAAATAGTTGTTCAATGCTTGCATGGCGTGCCTCGAATGCGGGTTCGCAGGGTCAGTGGCGAACGCCGAGGGCAGGCACGACCTGCCGTCGACGAACACCGGGTTCGTCCTGGCAGGAGCCATCAGCCTTCTCAGGCGGTTATCGGGGGAGCCCCATCCCCATCGCGGTCCATGCTACCAGCGGCGGTGCATTCACGTCATCGAGGTCGTCAGCACGCGGGCCACCTTGCTGCGGCTGAAGCCATCCATCAGCAGTTCGAACGCGAGCAGGTCCAGCGCCGCGTGGCGGCGGTGGTCGATTTCCAGGCCATTCTCGGCCACCAGGTGACTGACCAGCTCGTAGGCGTCCTGCCAGACGTCAAGGTGGGCCTGGCTGGGAATGTAGGCGTTACCCGGCTCCCCGACGCCGCGCCCGTTCACTCCATACAGCAGCTCGCGTGCGTCCAGCTTGGCCGCATCGGCGATGCGGAACAGCTGCTCGGCTTTCACATGGGACGCACTGACATGGTCGTTGAGCCAGTTGCTGATGGTTGCCGTGGTGGATTTGGCGGCGCGGGCCAGATCGGCCGGGCGGGGGTGCCCGGCTTTCTTCATGGCGGCGGCGAGTCGTTGGCCGAGAGTATTCATCTATGCAAGCCAGCTTAACGCGTGGAATGCGAAGAATCCTTGCCGCAAGAATAAGTCTGGTTAACAAAAGGGCAGACCATGACCGAATTCTGGAACAAGCGGCAGGTGCGTACGCGGCTGGGGTTCCAGACCGATGCGGAGCTGGCGCGCTTCTTCGGCATCAGCCGTTCCGCGGTATCGCAATGGCCGAAAGACTTCCCGATTCCCGCTCTGCGGCAGTACATCCTGCATCAGCGCTACCCGAACCTGTTCCCCGCAACGGGCGCCGCCGAAGTCGAATCCGCCTGAATTACGCCGCCTTTTGTCGCATTTAGCGTGCTAAGCGCATTTTGTTAAGTACACTTAGCAAAATAGGAAAAACTGATCGTTCTGGCAGTACCTATTGTCGAGGCCTACCAGCTGCCGGACAGGTGGCTGGGTCGCGTTGTCGGCTTCACCCCATCCGGGAGGGGCGGGGTCCCGTATGTGGTTTCGTGAATGATTAATAATTTCAATCGCGAAAGTCGCTGCATGTAATTGACCTGTCGTGAAATCTGTGACTAATTTGGATCAACCGGGCGTGAAGCCTGGGAGTCTTTCAGTAGCACGCAAGTGAGTCGGTAGACCGTCAACGATGCAGAACAAGTCCAACGGAGGTCGTATGGAATACGGCATGCATGGCTTGGCTGAACGGGTACGCCGCGAACTGGAAGCCAGCTATCACAAACACGGATGCGGTCCGGCGTTCTGGGATACCTACCAGCAGGTGCTGGACCGGCTCGTCCCGCAGGGGACCGAGCGTACCGAGTTCACCAACGAAATGGCGCTGATCATCGAGCAGCTGGGCATTGTCCGACGCGCGCAGCTGGTACCACCGCACGCCGACGGGCCGCGTTGATTCAGAGCAGGCGCCAGGCGCCGCAGGCAAGCAGCGCCAGCAGCAAAGACAGCAGGGCCAGGGTCCGGGGTCGCCACCAGCGCTTCGGTTGCCCGGCCATCGCCTGCGGACTGCAGTAGCGCACCAGCCCCGGACCGAACCCGGCCCGGTGCTGTTGCTGTGCGCAGGCTTCCAGACAGGCGCCGCAGGCCAGGCAGTCGGCCTGCGGCCCCTGGCGGATGTCCAACTGCATCGGGCAGGCGCTGATGCAGGCCGCGCAATCGGTGCAATCGCCAAGACGGTCGGCGCTGAAGGTCGGCATCGGTCCGGCCAGCAGCGGATGCGCGGCGCGGAACACGTAGTCCTGTGCAGTGGTCGGGTCGAGCAGGCCGCGGCCACGGCCCAGCACGCCGCCCAGGCCGGATGGGCGAGGCCCGCGTGGCTCGCCGCGGCGGGCGTCGTACAGCATGCGCGGCGTATGTGGATCGGTCAGCAGCGGCTGCATGCGTGCGAACGGGCACAGCGAACGGCAGACCTGCTCGCGCAGGAAGCCGGCGTTTGCCCAGGTGGCGGCGGCATAGAACAGCACCCAGAACGTTTCCCAGCCGCTCCAGCCGGCGCGCGGCGCTGCGATCACCAGCTCGGCGATCGGGCTGAACAGGCCCACGAAGGTGATGCCGGTCCACAGCGAGAGCAGCCCCCAGGCCAGCTGTGTGGCCGCGCGCGCAACGCGTGCCGGAAGCGTGCGGGCCATGCCGTCGGCGATCCAGTCGAAGGCACGGCGCCACAGTGTCTGCGGGCAGGCGTGGCCGCACCAGATGCGCCCGGCGAGGTGGGTGAGCAGTGCCAGCCCCATCGCGAGCACCGCCAGCAGGCCGACCAGCACCCCGACGTCTCCCGGCCACAGCGTCCAGCCGAACAGATCGAAGCGGCGGGCGTTGATATCCAGCAGCAAGGCCTGGCGGCCATCCCAGCGCAGCCATGGCAATGCGTAGAACAGCACCAGCAAGGCGGCGCTGAGCGTGCCGCGCCAGTGCCGTGGTCTCGGTGTGCAGGTCGTACTCATCCCAGCGGCAACTCGTCGTCGTCGCCGCTGGGCATCGGTCGCTGCAGGTACCAGGTGATCGCGCTGGACAGCGCCGTCACCGTCCAGAACATGAAGAAGCCGGCCGTGTAGCCCATTTCACGGCTGATCTGCGTGCCCGGGAAACTGATGGCCTGCAACCGCAGCGGGTCGACGAAGGCGAAGAACACCACGCTGGCCAGGCCGGCAGCGATGAAGCTGGGCCAGAGGATCGCGCCCCATTGCTGGATCAACTGCTGGCGACGGTTGGGAGAGGGTCTGTTCATGCTGTCCCGGATCGAAAAGTGGGCGGCGCGTATACTCGCCTGGGTTGGCGCGGCATCCGCAGGGCATGCTTCCTGCAAGCGTGCCAGCCTAGGTGCAGCGGACTGCGCCGACATTGATCTGGATCAACGGTGGTGCCGGCCGGCTGCGGCACACTGCCGGCACGCTTTGGGTACCCCGATGAACGCAACGCCGCCTGTCCTTCCTGTCGCCTCGCCCGAGCTGTGCACCGAGCAGGAAGTGACCCGCCTGGTCCACGACTTCTACGCCCGCGTGCGCGGGGAGGAGCGATTGGGGCCGGTGTTCGAGGCCCACGTCCACGACTGGCCGGAGCATCTGGCCCAGCTGGTCGACTTCTGGTCGGCGATGCTGCGCGGCACCCGGCGCTTCAAGGGTTCGCCGATGTCCAAGCACATGGCCATCGAGCTGGACAAGGATCTGTTCGACCGCTGGCTGGTGCTGTTCCGGATCACCACCGCCGAATGCGACAACCCGCCGATGCAGGAGCTGGCCAACGACGTGGCCGCGCGCATCGGTGACACCTTCTGGAAGCGCTACCAGATGCTGCGATGGCCGCAGGTCGGCCTGCCGGTGCTGGGGATGCCCGCCAAGGATTGATCTGGGTCAAGGCGGCGCAGGCCGCCCGGCGCGATGCTGGCGCCATGGACACGTTCTCTCCCGCCGCTGGTGGCCTGGCCTGGACCTTCGACCCCGACCTTCTGCGCCGGCACGACCGGCCGGGCCCGCGCTACACCTCGTACCCGACCGCGCCGCATTTCCATGATGGGTTCGACGCGCCGGCGCTGCGCCAGGCGATCGCCGACAGCAACCAGCTGGCCCGCGCGCTGTCGCTGTACGTGCATGTGCCGTTCTGTTCCAGCCCGTGCTTCTACTGCGGCTGCAACCGGGTGATCACCCGCGATCGCGGCCGTGGCCACAGCTATGTGTCGCGCGTGCTGGCCGAGGCCGATCTGCTGGCACCACAGTTCGAGGACGGTCGCGAGGTCATCCAGCTGCATCTGGGCGGTGGTACGCCGAACTTCCTCGATGCCGAGGCGATGACCACACTGGTGGAAGGGTTGCGCCGGCGCTTCGATTTCAGCGATTCACCGCAGCGCGATTTCTCGATCGAACTCGATCCACGCTTCATCGACACCCGTGACGTCGCCATGCTGGCGCGCCTGGGCTTCAACCGGGCCAGCCTGGGCGTGCAGGATTTCGACCCGCAGGTGCAGGAATCGATCAACCGCATACAGGGCGTGCAGCAGACACTGGACATCCTGCGCGCCTGCCGCGACAGCGGCATGCGTTCGGTCAACGTCGACCTGATCTACGGCCTGCCCGGGCAGAGCCTGGAAGGATTCGGCCGCACCCTCGAACGGGTGCTGGCGCTGCGCCCGGACCGCCTGGCGGTGTATGGCTACGCGCACCTGCCGCATCTGTTCCGGGCACAGAAGCAGATCGACGAAAGCCGGTTGCCGTCGCCGGAAGACAAGCTGGCGCTGCTGGGCCTGGCGGTGGAGAAGCTCTCCGCGGCTGGCTACCAGTACATCGGCATGGATCATTTCGCATTGCCGGAAGAGGATCTGTCACGCGCGCAGCGTGCCGGCCAGCTGCATCGCAACTTCATGGGTTACACCACCCACGCCGATACCGATCTGCTCGGCCTGGGCGTAAGTGCGATCAGCCATATCGGCGCCACCTACAGCCAGAATCCACGTGACCTGGCGTCCTGGGAGGACGCGGTGGACCAGGGGCAGTTGCCGGTCTGGCGCGGTGTCGCGCTGAGTGCCGACGACCAGCTGCGCGCGGAGCTGATCCAGCAGCTGATGTGCCAGGGCGAGGTGGATGGTGCGGTGCTGGGGCAGCGCCACGGCGTGGATTTCCAGCAGTACTTCGCCGAGGACCTGCGTTCGGTACAGCGGCTGCAGGAAGATGGCCTGGCCGAATACCGCGATGGCGTGGTGCGTGCGAGCGAACCCGGGCGACCGTTGCTGCGGTT
This sequence comes from Stenotrophomonas sp. I18B00994, assembly GCF_014145825.1. NCBI lineage: Bacteria > Pseudomonadati > Pseudomonadota > Gammaproteobacteria > Lysobacterales > Lysobacteraceae > Stenotrophomonas > Stenotrophomonas sp. I18B00994. The sequence goes on along the minus strand of NZ_JACIUW010000002.1, from coordinate 35,045 downwards.
GCTGGCAATGTGCTTCGACCCGTATCTGCGTGCCGCACATGAGCAGCCACGTTACTCGCGGGCGATCTGAAAGCCGGATGTGCTGCGTGCGTGTGGTGCCCGGAGCCGGAATCGAACCGGCATGGGGTTGCCCCCGGCGGATTTTAAGTCCGATGCGTCTACCAGTTTCGCCATCCGGGCCTGCAGCGCGGCGCCGATTGTAGCCTACCTGTGTCGCTGCAGCCGGATTGCGCGAGAGCGACGTGCTTAACTGTTATCCCTGTTCATGTCATAGTCCCAGCCACCGTTCCCAGGGGGGGAGCCACCCGATGTCGCTGCACGCGATTGCCTATGCCAGTGAGGCCCGCGCCGATCTGCGGACAACCGATCTTGATCGCCTGCTGGCCGACGCCACGGCATTCAATCGTGTAGCCGGTGTCACCGGTGTCCTGATGTTCGACGGCAGCCGCTTCCTGCAGTATCTGGAAGGCCCCGAAGATGGCATCGATTCGGTGTTCCAGCGCATCTTCAATGCACGCAGCCACGCGCAGATGAGGCTGTTGTGCCGCGCGCCGGTGGTGCAGCGTGCGTTCCCGCGCTGGTCGATGGGTACGCGGCGGATCGATGCGGACCTGCTGACCCAGATCGTTGACGCGGCGTGGCCGGGTTTCCTGCTTGGCAGCGGTGGTTTCGAGCGCCTGCTGCAGGCCTGGACCGGTGCCGACGGCGAGCTGGAACCCGCCGCGGTCGCGCTGGGTTCCTGAGCCCGCCTTGGCGGCGGGGTATCGGGGCCGGTAGGCTGTAGCCTTTCTGGTGCGGGTTTCCCGGAGTGGTACAGCGAATGAGTGGGTTGGCCCAAGCCATGGCGGCACGCATCCGGTTTCACCCGGCGCACGGGACATGCCGATGAGCGTGCCCGTTGCGGCGGCGGTGACGCCGCGTTTCGCCGTGATCGGCCTGGGTTACGTCGGCCTGCCATTGGCGGTGGCGTTTGGCCGGCACTGGCCGACACTGGGCTTTGACATCGATGCCGGCCGCATCGCGGAGCTGCGCGGTGGCCGCGATCACACGCTGGAGATGGAGGCCGACGAGCTGGCCGAAGCCACGCATCTGCAGTACGGCAGCGATCCTTCGCTGCTCGATGCCTGCAACGTCTATATCGTCACCGTGCCGACCCCGATCGATGCATACGAGCAGCCCGACCTGGAGCCCCTGCGTTCGGCGACACGGCTGATTGCCAGTCATCTTCGCGCCGGCGATCTGGTGATCTACGAGTCTACGGTGTACCCCGGCACCACCGAGGAAGTGTGCGTGCCGCTGCTGGAACAGGGTTCGGGCCTGGGCTTCAACGAAGAATTCTATTGCGGCTACAGCCCGGAGCGGGTCAGTCCCGGTGACCGCCAGCGGCGCCTGGCCGACATCCGCAAGATCACGTCTGGTTCGACCCCGGAAGTCGCTGCGGTGATCGATGGTCTCTACCAGCGCATCATCGACGCCGGTACGTTCCGGGCGCCGTCGATGCGCGTGGCCGAAGCAGCCAAGGTGGTCGAGAACATCCAGCGCGACGTCAACATCGCGCTGGTCAACGAGCTGGCGCTGATCTTCGACCGGCTCGGCATTGATACCCAGGACGTACTGGACGCCGCTGGCAGCAAGTGGAATTTCCTGCCGTTCCGACCAGGCCTGGTTGGCGGTCACTGCATCGGCGTCGATCCGTACTATCTGCTGCACAAGTCCGAAAGCGTGGGCTACCACCCGGACCTGATCCACACCGCGCGGCAGGTCAACAACCGCGTCGGCGAGCACGTGGCGGCGCGCGTGCTGGCGATGCTGGCCGAGCGTGGCCGTGCACCGGCGGAGGCACGCATCCTGGTGCTGGGCGTGACCTTCAAGGAGGATTGCCCGGATCTGCGCAACAGCCGCGCGCTGGAACTGGCCCAGCGCCTGCGCGATGCGGGGGCGCAGGTGGAGGTGAGCGACCCGTGGGTCGGCCCGGCGGCATTGACCGGCGAGGGCCTGGATTGGCTGGCCGAACCCGGGGCGGGGCGCTATGACGCGGTGGTACTGGCGGTGGCCCACGCCCGTTTCAAGGCAATGGATGAAGACGCAATCCGGGCGCTGCTGGCGCCAGGCGGCCTGGTCTACGACGTCAAATCGGCCTGGCCGCGCAACGTGGTTGACGATCGTTTGTAAGCCTTGGCAGCGAGCGGCGCGGTAGACTCGGGAACAGTTGCAACCGAGGAAAGCCATGCACCGGTACATCGTCTACCTGCTCGCCATCCTGATGTTCCCGATATGCCTGTGGCTGGCCACGATCTGGCCGGCCTGGTACTGGGGCGTCGGCCTGACTGCCGCGATGGTGGCATTGGGGACCTGGGACCTGCTGCAGAAGCGCAGCACGCTGCGCCGCAACTATCCGGTGATGGCGCACTTCCGCTACGGGCTGGAATCGATCGGCCCGGAGATCCGCCAGTACTTCGTGCAGAGTGACCTGGAGGACGTGCCGTTCTCGCGCCAGCAACGTGCACTGATCTACCAGCGCGCCAAGAACGAGATGGACACGGTACCGTTCGGCACCCTGCGCAGCACCTATGCGGTGGACTACGAATGGATCAACCATTCACTGGCGCCGACTGCCATCGCCAAGCATGACTTCCGCGTGCTGATCGGTCCGAACTGTGCCAAGCCCTATTCGGCCAGCGTGTTCAACATCTCGGCGATGAGCTTCGGTTCACTGTCGGCCAATGCCATCCGCGCACTGAACGAAGGCGCACGGCGTGGTGGTTTCTACCACGACACCGGCGAAGGTTCGATCTCGCCCTATCACCGTGAGATGGGCGGCGATCTGGTCTGGGAAATCGGCTCGGGCTACTTCGGTTGCCGCGACGAGAAGGGTGGTTTCAGCGAGGAACGCTTCGTTGCCAATGCCACCCATGACCAGGTCAGGATGATCGAGATCAAGCTGTCGCAGGGTGCCAAGCCGGGTCATGGCGGCGTGCTGCCAGCGCCGAAGGTGACTGCCGAGATCTCGGTGACCCGTGGCGTGCCGATGGGCGTGGACTGCGTGTCGCCGTCGCGTCACTCGGCGTTCTCGACACCGGTCGAGCTGCTGCAGTTCGTCGCCCGCCTGCGCGAGCTGTCCGGGGGCAAGCCGGTCGGTTTCAAGCTGGCGATCGGTCACCCGTGGGAGTGGTTCGGCATTGCCAAGGCGATGCAGGAAACCGGGTTGCTGCCGGATTTCATCGTGGTGGACGGTGCCGAAGGGGGCACCGGCGCGGCGCCGGCCGAGTTCGTCGACCATGTCGGCGTGCCGATGCACGAAGCGCTGCTGCTGGTGCACAACACCCTGGTCGGCCTCGATCTGCGCGAGCGCATCCGCATCGGTGCAGCCGGCAAGATCACCAGTGCGTTCGACATCGCGCGCACCATCGCGCTGGGTGCCGACTGGTGCAATGCCGGCCGCGGCTTCATGTTCGCGCTGGGCTGCATCCAGTCGTTGAGTTGCCATACCGACAAGTGCCCGACCGGCATCGCGACCCAGGACCCGGCGCGCTGGAAGCATCTGGATGCACCGGACAAGGCCACCCGTGTGTACAGCTACCACGAGCACACGCTGCATGCCTTGAAGGAACTGCTGTGTGCCGCGGGCCTGAACGACCCGGCGGAACTGGGCCCGGAGCATATCCTGCGTCGGGTTTCGCCTGTTGAGATCCGTTCGCTGGCCTCGCTGTACCGCTACCTTGAACCGGGCGAGCTGCTGCACAAGGTGCCGGACCACGCCGTGTTCCATGCGTTCTGGGCCGATGCGCGCAGCGATTCCTTCCAGCCGCCGCCGAAGATCCAGGCGCTGCGGGCCAGCAAGTCGCGATAACGTGTTGCTGTAGAACCGAGCCCATGCTCGGCTGCTTCTCTCATCGCGATGTTGGAACGAAGAACAGTCGAGCATGGCTCGACGCTGCAAGGAGATGCCATGCGGTTCCGGACCGGCACCACGGATGATGTCGCCACGCTGTGGGCGTTGCGCACGCGTTGCGTGCGCGAGACCTGCAGCAGCCATTATCCGCCCGAAGTGATTGCGCCCTGGTCGGCCTCGCCGCCGCCGTCGCAGTACGCGCGGTTGCTGGGGCAGGGCGGCTGCGTGGTGGCCGAGGATGGGCAGGGCGGCCTTCTTGGCTTCGGTGTGTTCGATGCCGATGCCAATGAAGTCGACGCGTTGTTCGTTGATCCTGATCGTGGCGGCCAGGGAATTGGCCAGGCGCTGATGCAGCGCCTGCTGGCAATGGCCGATCGTGAGCGTGAGGTGGTGCTGTCGGCCTCGCTCAACGCGGTGCCGTTCTACCAACGGCAGGGATTCATCAGCGTGCGCGAAGAGGTCTATCCGCATCCCAGCGGCGTGGCGCTGGCTTCGGTGAGCATGCGCAGGCCATGGTGAGCGCCCGGGGACTGTAAGGCAGTCGAGGATGGCTCGACTCTACAATGCAGGCGTCACCGCCCGGCCAGCCACCTGATCACGCCCTCGGCGGCGCGCAGGCCACTGGCGTAGCACGCGGTCAACAGGTAGCCACCTGTTGGCGCCTCCCAGTCCAGCATCTCGCCGGCGCAGAACACGCCGGGCACGGCCCGCAGCATCAGGCCATCATCCAGCGCATCCAGGCGCACGCCACCGGCGGTGCTGATCACCTCGGCCATCGGCCGGGGACGCAGCAGGCGCAGCGGCAGGCGCTTGAGCGTAGCCGCCACGGCAGGCAGGTCGTTGCCGGCTTCCTTACCCAGAATCTCGAACACCAGTGCGGCCTTCACCGCATCAAGGCCCGCCTGGCGACGCAGGTGCTCGCCGAAGCTGCGGCCCTTGCGCGGGCGTGACAGATCGGCCAGCAGGCGCGCTTCGTCGCGGCCCGGCACCAGATCCAGCCACAGCATCGCGTGGCCATCGCGGTTGATGGTCTCGCGGAGGTCCGCCGCCAACGCATAGATCAGGCTGCCTTCGATGCCGTACTCGCTGGCCACGCATTCGCCCTGCAGCGACTGTGGCTGTCCGGCCAGGTCGATCCAGTGCGCGACCACCGGCTTCAACGGTGCACCGGCATTGCGCTGGGCGAAGAACGGGGTCCAGTCCACGTCGAAGCCGCAGTTGGCTGACTGCAGTGGCGCGATGTCCACGCCACGGGCCTGCAGTGGTGCAACCCAGGCGCCGTCGCTGCCCAGCTGCGGCCAGCTGCCGCCGCCCATCGCCAACACGGTGGCATCGGCGTGGACATCGATCTCGCCGGCTTCGGTGGCGAAGCGCAGCGCGCCGTCGTTGCCCCAGCCGATCCAACGGTGGTTGGCATGCAGGCGCACGCCCTGTTCCTTCAGCCGGCGCACCCAGCCACGCAGCAGTGGCGCGGCCTTGCGGTCGACCGGGAACACGCGGCCGGAGCTGCCCACATAGGTCTCCACGCCAAAGCCGCCGGCCCAGTCGCGCAATGCCTGCGCATCGAAGCCATCCAGCCAGCGGCCCACGGTCGTGGACTGCTCGCGGTAGCGGCTGTCGAACAGCGGACGCGGATCGGAATGGGTGAGGTTGAGCCCGCCCTTGCCGGCGATCAGGAACTTGCGGCCGGGCGAACCCTTGGCCTCGTACAGGTCCACGTCCAGACCGGCGGCGCGCAGGCGCTCGGCGGCGAACAGGCCGGTCGGGCCGCCGCCGATGACGGCGACCCGCGGAAGCGGTGCGGCATTACGGTTTGACATCGAGCAGCTCGACATCGAACACCAGCGACGAACCGGCCGGAATCGGGCCAACCCGGCGGTCGCCATAGCCGTAATCCGGCGGGATCATCAGGGTGCGCTTGCCACCGACCTTCATGCCGGCCACGCCCTCATCCCAGCCGCGGATGACCTGGCCGGCGCCGAGCGCGAAGGTGAACGGTTCGCCGTGCTTGAAGGAGCTGTCGAAGGTCTTGCCGTGCTTGGTTTCGGTGCGGTTGTCGTAGATCCAGCCGGTGTAGTGCACGGTGACCTTGCTGCCGGCAACGGCTTCGGTGCCGGTGCCGGGCACGGTATCGATGCGCTCGAAGGTGGTCAGGGTGCCGCCGGGCGGTGGGCCGGACGGTTCGGTTGTGCAGCCAGCGGCGGCGAGGGACAGCAGCAGGGGAAGCAGCAGGCGGCGCATCGGGCGTCTCCGGAAGGGCGCAGGGCGAGGGCGGCAAGGGTAGCGCATCGGCGCCGGGTATCATGGGGGCATGGCAAAACTCCTGCTCAATCTGCGCAATGTCGGCGACGACGAATATGCCGATGTCTGCACGCTGCTCGACCAGCACGGCATCGCCTGGTATCGCACCGAACCCAGCCCTTGGGGCATCTCCAATGGTGGCCTGTGGCTGCGCGAGGACGCCGATCATCCACGTGCGAAGGCGCTGATGGCGGAATACCAGGCCGAACGCGGGCCGCGCATCCGTGCCGAGCGTGAGCAGGCATTGCGTGATGGCACGGCGGAGACCTTCGGCAGCCTGTTCCGGCGGCGGCCGGTCTACGTGGTGCTGGTGCTGCTGGCGATGGCCGGTGCGGCGGCGCTGGTGCTGCTGCCGTTCGTGCTGTTGCGGGGGTAATGGGGCTTCTGGCCGGGTTGCACCCGGCACCCGCAGACACAACGGCAACGGCAACGTCAAAAGCCGGGCTTCAGTGGGAGGGCGGGGCGGTGTGGACAGGCGGGGGACGGCAAAAGCTGCTGCTGCGTGCCTCGTAGAGCGCCATCCATGGCGCTCTGCGCCCCCGCCTGCCCACACCGCCCCACCCATGACTGATTCCGGTTGTTTGCCGGGCTTGGGGTCGGGCCCCTCCTGCGCAGAGGGCTCTGACCCCTGAATCTGCCCGGAGGGGCGGGAGGCGCTAAAATGCCAGGATGATCGCCAATACCGCCGCTTACCATTTCGCCGTCATCGACGCTCCCCAGGCCCTGTGCGACCAGATGCTGGCGCGTGCCGAGGCGGCGCAGTTGCGGGGCACGATCCTGGTGGCGGGCGAGGGGCTGAACCTGTTCCTGGCGGGTGCGCCGGAGGCGGTCGAGGGTTTCTACGCGGCGCTGCGTTCTGACGCGCGGTTTGCCGATATGCGGGTCAAGACCAGCTTCAGTGAACATCAGCCGTTCGCGCGGCTGAAGGCCAAGGTGAAGGACGAGATCATCAGCTTCCGCCGTGACGACGGTCAGCCGCTGGACTATCCGCGCGCGCCGGCGGTCGATCCGGCCACGCTGCAGCGCTGGTTGCGGCAGGGGCATGACGACGCCGGCAAGCCGGTGGTGATGCTCGATACCCGCAACCTGCAGGAAGTGGAGTACGGCACCTTCAGGGATGCGCTGGTGCTGCCGATTCACAAGTTCACCGACCTGCCCGAGGCGCTGACGCCGCACCGCGAGGCGCTGAAAGACAGCACCGTGGTCAGTTTCTGCACAGGCGGCATCCGCTGCGAGAAGGCGGCGCTGTGGATGGTCAACGACGGCATGGACAACGTGCTGCAGCTGGACGGTGGCATCCTCGGCTACTTCGAGGAGGTGGGTGGCGAAGGCTACGAAGGCCGCTGCTTCGTGTTCGATGAGCGCGTGGCGCTGGATGCCGAGCTGAAGCCGATGGTCGACCAGCCGCTGCCGGAGCCGCGCCCCAGCGCGTTCTGACGCTTCCGCGGTAGAGCCGGCCGCTGGCCGGCTGCGAAGCCATCTACCTGTATGCCGGCCAGCGGCCGGCACTACCAATCGCGCTTGGCGCGGATCAGGGCACCCCGGATCGGCCCGGTCAGCCCTGAACCCGCCACACGGGAATCAGCATCCCGCCACCGTCACTGGCCGCGGCGCCTGGCCGACCCCATGCATGGGGGATCCTGTGACGGAAAAACGCCTGATGATCCCGTTGTCGATCCTTGACCTGGCCCCGGTCTGCGAGGGCAGTGACACCACCGCCGCTTTCGCCAACATGCTGGAACTGGCCCAGCACGCCGATGCGCTGGGCTACCGCCGCTACTGGCTGGCCGAACATCACAACATGCCGGGCATCGCCAGCGCGGCCACCGCCGTGCTGATCGGCCACGTGGCGGGTGGCACAAAGCGCATCCGCGTCGGTGCCGGCGGCATCATGCTGCCCAACCATGCCCCGCTGCAGGTGGCCGAGCAGTTCGGCACGCTGGCTTCGCTGTATCCGGACCGCATCGACCTCGGCCTGGGCCGTGCACCCGGTACCGACCAGCCGACCGCGCGCGCGCTGCGCCGCTACTTCGACAGCGCCGACCAGTTCCCGCAGGACGTGCGCGAGCTGCTGCATTACTTCGAGCCGGTACAACCCGGGCAGGCGGTGCAGGCGGTTCCGGGTGGCGGCCTGCGGGTGCCGACCTGGATCCTCGGTTCGAGCCTGTTCGGTGCGCGCATGGCCGCCTCGATGGGCCTGCCGTATGCGTTCGCCTCGCACTTCGCACCCGACGCGATGGATGAAGCCGTTGCTGTATACCGGCGCGAGTTCCGCCCCTCGGCCACGCTGAAGCAGCCGCACGCGATGCTGGCCCTGAACGTCGTTGCCAGCGACAGCGAAACCGAATCGCGGCGCCTGTTCACCAGCCAGCAGCAGAGTTTCGTGAACCTGCGTCGCGGCCGACCGGGCAAGATTCCGGCACCGATCGACGACATCGAGTCCTTCTGGGAGCCGCACGAAAAACTGGGCGTGGAGCGGGCGCTGGCCTGCACCGTGCTGGGCGATCCGCAGCAGGTGGCGGAGGGCATCGCCGCGTTCGTCGAACGGCACAAGCCCGACGAGCTGATGCTCACCGCCAACCTGTACGACCACCGCGCGCGCCTGCGCTCGTTCGAACTGACCATGCAGGCCTGGCACGCCCGCCACGCGGGCTGAACAATTGCGTCACGGCCCATTGCGGCCGAACCGCGTCTGATGGGGGCTCATATCGAAGGAGCCCCCACATGGCCGACACCCGTGCCGAACACATCGCCCAGCTGGCCGAACTGATCAAGGACGTGGAGGTGGCGATGTTCACCACCACCGGCGTCGATGGCCGCCTCTACAGCCGGCCGTTGGCCACCCAGCAGGTCGCCTTCGACGGTGACCTGTGGTTCGTGATCACCGGCGACAGCCCCAAGGTGGCCGAGATCGCGCTCGACCCGCGGGTCAACGTGGCGTATGCCTCGCCCTCGAAGAACACCTATGTGTCGGTGGCGGGGCGGGCACGCGTGGTCGACGATCGCGCGAAGATCGAGGAGCTGTGGTCACCGGCGATGAAGCTGTTCTTCCCCGGTGGCAAGGATGACCCCAACCTTCGCCTGATCCATGTGCGCGCCGACAGTGCCGAGTACTGGGACGGTCCGGGCACGCTGCTGGGCAAGGCGTTGACGTTCGTGCTGTCGGCGGTGCAGGACGAACCGGCGGCGCTGGCCGACAACGGTTTCATCGATCTTCGGTGATGAGCGATGTCCGGTATTGGTAGTGCCGGCCGCCGGCCGACAGCCCTGGAAACATGGCAGCCGGCCAGCGGCCGGCTCTACCGGATTCCGGATCAGAACCAGCGCTGGAACAGCTCCACCGTATAACCCACCAGCTGCCCCGAACTGAAACCGAAGAACGCGATCGCTGCCACGGCGGCGATCCAGTTGAACAGCATCAGCGCGCCATCGCGTTCCAGCAGCGCCAGCGAGAACAGCAGCAGCTGGAAGCCGAACAGGAAATTGGTGAAGGGAATCGGCAACGACAGCAGCAGGCCCAGCAGCACCAGCAGCAGGCCGGTGAAGGCGTGCGCCATCAGCGGTGTCAGCAGTTGCGGCAGGCGGGGTTTCAGCATCTTGTCCAGGCGCCGCAGCGGGCGGTCGATGCGGTCCAGGAAACGATGCATGGTGCCGCGCTTCGGCCCGCGGCGGGCAATGAAGCCGGGCAGCCAGGGCCGGCGCAGGCAGAACAGCATCTGCAGGCCGATCAGGACCACCAGTGGGCCGCTGACCGCGCCGCCCATGCCCGGGATCGGGATGAACGACGGCAGGATCGCCACGAACAGGAACACGCCGAACGCGCTCTGCTGCAGGTTGCCGAGGATCTGGCCCAGCGGCATGTGCTCGGCGGGATCGCCAGAGGCGAACATCTCCAGCAGGGTACGGATGCCCTCGTTGCGGTAGGCCGGGCGCTCGTCGCCCGGACCCTTGCCGGCCTCAGGCGGTGAGCTCATCGGCCTGCTCGTCGGACAACGTGCGCAGCAGCAGCTTGTCCACGCGCGCACCATCCAGGTCAACCACTTCGAAGCGCCAGCCCGCCCAGTCGAAGTACTCGCCTGCGTGCGGAATGCGGCCGAAGTAATGGATGCACATGCCGGCCAGCGTGTAGTAGTCGCCGTCCTCGGCGTCGGGCAGGTCGTTGCTGCCGATCAGTTCGCGCACGTCTTCGATCGGCAGCGAGCCGTCCACCAGCAGCGAGCCGTCTTCGCGGGTCACCACCAGCGCGTCCTCGTCGGCGTTCTCCACCGCCTGCAGGCGGCCGACCACCGCGCCCATCAGGTCGCTGATGGTCACCAGGCCCTGGATCTCGCCGTACTCGTCCACCACCAGTGCCATCGACTGCTGTTCCTCGCGGAAGATTTCCAGCAGCTTCATCGCGTGGGTCGATTCGGAGACGTACAGGGGTTCGCGCAGGGTCTGGAACAGCGCGTTGTCACCGCGCGCCATGCGCGTGGCCAGCGATTTCAGTTCGAGCACGCCGACCACGTCCATGTCGTTGTCGCGGTACACCGGGTACCGGGAGAACTCGTGTTCGGCCATGATTTCCAGGTTGCGCTCCAGCCCGGCCTGGGTATCCAGCCACGCGATGCGGTTGCGCGGGGTCATCAGGCTGTCGGCGGTGCGGTCGCCCAGGCGCATGACGCGGTTCATCATGTCGCGCTCGTGGGCATCGATCACGCCGGCCTCGTGGCTTTCGGCGACCAGCATGCGGATCTCTTCTTCGGTCACCGAGGCGACTTCATCCTTGCCCAGGCCGAACAGGCGCAGCACCAGCTGGGTGGTTTTGGACAGCAGCCAGACGAAGGGCAGGGCGAGCTTGGCCAGCCAGCTCATCGGCATCGCGACCAGGCCGGCAATGGCCTCCGAACGGGTCAGCGCCAGGCGCTTGGGCACCAGTTCGCCGAAGATCAGCGTGATGAAGGTGATCAGGCTGACCGCCAGCGCGGTACCGATGTTGCCGGCATAGGCGAAGCCCGGCATCAGGCCCTGGATCCAGCCGGCGAAGGCTTCGCCCAGCGCTTCACCGCCGAGGTAGCCGGTCAGCACGCCGATCACGGTGATGCCGATCTGCACGGTGGACAGGAAGCTCTCCGGCTTCTCGGACAGCTCCAGCGCCTTGGCCGCGCGCTTGGAGGTGGCGGCCATCTGCTTCAGGCGGCTCTTGCGCGAGGTCATGACCGACATCTCGGACATGGCGAAGAAGCCGTTCAGCAGAACAAGCGCAAAGACAATCAGGATCATTTCAAACACGGGCGTCGTCCCCGGTTGGTGGCAGGGAGGGCGGGTGCTTGCGATGGCGGCAGGCGCTCAGGAACGGGGTCCGGCGCGGCGCTGGGGGATAAGGGTCGTCGTCCATAGGATGCGCCCGAAGGCGCGCTGGCATCTTAGCAAAGGGGCATGGCAGGGTGGCAACCGCCTGTTCAGGTTCAGGGTTCCGAGCCCCGGAAAGGGGGCGGGGATACCCGTGATGGTCATCTAGCCGTCATAATTCCGTCTGGTGCCGTCCTTCCCGCGACGGCTGACAGGTTTCTCAATGTTCTCTCTGCAGACCATTTTCGGTTCCGGCAAACAGTTCTACACCCTGCTCGATGAGGCCGCCGTCGCGGCCTCCGACGCCGCCAAGGCGCTGCATTCCATGCTGCGCGAGGCCGACCGCCAGCCCGCGCTGGACGCCTTCAAGCTGGCCCGCCTGCGCGAGCGCGCGGCCTCGGACAAGATCAGCCAGGCGCTGGTGGACAGCTTCATGACCCCGATCGAGCGCGAAGACATCGAAGCGCTGGGCTCGGCCCTGTACAAGATTCCCAAGCAGATCGAGAAGTTCGCCGATCGCTATTCGCTGGCCACGACCCACCTGGAGCACATCGACTTCGCGCCGCGCGCGGCGATGCTGGAACAGGCCGCCGGCGTGGTGGTGGAGATGGTGGCCGACCTGCGCCACATGAACCTGGACCGGATGACCGCGCTGAACGAGAAGCTGCGCTCGCTGGAAAACGAGGCCGACCGCCTGATGCTCGAGCTGTACCGCGACATCTATTCCGGCCGCCTGGACAACCTGCAGATGTTCCTGCTGAAGGAATTCTTCGAGATCCTGGAAAAGGCCATCGACCGTTGCCGCGAGGCCGGCGTGGTTGCGTACCAGATCGTGTTGAAGAACAGCTGACGGACGCCGCCGCATGTTGACCCTTGTCCTGGTGGTGATCCTGGCCGCACTCGTCTTCGAGTTCATCAACGGCTTCCACGACACCGCCAATTCCATTGCCACCGTGGTCGCGACCAAGGTGCTCTCGCCCGGCTGGGCGGTGATGCTGGCCGCCTTCATGAACCTCATCGGTGCGCTGACCGGCACCGCGGTGGCGCTGACCATCGCTTCGGGCCTGCTCAACACCAACGTGGTCGAGGTCACCCCGCAGGTGATCCTGTGCGCGCTGCTGGGCGGCATCATCTGGAACCTGATCACCTGGTGGAAGGGCCTGCCGTCCTCGTCCTCGCATGCGCTGATCGGTGGCCTCTGCGGCGCCGGCCTGGCGGCGGCCCACAACAACTGGGACGCCCTGATCTGGTCCGAGCGCCTGGGCAGCTGGGCGCAGAACAAGGGCCTGCTGTGGAAGGTGTTCGTGCCGATGATCACCTCGCCGATCGCCGGTTTCCTGCTCGGCATCGTGGTGATGGTGCTGCTGTGGGGCCTGATCGCCGGCCTGGCCAGGATCGGTGGCGCCATCGGTCGCCTGGCCCGCCCGCGCATCGTCAATGTCTTCTTCGGCAAGGCCCAGATCGCCTCGGCGGCCTACATGGGCTTCGCCCACGGCCACAACGATGCGCAGAAGACCATGGGCATCATCGCCATGACCCTGATCGGTGCCGAGGCCACCGGCGCACTGGATGACCTGCCGTCCTGGCTGGCCTTCATGCACCCGGACGCCCACGCCGGTGACGGCATCGCGATGTGGATCGTGCTGACCTGTGCGGTTGTGATGGCCGCCGGTACCGCTTCGGGCGGCTGGAAGATCATCAAGACCCTGGGCCACAAGATGGTCAAGCTGCACCCGATCCACGGCTTCGCCGCGGAGACCAGCTCGGCCACCATCCTGACCCTGGCCGCCCACTTCGGCATGCCGGTCTCGACCACGCACAGCATCTCCACCGCGATCATGGGCGTCGGCTTCGCCAAGAACCCGCGCTCGCTGAAGTTCGGCGTGATCGAACGCATCGTCTGGGCCTGGATCCTGACCATCCCGGCAGCCGGCGGCTGTGCGTACCTGATCCTGAAGCTGTTCGAGCTGTTCGGCTGGACCTGATCGCCACGCCAGGGTTGCAAACGAAAAAGCCCGCCGATATCCGGCGGGCTTTTTTCATGGGCAGAGAATTCTTCCGGACACATCGGGTCGACCAAGGTCGACACCTACCAGAGCAGAAACAGGGATCCGATCCCGTGCCGACCAACGGTCGGCACCCACCAACAGCAGCAGGAACCTGTCAGCGGCGGGGTGGGGTGGGGTTGCAGGACCGTTGGCGCCATGGATGGCGCCATCGAGCCCCCAGGGACGGGTTTACGGCGTGTCCAGCAACCCCACCCCACCTCGCCAGCCCACGGAAACCCTGCTTTTGCCGTTGCCGTTGCCGTTGCCGTTGATCCGGCGGGTGCCGGGCCGCAGGCCCGGCCGAACCCCTCAATTGCGCTGGAACAGCGCCTGCACATCCTTCCGGAACGCCGCCTGGCTGTCCGCCCGGCTGTAGAACATGTGCCCGCCCGGATAGCTCCGCACCTGCACCCGGTCCGGGTTGCTGCCCATCGCCGGCATCTGGTCCACCGTCAGGATCGAGCCCATGAACGGGCACGACAGGTCGTTCCAGCCATGCACGATCAGCACCTGCAGATGCGGATCGATCGCCACCGCCTGGCGCAGCTGGGTCACCGCACCCTGGCGCAGCTCGCCGTTGCGGTCCCACAGACGATTCACGTCGTAGTTCAGCGCCTGGTAGCGCGCATCCACCTTCCAGCCGACCACGCGCGTCACGAAGTCGACCATCGCCGTGGTGGTCGGCGCAATGATGCTGTCCAGCAGCGGATCATTGGCGCGCTGCTCCGGGTCATTCGGGAATGGATCGAACGCGGTCACATTGGAGTCGTAGCGGCTGCCCAGCGTGCCCTTGTCGCGGAATACTTCGCGCAGGTAGGCCTGGGTTTCAAGACGGCCACCGGCACGGCGCACGAACTGCGGGTCAAGCCCGGTCAGCTCGGTCACCCGGCGCAGCATCGCCTCGGTCGCCTGCGGATCGCTGCGGCCCTTCATCAACGCGGTGGCGTAATCGCCACGGGTGTACTCCACCACCTCGCGCATTGCCGCGTCGGTGAGCCTGCCCTGGCGCTCCAGGTGCGCCGCGGCGATCGACGGCAGCGTCTGCATCCATGCCATCGGCGAGACGTCGGCGTTGTCTTCCAGCGTCGGGCTCAGGTACGGCGAGACCAGTACCAGGCCGTTCATCGCCACGCCCAGCCGGGTCTGCAGGAAATGGGTGATGCGCGGGCCGCGATAGCCGCCGTAGCTTTCGCCGGTCAGGTACTTGCGTGACGCCATGCGCTGGTTGCGCAGCAGCCAGTCGTAGATCGAGCGCGACAGGTACTCGATGTCGGCGCCGGGGTTGTACAGCTGCTTCTTCGCCTCGTCATCGCCGATGCGCGCGCGGCTGAAACCGGTGCCGACCGGATCGATGAATACCAGGTCGGTGAAATCCAGCCAGGTGCCCGGGTTGTCATGCAGGGTCGCGGGCGCCGAGGCGCTGTCGCCTTCCGAACCGAAGGTGACCACCTTGGGCCCGATCGCGCCCATGTTGAGGTACACCGACGAGGCACCGGGGCCGCCATTGAGCGCGAACGTCACCGGCCGGTCCTTGCCCGGCATCGTGTACGCAGTGAACACCACATCGGCGATGACCTTGCCCTTCTCATCGCGCACCGGCAGGGTGCCGACGGTGGCGGTGTAGTCCAGGGTGCGGCCGGCCAGGCGCATGCTCTGGCGCGCCGACGCATCGGCAGGCAGCGCAGGCGCGTCGGTCCTGTCGTCTTTCGAATCGGGCTTGGTGTCAGCGGCGGGCGCGGCCAGCACGCTGGTGGGGGCGATGAGCAGGCCGACGCAGAGCGCGGCAGTGTGCAGCAGGGACTTCATGGCACCGGATCGGCAGCGGAAGGGGGGTCCGATGCTAGGCCGGTGGAGTGCCATGCCGTATGTGTCCAAAGGCATGGCCACGTTCTGCAGCGGCTTGCGGCCAGATTGGATCAAACGGGCAGGGTGGCTGCCGCTTCGTCGTTGGCCAGCAGGCCATAGACGGCCGAGTCCGAAAGCTCGCCCTGGATGCGCCAGCGCTGGCGCAGCACCCCCTCGCGGTGGAAGCCGAGGCGGTCAAGCACATGTGCCGAGGGTACGTTGCGTGGATCGATCTCGGCTTCGATGCGGTGCAGGTGCAGGGTGTGGAACAGATAGCCCAGCATCTGCTGCAGGGCCTCATGCATGTAGCCCTGGCCCTGGCGGTCGGGCGCCAGCAGATAGCCGATCTCGGCCCGCATGGCCTCACGATCAATGGCGAATGCGACGCAGACGCCCAGCAGTGGGCCGTTGGGTGATTCGCGCAAGGCCAGCTTCAACTGGGTGCCGATCGCGTGCGCGGCAAGGTCGTCGTCGATCTGTTCGCGGGCTTCGGCCGGTCGTGTCCAGGCCGGATGGTTCCACCAGCGCATCACGTCCGGATTGGATTGCAGCGCGAACAGCGCGGCCGCGTCGTCACGGCGGATCGGGCTCAGCACCAACCGCGCGCTGTGCAGCGGCAGGGCGGGAAACAGCAGCGAGTGGCTGGCCAATACGATGGTCCACACGGGTGGACGCGCATTATGCCGCCGCCGGGTTTGCCGATGGCGGCGTAATGCCAAGGGCGCATGAGCCGGTAATGGCGGCCGCTGGCCGGCAGTCGAGGTTGCCGGCCAGCGGCCGGCACTACCGGGCAACCGGGTCAGAGCCCTTTGCCACAAAGGGATCCGACCCCGTGCCGGGATCAGACTTCCAGCGAGGCCAGGTCGCCCTTGCTCTCCAGCCAGCCCTTGCGGTCGGAGGCGCGCTTCTTGGCCAGCAGCATGTCCATCAGCGAGCTCGTCTGTTCGCGATCGTCCACGGTCAGCTGCACCAGGCGGCGCGTATCCGGGTGGATGGTCGATTCGCGCAGCTGCGGCGGATTCATCTCGCCCAGGCCCTTGAAGCGGGTGACGTTGATCGCGCCCTTGATCTTCTCGCGTTCGATCTTGTCCAGCATCGAGCGCTTTTCTTCCTCGTCCAGGGCGTAGAACACCTGCTTGCCCACGTCGATGCGGAACAGCGGCGGCATCGCCACGAACACGTGGCCGGCATCGACCAGCGCCGGGAAGTGCTTCAGGAACAGTGCGGTCAGCAGGGTTGCGATGTGCAGGCCGTCGGAGTCCGCGTCGGCCAGGATGATGACCTTGCCGTAACGCAGGCCGCTGATGTCGTCCTTGCCGGGGTCGCAGCCGATGGCGATGGCCAGGTTGTGTACTTCCTCCGAGGCCAGCACGCTGTTGGACGAGACTTCCCAGGTGTTCAGGATCTTGCCGCGCAACGGCATGATGGCCTGGAAGTCCTTGTCGCGGGCCTGCTTGGCGCTGCCCCCTGCCGAGTCGCCTTCCACCAGGAACAGCTCGGTACGCGACAGGTCCTGGCTGATGCAGTCGGCCAGCTTGCCGGGCAGGGCCGGGCCCTGGGTGACCTTCTTGCGGACGACCAGCTTCTCGGTCTTCAGGCGTGCGCTGGCGCGCTCGATGGCGATCTGCGCGATTTTCTCGCCCAGCTCGACGTTCTGGTTCAACAGCAGGCTGAAGGCATCGTGGGCGGCGCCTTCAACGAAGCCGGCGGCTTGGCGCGAGGACAGGCGTTCCTTGGTCTGGCCGCTGAACTGCGGGTCGGTCATCTTCAGCGACAGCACGAACGACACGCGGTCCCATACGTCTTCCGGGGCCAGCTTGACGCCGCGCGGCAGCAGGTTGCGGAAGTCGCAGAACTCGCGCAGCGCCTCGGTCAGGCCGGTACGCAGGCCGTTGACGTGGGTGCCGTGCTGGGCGGTGGGAATCAGGTTGACGTAGCTTTCCTGCACCAGCTCGCCTTCCGGCAGCCAGGCCACGGCCCAGTCCACCACCTCGGTGTCCTTCTTCAGGTTGCCGACGAACAGGTCGGCCGGCAGCGATTCGCGTTCGCCCAGTTCCAGCTTCAGGTAATCGCGCAGGCCGTCCTCGTAGTACCAGGTGTCGACTTCACCGGTGGCCTCATCGGTCAGCTTGACCGTCAGCCCCGGGCACAGCACGGCCTTGGCACGCAGCAGGTGCTTCAGCGCGCGCACCGCGAACTTGGGCGTGTCGAAGTACTTCGGGTCAGGCCAGAAGCGCACACGGGTGCCGGTGTTCTTCTTGCCGACGCTGCCGACCACTTCCAGCGGCGTGGCGCGGTCGCCGTTGCGGAAGGTGATGCGGTGCTCGGCACCTTCGCGCTTGATGTGCACTTCCACCAGG
Source organism: Stenotrophomonas sp. I18B00994 (assembly GCF_014145825.1). Lineage (NCBI taxonomy): Bacteria > Pseudomonadati > Pseudomonadota > Gammaproteobacteria > Lysobacterales > Lysobacteraceae > Stenotrophomonas > Stenotrophomonas sp. I18B00994. The sequence continues at coordinate 17,268 of NZ_JACIUW010000002.1, read as the reverse complement.
GTCGACAGCGCATTGACCACGCTGACGCCGACGCCATGCAGACCGCCGGAGAAGGTGTAGTTGTTGTTGCTGAACTTGCCGCCCGCATGCAGGCGGGTGAGGATCAGCTCGACACCCGGGATCTTCTCTTCCGGGTGGATGTCCACCGGCATGCCGCGGCCGTCATCGCTGACCTCCACGCTGCCGTCCTTGTACAGGGTGATCTCGATCGAGCGGGCGTGGCCGGCGAGGGCCTCGTCCACCGAGTTGTCGATCACTTCCTGCGCCAGGTGGTTCGGGCGCGCGGTGTCGGTATACATGCCGGGACGGCGCTTGACCGGGTCAAGGCCGGACAGGACTTCAATATCGGCGGCGTTATAGCGGGCGTTCATCTGTCTTCGAAAGCTTGGAGCGACGGGCAAGTGTGGGGTCTGGCACGGGATTTTGCACGCCTGCGGTTCAGTCTCGGCGACGCAGAGGGGGTAAAATGGCAGCCGCTGGAATCTGAATGCCGGCGACCCCCGTTGGGTCGAAACATCCAAGCCATACCGCGAGGAGGACCTCATGAAGAAGTTGCTGACCATTGCGATCCTGGCCGCTGCCGCCGTTGCAGTGCCGCTGGTGGTGGCGCAGAACGCCGGCCAGCCGGCCCCGCAGCAGGGTGGCCAGGCCGACAAGGCGCAGGCCGAAGCCGATGCCAAGGCCAAGCGCCGCGCCCAGGCCAATGCCGAAATGAAGGCGCAGGGCCAGCCGGCCCCGCAGCAGGAAGAGGAAGAAGAGGCGCGGAAGAAGAAGTAATTCTTCCGCCCTCCGAAGCCCTTGCCGCAAGGGATTCGCCCCCCGACGCCCCGCCCAGCGGGGCGTTTCTTTTGGGTGATGGCCGCAACTGCCCCTTGGGTTGGCGGCCATCAATCTGTAAACTATGGCTTTCCGGGAGTAAGTGCGTGTCCACCCTTTGCGAATGGGCTGGCACGGCCATGCGTGGTCGCCAGCAATGCGGGTCGCAGGTGACGGTCGATTTGACCGGCACGGCCGCCCCGACCTCGCAGGGTGGTCCCCGTCCGGCGCCTGCCGCCGCACGGCCCAGCACCTCCCTCGCTGCCCCAGCGAACCGGAAAACCCCCTTCAAGCTCCATGCCTGCCCTCCGGGTGCGCGTGGTGCTGCCGTTTTCCATTTCCAGACAGGATGCTTGCAGCCATGACTCCCTTGATTTTCGTAACCGGCGGCGTGGTGTCCTCGCTCGGCAAAGGCATTGCCGCTGCGTCACTGGCCGCCATTCTCGAAGCCCGTGGCCTGAAGGTCACGATGATGAAGCTCGACCCGTACATCAACGTCGACCCGGGCACCATGAGCCCGTTCCAGCACGGTGAGGTCTACGTCACCGACGACGGCGCCGAGACCGACCTCGACCTGGGCCACTACGAGCGCTTCGTGCGCACCCGCCTGAGCCGCAAGAACTCGGTCACCACCGGCCGCATCTACGAGAACGTGATCCGCAAGGAGCGCCGTGGCGACTATCTGGGCGCGACCGTGCAGGTCATCCCGCACATCACCGACGAGATCCGCCGCTGCATCGATGAAGCCACCGAAGGCTACGACGTGGCGCTGGTCGAGATCGGCGGTACTGTCGGCGACATCGAGTCGCTGCCGTTCCTGGAAGCGATCCGCCAGGTGCGCACCGAGCGTGGCCCGGAGAAGGCACTGTTCATGCACCTTACCCTGGTGCCGTACATCGGCGCCGCCGGCGAGCTGAAGACCAAGCCGACCCAGCATTCGGTGAAGGAGCTGCGCTCGATCGGCATCCAGCCGGACGTGCTGCTGTGCCGCTCCGAGCAGGCGGTGCCGGATTCGGAGCGCCGCAAGATCGCCCAGTTCACCAACGTCTCCGAGCGCGCGGTGATCAGCGTGCCGGACGTGGACGTGCTGTACCGCATTCCGTCGGGCCTGCACGCGCAGGGCCTGGACGAGATCGTGGTCAACCAGCTGAAGCTGGCCGACAAGGCCGGCCCGGTCGACCTGTCGATGTGGGAAGACGCGGTCGACGCGACCCTGCATCCGCTGGACGAAGTGACCATCGCCGTGGTTGGCAAGTACGTCGATCACCAGGATGCCTACAAGTCGGTCGGCGAAGCCCTCAAGCACGGTGGCCTGCGCCAGCGCACCAAGGTCAACCTGAAGTGGCTGGAAGCACAGGACCTGGAAGGCACCGACATGGCCGCACTGGCCGATGTCGACGGCATCCTGGTGCCGGGTGGTTTCGGTGACCGTGGTTTCGAAGGCAAGGTGCTGACCTCGAAGTTCGCCCGCGAGCAGCAGGTGCCGTACTTCGGCATCTGCTACGGCATGCAGGCGGCCGTGGTCGACTACGCGCGCAACGTGGTCGGCCTGGAAGGTGCCAACAGCACCGAGAACGACCGCCAGTCGCCGAACCCGGTGATCGGCCTGATCACCGAATGGCGCACCGCGACCGGTGACGTGGAAAAGCGCGACGACAAGAGCGACCTCGGCGGCACCATGCGCCTGGGCCTGCAGGAACAGCGCCTGAAGCCGGGCACGCTGGCCCGCGAGCTGTATGGCAAGGACGTCGTCGCCGAGCGTCACCGCCACCGTTACGAGTTCAACAACCGTTACCGCACCCAGCTGGAAGATGCCGGCCTGGTGATCGCCGGCAAGTCGATGGACGACACCCTGGTGGAAGTGGTCGAACTGCCGCGCGACGCGCACCCGTGGTTCCTGGCCTGCCAGGCGCACCCGGAATTCCTGTCCACGCCGCGTGACGGCCATCCGCTGTTCATCGGTTTCATCCGCGCCGCACGCGAGCGCAAGGCCGGCGGCAAGCTGCTTTCCGAAGCGCGCGCCTGACTTGTGAATGGGGGCTTCGGCCCCCATCCTGCATGCTTCAACCCCCAGCGCACCGGCCCGGCCGGTGCTGCGGACAACAAGGAAACGCCATGAAACTGTGTGGATTCGAGGTCGGGCTGGACCAGCCCCTGTTCCTGATCGCCGGCCCCTGCGTGATCGAGTCGATGCAGCTGCAGCTCGATACCGCCGGCAAGTTGAAGGAAGTCACCGACAAGCTCGGCGTCAACTTCATCTTCAAGTCCAGCTTCGACAAGGCCAACCGTACTTCGGGCACCGCGTTCCGTGGCCCGGGCATGGAAGAGGGCCTGAAGGTCCTGGCCGAGGTCAGGAAGCAGATCGGCGTGCCGGTGCTTACCGACGTCCACGAATACACCCCGATGGACGAAGTGGCCTCGGTGGTGGACGTGCTGCAGACCCCGGCGTTCCTGGTCCGCCAGACCGACTTCATCCGCAAGGTGTGCTCGGCCGGCAAGCCGGTCAACATCAAGAAGGGCCAGTTCCTGGCGCCGTGGGACATGAAGCCGGTCGTGGAGAAGGCCAAGGCCACCGGCAACGAGCAGATCATGGTCTGCGAACGTGGTGCCAGCTTCGGCTACAACAACCTGGTCAGCGACATGCGCTCGCTGGCGGTGATGCGCGACACCGGTTGCCCGGTGGTGTTCGACGCCACCCATTCGGTGCAGCTGCCGGGCGGGCAGGGCACCAGTTCCGGTGGCCAGCGCGAGCACGTGCCGGTGCTGGCGCGTGCCGCCGTGGCGGTGGGCATCTCCGGCCTGTTCGCCGAGACCCATCCGGATCCGTCCAAGGCGCTGTCCGATGGCCCCAATGCGTGGCCGCTGGACCAGATGGAAGCACTGCTTGAGACCTTGATGGAACTCGACGCAGTGACCAAGAAGCACGGCTTCTCGCGCTTCGCGTGAGTCGTGACCCGTGGCTGGCGCTGGAAACCCAGCGCCGCCGCCGGCACTGGAAACAGTGGCCATGGGGCCTGATTGCACTGGGCCTGGCCGTGCTGTTCACTGTAGGCATGTTCGGGCTGGTGCTGATCGGTGCCGCGTCCGTGCGGCCGCCGGGTGATGGCAGCAGCGCACTCGATCTGCGGGCGTACTTCATTGCGCTGCTGGTGGCAGAGCTGCTCGGTGCAGTGGCATGCGTCGCTGCTGCTGTGCAGGCCTGGAGGCTGAATCGCGGCAAGGTGGCCGCCGGCCTGGCGATCATCCTGCTCTCGCTGTGGCTCGGCGCCCTGTTCTACGGAGCACTTTGATGAATACGACCACATCGGCGCGAGGCTGGCCCTGGGGCCTGATCGCCCTGGGGCTGTCCGTGTTGACCTGGATCGCCCTGGTGGTGGGCGTACTGGCCTTCACCGCCGGTTTCCGGCCGCCGGGGGACGGGAACAACGGCGTGCAGGCCACGCAGTGGTGGTTGCTGGGCGCACTGGTCACGATGGTGCTGTCCTTCCTGGGCAGCCCGGTGGCGATGGTGCTGGCCTGGCGACGGCGGCGTGGCCCCATCCTGGCGGCGCTTGCTGGTGCATTGCTGGTGATGCTGGTGTCGATGGTCCTGATCGTGATCGGGTCCAGCTGGGGCTGAAGCCGCCCACGCCATTTGGCAAGTGGCGGGCAGCCGGGGATAATCACGCGGCATTCGTTTTGTCGCCCCCTCTCCAGACAGGTAACCGGTCCGACCATGAGCACGATCCGCAGCATCCACGCCCGTGAAATCCTCGACAGTCGTGGCAACCCCACGCTGGAAGCCGAAGTCATCCTGGAGGACGGTTCGTTCGGTCGTGCCGCGGTTCCCTCCGGCGCCTCGACCGGCACCAAGGAAGCGGTCGAGCTGCGTGACGGCGACAAGACCCGTTACCTGGGCAAGGGCGTGCGCAAGGCCGTCGACAACGTCAACACCACGATTGCCGCCGCGCTGAAGGGCTTTGAGGCCACCGACCAGGCCGGCCTCGACCGTCGCCTGATCGACCTTGACGGCACCGAGAACAAGGGCCGCCTGGGTGCCAACGCGCTGCTGGGTGTTTCGATGGCCGCTGCGCACGCCGCCGCCGCATCGAACAAGCAGGCGCTGTGGCAGTACCTGGCCGCCAGGACCGGCGTGACCCCGTCGCTGCCGGTGCCGATGATGAACATCATCAACGGCGGCGCGCACGCCGACAACAACGTCGACTTCCAGGAATTCATGGTGCTGCCGGTCGGCTTCACCTCGTTCTCCGAAGCGCTGCGTGCCGGTACCGAAATCTTCCATTCGCTGAAGTCGGTGCTGAAGGGCCACGGCCTGAGCACGGCGGTCGGCGACGAAGGCGGCTTCGCGCCGGACTTCCGCAGCAACGTCGAAGCGCTGGACACCATCCTTGAAGCGATCGGCAAGGCCGGCTACACCGCCGGTGAAGACGTGCTGCTGGGCCTGGACGTCGCCTCCAGCGAGTTCTTCGAGAACGGCAAGTACAACCTGGTGGGCGAGAACAAGCGCCTGACCTCCGAGCAGTTCGTCGACTTCCTCGCCGACTGGGCCGCGCAGTACCCGATCATCACGATCGAAGACGGCCTGGCCGAGAACGACTGGGCCGGCTGGAAGCTGCTGACCGACCGCATCGGCAAGAAGGTGCAGCTGGTCGGTGACGACCTGTTCGTGACCAACCCGAAGATCTTCCAGGAAGGCATCGACTCGGGCACCGCCAACGCGATCCTGATCAAGGTCAACCAGATCGGCACCCTGAGCGAAACCCTGGAAGCGATCGCCATGGCCGACCGCGCCGGTTATGCCGCGGTGGTCTCGCACCGTTCGGGCGAAACCGAAGACACCACCATCGCCGACATCGCAGTGGCCACCACCGCCACCCAGATCAAGACCGGTTCGCTGTGCCGCAGCGATCGCGTGGCCAAGTACAACCAGCTGCTGCGCATCGAGGAAGCCCTCGGCGCCGGCGCGCGTTACGCCGGTCGTGACGCGTTCGTTTCGCTGAAGCGCTGAGCCGATGCGCGACTGGCGCTGGATGCTGCTGGTGCTGGCCCTGCTGCTGGGCTGGCTGCAGTACCGCTTCTGGTTCGGTCCGGGCAATTCGGGCGAAGTGATGATGCTCGAAGCCCAGGTCGCCAACCAGGAGCGGGACAATGAGGGTCTGCAGCAGCGCAACGACGCGCTTGCTGCCGAAGTGAAGGACCTCAAGGAAGGCCAGTCCGCCATCGAGGAGCGCGCACGCAGCGAGCTGGGCATGATCAAGCCCGGCGAGAAGTTCTATCGTGTGGTCGAGGATGCGCCGGTCCACCCGGCGCAGCCTGCGGCAGGTGTCAGTGCGCAGGTTGGCGACCACCCGGCGGACGTGCCATGAGTGCGGCCATCTGGGTCGTGGTTCCGGCTGCGGGCCGTGGCACCCGCTTCGGCGCGCCGTTGCCCAAGCAATACCTGCAGGCAGGGGGACAGATCCTGCTTGCCCATACCCTGGACGCCCTGCTGGCGCACCCGGCCGTGGCCGGGGCGATGGTGGTGATCGGCCAGGACGACGCCGACTGGCCCGGCTGGAACGAGTGGGCGGGCAAGCCGGTGCTGACCTGCATCGGTGGCGCGACCCGTGCCGCTTCGGTGCTGGCTGGCCTGCAGGCGCTGCCGGAGACGGTGCGCGCTGATGAGTTCGTACTGGTCCACGATGCCGCGCGGCCGAACCTGTCGCCGGCCGATCTCGGCCGCCTGCTTGAAGTCGGTCGTACCGACCCGGTGGGGGCGATCCTGGCCGCACCGGTACGTGACACGCTCAAGCGTGCAGGCGACGACGGTGGCATCGATGGCACCGAGCCGCGTGAGCGCCTCTGGCGTGCACTGACCCCGCAGCTGTTCCGCCGCCATCAGCTCAGCCGCGCGCTGTCCGACGCCGCTGCCGCCGGTGTTGAAGTCACCGACGAGGCGATGGCCATGGAGCGCCAGGGCCAGCGCCCGCTGCTGGTGGAAGGCAGCGAGGACAACTTCAAGGTCACCACCCCGGCCGATCTGGACCGGTTCGAATTCGTACTTTCCCGCCGCGCCGGCTGACCGCCCGCGTGGCCCTGCTGCAAGGGTTGCATCCATGAGCACCGCACCGTTCCCGCCCGTCCGCATCGGCCAGGGCTACGACGTCCATGCCTTCGGCGAAGGCGATCACATCATGCTTGGCGGCGTGAACGTTCCACACAGCTGTGGCGTGCTTGCGCACAGCGATGGCGACGTGATCCTGCACGCCTTGTGCGATGCGATGCTCGGTGCGCTTGCGCTGGGCGACATCGGCCAGCATTTCCCACCCAGTGACGACCGCTGGAAGGGCGCCGACAGCAGCGACTTCGTGCGTCATTGCGACAGCCTGCTGCGCGAGCGCGGCTGGCGCGTCGGCAACACCGACATCACCGTGATCTGCGAGCGGCCGAAGGTTGGCCCGCATGCGCTGGCGATGCGTGAGCGCATCGGCGGCCTGCTGCAGTTGCCGCTGGATGCGGTCAGCGTCAAGGCCACCACCTCGGAAAAGCTGGGCTTCACCGGCCGTGGTGAAGGCATTGCCGCACAGGCGGTCGTGTTGCTGGTGGCGGCATGATTCCGCTGCCGTTGGCATTTGGTGCGCCGTTGTTGACGGCGCGCATCCGCACCACGCCAGACGATTTCCAGGTTGACGAGCTGCCGGCCTTCGAGGCCACCGGCGAAGGCGAGCACCTGTTGCTGCACATCCGAAAGCGCGGTGCCAACACCGTGCATGTGGCCAAGGTGCTGGCCAAGTGGGCGGGCCTGCCGGAAATGGCGGTGAGTTACGCCGGCATGAAAGACCGCCACGCGGTCACCACCCAGCGTTTCAGCGTGCACCTGCCCAAGCGCATTGCGCCGGACTTGGCCGAGCTGGCCAGTGACGAGATCGAAGTGCTCGAAGCGACCTGGCACAACCGCAAGCTGCAGCGTGGCGCACTGGCCGGCAACCGCTTCAAGCTGGTCCTGCGCGAGGTGCAGGGCGATGCCGCAGCGATCAGCGAACGCCTGCAGCAGATTGCCGGGCGCGGCCTGCCGAACTGGTTTGGCGAGCAGCGCTTTGGCCGCGACGGCGGCAACGTGCCGGCGGCACTGGCGATGTTCGGTGGCCGCCGCATGCGCAAGGACCAGCGTTCACTGCTGCTGTCTGCCGCCCGATCGGCGCTGTTCAACCGCGTGCTGGCTGCGCGCGTGGAGCAGGGCAACTGGGATCAGCCACTGGACGGCGAGGTGTGGATGCTGGACGGCAGCCGCAGCGTGTTCGGCCCGGAGCCGTACACCGACGTGCTGGCCGAGCGCCTCGCGCGGTTCGACATCCATCCCAGCGCACCGCTGTGGGGCGAAGGCGAGCTGCGCAGCACCGAAGCGGCACGCGAGCTGGAGCTGGCCGCGCTCGACGACGAGGAATCGAAGGCACTGCGGGCCGGCCTGGAAGACGCGCGCCTGAAGCAGGAGCGCCGCGCGCTGCGCCTGCGCCCCGCGTTGTTGCAGCACCAGTGGCTGGGCGATGACGTGCTGGAGCTATCGTTCGCGCTGCCGCCGGGCTGCTACGCCACCGCCGTGCTGCACGAGCTCGGCCCGGTCGAAGACGCCTCGCAGGCCTGAGCAGGGCGCGCGGTAGAGTCGACTGTCAGTCGACTTGCGCGCGCAGCGCGGGGTATTCGCTTGCCGCTGGAAGAGCAGTCGACTGACAGTCGACTCTACCTGGACTCATGGCGTCCCCTTTTTTCAGCGCCGCGCCAGCAGCACCAGCACCGCGCCGGTGCCGCCTTGCCCGGTCGGCGCCGAATGGAATGCCAGTACGTCGTTGCGCAGCCGCAGCAGGCGGTCGACCAGGTTCTTCAGTACCGGTGCACCGCCGTCGGACTGCAATCCCTTGCCGTGGATGATGCGCACGCAGCCATACTCGTGTGCATGCGCTTCCAGCAGGAACTGGCGCAGCAGCGTCTCGGCCTGCGCGGCGGTGGCGCCATGCAGGTCCAGTTCGTCCTGCACCGAATACTGGCCACGCTTGAGGCGCTGGAACAGGCGAGGTGGCAGGTTGTCGCGGCGATAGCTGGCCACGTCGCCGGCTTCCAGTGGCGTGCTGTCGCGCAGCAGCCGGGCGAACTCGCCGGCGGCTTCGGCCTCGTCACGTTCGGCCATGCGCGCGCGCGGCTTCGGCCGGGGCGCAGCCGGTGCCGGCTCGGCATCCTTGCGCAGCGGCGTCACTTCGCCGATGGCCGCGCGGAACAACGCGGCCGGATCTTCGTCTTTAGGGTGCGACATGCGCACAGGGTAAACCGCTGGCGCAGGTCTGCCTATGACGGTTCGATGTCGGCCGTGACCGCCGGCAGGGTAGGACCGGCGGCTCGCATGCGGCACAATAGACGATGCCCTTGCAGGGTCGACGGCTTCCGCAGGGGAGTACGACGGTCCCGCCCACACTGCACGGTGATGGAATCGAATTCTTGGAAAATCAAGCGGTTAAATCGAAGATGCGAATCCTGGTCAGTAACGACGATGGCGTCGACGCCGCAGGCATCCGGATGCTTGCTTCGGTGCTGCGTGAGGCCGGTCACGAAGTCACGGTGGTCGCGCCCGACCGCGATCGCTCCGGCGCCAGCAATTCGCTGACCCTGGACCTGCCGATCCGCCTCAAGCGCATCGACCATTACACCGTCTCGGTGGCCGGTACCCCGACCGACTGCGTGCACCTGGCGCTGACCGGGCTGCTCGAGTTCGAACCCGACATTGTCGTGTCCGGCATCAACAACGCCGCCAATCTCGGCGATGACGTGATCTATTCCGGCACCGTCTCGGCGGCGATGGAAGGTCGCTTCCTCGGCCTGCCGGCGGTGGCGGTCTCGCTGGTTACCCGCAACCACGATCCGAAACACTTCGAGACCGCCGCGCGCGCTGCGGTGGAGATCGTCGCCCGGCTCAAGGCCGATCCGTTGCCGGCTGACACCATCCTCAACGTCAACGTGCCGGACCTGCCGTGGAACGAGGTCAAGGGCTTCGAGGTCACCCGCCTGGGCAACCGCCATCGTGCAGAAGGCTGCATCGCGCAGAAGGACCCACGCGGCAACGAGGTGTACTGGATCGGCCCGGCCGGTCGTGAGCAGGACTCCGGCCCCGGCACCGACTTCCACGCGGTGCGCACCGGGCATATCTCGATCACCCCGATCCAGGTCGACCTGACCCGCTACCAGGCACTGGAGAAAGTGGCCAGCTGGGTCGGCGGCCTCAGCGCCGCGCTGGACCAGCCGGCATGAGTCCACGCCTGCGCCTGCAACCGGAAGCCGTCGGCATCGGCATGACCTCGCAGCGTGTGCGCGACCGCCTGGTCGATCGCCTGCGCGAGGCTGGCATCGTCGACGAGTCGACCTTGAATGCGATCCGGGTGGTGCCACGTCATCTGTTCATCGACGAAGCGCTTGCGTCACGCGCCTACGAAGACACCGCCCTGCCAATCGGCCACGGCCAGACCATCTCGCAGCCGTGGGTGGTGGCGCGCATGACCGAAGCCGTGCTGCAGGTCTCGCCGAAGAAAGTGCTGGAAGTCGGTACCGGCTCCGGCTACCAGGCCGCCGTGCTCGGCGCGCTGGGCCTGGAGATCTACACCGTCGAACGCATCGGCGACCTGCTGCGACAGGCGCGCAAGCGCTTCCGTGCGCTGGGCATGAATATCCGCACCAAGCATGATGATGGCCGCGCGGGCTGGGCCGAGCACGGCCCGTTCGATGCCATCGTCGTCACCGCCGCGGCGCCTGCACTGGTCGATGAACTGGTCGGGCAGCTGGCCGAGGGCGGCCGCCTGGTGGCGCCGGTCGGCGGGCCGGGTGGGCAGTCGCTGGTGCAGCTGGACCGCAGGGCTGACGGCAGCATCGAACAACGCGTGCTTGCGCCGGTCACCTTCGTGCCGCTGCTGTCCGGCATGCTCGACTAATCCACGGAGCAGGGTTGCATGAAGATTTTCGGGCCGCTGTACGAGCGGGCGATGAAGTGGGCGGCGCACGAACGCGCGCCGACCTACCTGACGGTGTTGAGCTTCTTCGAGGCGATCATCTTTCCGGTGATGCCGGAAGTGATGCTGGCGCCGATGTGCGTGGCCCAGCCGAAACGCGGCTGGTGGTTCGCCACCCTCAGTCTGGCCGGCTCGATGGTCGGCGCGCTGATTGGCTATGCATTGGGTCATTACGCCTTCGAAGCGATCAAGCCGTTGTTCGAATCACTGGGCATGCTGCCGGCCATCGAGCAGGGCATCACCACCGTGCAGGCCAAGATGGCCGAGTCGCCGTGGGCGGTGTTCACCTTCCTGGTGCTGGGCGGCTTCATGCCCATCCCGATGAAGGTCTTCACGTGGGCATCGGGTATCGTCGGCGTGCCGATGCCGCAGTACCTGTTGAGCATGCTGATCGGTCGCGGCAAGCGCGTGTTCGTGCTGGCCGCGGTCATCCGTATCGGTGGTGCGCGTGCTGAAGCGGCACTGCGTCGCTGGATTGAACCGCTGGGCTGGATCGCCACCGCGTTGGTGGTGGTGCTGATCGCCTGGCTTGTATGGAGGTCGAAGTTCGCATGAATCCTGATCGTCTGAGCAAGGGAGTGCGCATCGGCGCGCTGGCGTTGCTGGTTTCCACCCTGGCCGCCTGCGGCACCGCAACCGTGGTTCGTCCTGGTGGTGGCAGCACCGGTGGCGGTGTGACCACGCCGAAGACCTCGGTGCCCAAGCCCGGGCAGACCGTGGTGGTGCGCAAGGGCGATACCATCTATGCGCTGGCCCGCATCCATGACATCACCCCGGCCGACCTGATTGCCTGGAACAGCCTGGACAACCCCTCGACCATCCATCCGGGGCAGGTGATCCGACTGTATCCGGCCGGTGCCAGCGGCGGCCGCGCGCCGACCACGGTGGTCACCCCGCCGCGCTCGGGTGGCAGCAGCGGCGGCAGCACCACATCGGCCCCGGCCCCGGCGCCGGTGGGTCCGGTGAAGAGCAACATCGCCTGGCGCTGGCCGGCCGATGGCGCGATCGTCGGCCGCTACGTGGCCGGTGACGCGACCAAGCAGGGCGTGGACATCGCCGGTACCAGCGGCCAGCCGGTCAAGGCCACCGCCAACGGTGTGGTGGTGTACTCCGGCGCCGGCCTGGTTGGCTACGGCGAGCTGATCATCATCAAGCACAGCGACCAGTGGCTGTCGGCCTATGGCCACAACCGCAAGCGCCTGGTGAATGAAGGGCAGAGCGTGAAGGCCGGTGAGCAGATCGCCGAGATGGGCCGCACCGGTGCGAACCGCGACATGGTCCACTTCGAGATCCGTTACAACGGTAAGCCGGTGGACCCGCAGCAGTACCTCCCGGCACGCTGATCGTCGATTCGCCATCTGGGCGGATCCCCGGCCCGGCGCAGCGCGCCGGGCGTTCGCCAACGGCGCGGCCCATGGGCCGCAAACGCCGTCAGCTCACCCGCTACAACGGCAAGCCGGTGGACCCGCAGCAATACCTGCCGGCGCGTTGAGGTCGTGGGGTCGGGTGGCGCCGGGCAATGCTCGGCGTTCCCGACCTGTAGCGTCGAGCCATGCTCGACTCGCTGTACGCTGGCCGCCGTGGGTGGCCATTTGCGACCATGAGTGGCGCATCTCAAGCTTCCCGGCGAGCCAGGGAAGCGGCATGCTTCAACGGCCCCCCAATCCGGTGCCGCATGTCTCGCCCAACAGCCCTTTTCGTGCTGCTCATCGTCGCGCCATTGGCGGCCGCCGCCAGCAGCGATCCACGTGACGTGGTCACCCGCCTCTACGACGCCATCCAGGCACCGACGTCGAACGAAACGGCCATTTCCCCGCTGCTGGGTGAGGCCCTCCGCTCAGCCATCGCTGGGCAGCGTGCATATGAACAGGCCTGCACCGCACTGGCGGCGCCTGATGAAAAGCCGCACATGCTGGACCAGAGCCCGTATCTGCTGGCGCCGGATCGACCGGAAACGATATCCGTGGGAATGCCCGGATCGAGCGGTGACGCCACCTGGATCCATGTCGACATGGCCGTGGGCGACTATCGCTGGACCGACCGGGTCCTGCTGCAGCGGCAGGACCGGGACTGGAAGGTCATGGATATCCGCTGGGGGCAGGGCGGCAACCTGATTGGCCGGCTCAAGGCGTTCTCGGCATTCCGCTGCACACCTTCGGGCAGCTAGCCGGGAGCCACCCGGCGATTCGACCTCAGCCTTCCAGAATGAAGGCGGCGGCGACCTTGCGGCCTTCGCCGGCCAGGATGTTGAAGGTGCGCGCGGCGGCTGGATTGTTCATCACTTCCAGGCCGATGCCGCGTGACAGGCAGGCGGCCATCACCACCGCCGGCGGGAACACCTGACGGTCACCTGTGCCGAGCACGATCAGCGCAGGGTTCAGCGCCAGGATCGGCTCCAGGTCAGCCAGCTGCAGCGCAGTGGCGCTCACCACCGGCCATTGCGTGACCAGCTGGTCCGGGGTCAGGAAGAAACTGCTGCCCAGTGCCTGGTCATTCACCTTGGCCGAGCGGCCATCGGCGGCACGGAGGCTATAGGCGTAATCCGGCGGTTCGTGGTTCAGCTGCATGGCAGTAGGGCGATCAGCCGCGCGGCAGCACGATCTGGCGCTGTTCCTTGCTCGGGCGGTACAGCACGGCGACGTGGCCGATGCGCTGCACCAGCGCGCTTTCGGTGGCTTCGACGATCTCGCCGATCATCACGTCACGGGCGTCGCGGTCTTCAGCAGCGACCTTCACCTTGACCAGCTCGTGGCGCTCCAGCACTTCGTTCAGCTCAGCGATGAAGGCCGGGGTCACACCCTTGCCGCCGGTCTGCAGCAGGGCCTTCAGGTCGTGGGCTTGGCCGCGCAGGAAACGGGTCTGGGAGGCGGTCAGGGCGATGGACATGCAGGAAAACACGGTTGAATGGGGCGATCAGGGTATCATGAGGACCCCATCAGCCCCTATTTTCAATGGCTACCCGCAGCAAAAGCAGCCAGCGCTGGCTCAAGGAACACTTCTCCGACCCCTTCGTGAAGAAGGCCCAGGCCGAAGGCATGCGCTCGCGCGCCGCCTACAAGCTCGAAGAGCTGCTGGAACGTGACCGGTTGCTGAAGCCGCACATGGTGGTGGTCGACCTCGGTGCCGCCCCGGGCGGCTGGTCTCAGCAGGTGCGGAGACAGATCGGCGACACCGGTCGCGTGCTGGCGCTGGACATCCTGGACATGCCGCCGCTGGCCGGCGTGGAGTTCCTTCATGGTGACTTCAGGGAAGAAGCCGTCCTATCGCAGTTTGAAGCCATGCTCGGGGATCAGCCGGTAGACCTTGTGCTGTCGGACATGGCCCCCAATAAGAGTGGTGTAGGCGCGGTCGACCAGCCGCGGATGATGCACCTGGCGGAGCTGGCCCTGGATTTTGCCGACAACCACCTGAAGACCGGTGGGGCGTTCCTGATCAAGCTGTTCCAGGGTGAGGGCTTTGACGACTACGTGCGCGACATGCGCCGCCGGTACGACAAGGTCTCCATCCGCAAGCCGGAAGCGTCGCGCAAGCGCTCTCCCGAGGTGTATGCCTTGGGTCAGGGAAAACGCGCCCACATGAAGTAAGCTCGCAACGTACGCAAGTTCGACCCCAACGCAACGCCAGCACTGAGAGGAACACCGGAGCCAATGAGGATGAACGACTTGACCAAGAACCTCCTGCTATGGGTGGTCGTCGCCGTCGTGCTGATGGTGGTCTTCCAGAGCTTCTCGCCGAAGTCCTCCGGGGCCGGCGCGCAGGGCGCGTCCTACTCGCAGTTCCTGGACCAGGTGGACAGCGGCAACGTGCAGAAGGTCGCCTTTGGCGGCGACATGCGTGGCGGCACCAGCCAGCTGACCTACACCACCCGCGGTGGGCAGTCGTCCACCATCACCGCGCCGTTCGATCGTGACCTGATCAACGTGCTGCGTACCAAGAACGTGGAGATCGTGCAGGAGGAGCCGTCCAGCGGCATTTCCCTCGGCGCGATCCTGATGAATTTCCTGCCGGTCATCCTGATCATCGGCTTCTGGTTGTTCATCATGCGCCAGATGCAGGGCGGTGGCGGCGGTGCCAAGGGCGCGATGTCCTTCGGCAAGTCGCGCGCCAAGCTGCAGGGCGAAGACCAGATCAAGGTCACCTTCGCCGACGTCGCCGGCTGCGACGAGGCCAAGGAAGAAGTGGGCGAACTGGTCGACTTCCTGCGCGACCCGTCCAAGTTCACCAAGCTGGGCGGCAAGATTCCGCGCGGCGTGCTGATGGTGGGCCCGCCGGGTACCGGCAAGACGCTTCTGGCCAAGGCCATCGCCGGCGAAGCCAAGGTGCCGTTCTTCTCGATCTCCGGTTCGGACTTCGTGGAAATGTTCGTCGGCGTCGGCGCCAGCCGCGTGCGTGACATGTTCGAGCAGGCCAAGAAGCACGCGCCGTGCATCATCTTCATCGACGAAATCGACGCCGTCGGCCGCCACCGTGGCGCCGGCCTGGGCGGCGGTCACGACGAGCGCGAGCAGACCCTGAACCAGCTGCTGGTCGAGATGGACGGTTTCGAGGGTGGCGAAGGCGTGATCGTGATCGCCGCGACCAACCGTCCGGACGTGCTGGACCCGGCGCTGCTGCGCCCGGGCCGTTTCGACCGCCAGGTCGTGGTCGGCCTGCCGGACGTGAAGGGCCGCGAGCACATCCTCAAGGTCCACATGCGCAAGCTGCCGCTGGCTGACGACGTCGAGCCGATGGTGATCGCGCGTGGTACCCCGGGCTTCTCCGGTGCGGACCTGGCCAACCTCTGCAACGAGGCGGCCCTGTTCGCCGCGCGCGGCAACGAGAAGGAAGTCCGCATGGACCACTTCGACCGTGCACGCGACAAGATCCTGATGGGTGCCGAGCGCCGCTCGATGGCCATGAGCGAGGACGAGAAGACCCTGACCGCGTACCACGAGGCCGGCCACGCCATCGTCGGCCGCCTGGTGCCCGAGCACGACCCGGTCTACAAGGTCACCATCATTCCGCGCGGCCGCGCGCTGGGTGTGACCATGTACCTGCCGGAAGGCGACAAGTACTCGATGAACCGCGTGGCGATCCAGTCGCAGCTGTGCTCGCTGTACGGCGGCCGCGTCGCTGAAGAGCTGATCTTCGGCGAGGACAAGGTCACCACCGGCGCCTCCAACGACATCGAGCGTGCCACCAAGATGGCCCGCAACATGGTCACCAAGTGGGGCCTGTCCGAGCAGCTCGGCCCGATCGCCTATGGCGAAGAGGACGACGAGGTGTTCCTGGGCCGTTCGGTCACCCAGCACAAGAGCGTGTCCAACGACACGGCGCGCCGGATCGACGAGGAAGTGCGCAACATCCTCGACAAGGCCTACGCCCGCACGACCCAGCTGCTGACCGAGAACATCGACAAGCTGCACGCGATGTCGCAGCTGCTGCTGCAGTACGAGACCATCGACGCGCCGCAGATCGACGCGATCATGGAAGGCCGCGATCCGCCGCCGCCGGCGGGCTGGAGCAAGTCGAACAAGGATGGCGGCAACGACAAGGGCGGCGACGCCCGTCCGCTGCCGCCGATCGCAGGCCCGGCCGAATCGCACTGACGGCCCGCTGCAGGTGACACCAGACGAGGCCGGGGCAACCCGGCTTCGTCGTTTCCGGGCCACTGGCCCATCCCGAAGAACCGATCTGACGCTGGAGCCCGCATGTCCGCCCCGAAACCCGAACCGATTTCCCACACTGCCGAAATGGTGATCGCCACCGTGGTCGGCGTGGGCGTGGGCCTGGGGGCCGACAACCTGCTGCTGGGCTGCGTGGTGGGTATCGGGGTCGGCATCGTGCTGAGCATCGCCAAGACCCTGTACGTGGACCGCAAGCGCCGCCGCCGTTGAGGGGGTGTCGGCAGGGCTTCGCCCTGCACCCGTGGTAGTGCCGGCCGCTGGCCGGCAACCTCAACAGCAACAGCAACAGCAACAGCAACAGCGGGCTTTCCGTAGGATGGCGGGGCGGTGTCGGAGTGCGGGGGCGCTGCAAGTACGTCCCTGTAAGCTTGGCAGCCGCATCCATGCGGCTGACACCCCGCCCTCCGACACCGCCCCACCTCTGACAGATTCCGGCAGCTGTTGGTGCCTGTCGACCTTGGTCGACACGGTAGATCCACGCCATGCGTGGATGCATTTCGATTCCAATTCGAAATATTCGATTCCGATGGAGATTCATCCACGCATGGCGTGGATCTACTGCAGATCGCGGAGATCTGTCGAAGGCGGGGTGGGTCCGGTTGCGGGGGCGTGAGCCGCATGGATGCGGCGACCGAGCCTTATCTGATGAAAATCTGTCAGCGTAGGTGTCGAGAGCCGGCGTGGGCCGCCGTACGAGCCTGGATCTCGACGATCGCCATGTAGCTTGGCGCCCACGCCGGAATCTCCCTTGATCCGCCCGA
>NZ_JACIUW010000019.1:66868-83460 GCF_014145825.1 Stenotrophomonas sp. I18B00994 | reverse complement strand
GATCTGGTCCGGTTGCGGGAGTGTCCGCGGCATGGATGCCGCGGCCAAGCCCCCAAGGACGGGTTTACGGCGTCTCCCGCAACCGGACCCACCCCGCCTACCCTCAGGAAACCAGCTTCTGCTGTTGCTGTTGCTGTTCCTCTGGATCGTAGCGGGTGCAGGGCGCAGCCCTGCCGAGCAACCCTATACTTGCCACCGTGACTGCCTTCCCTGCCCTCGTTCCGCTGGATGCGCCGCTGCTGGTGGGCTACAGCGGTGGCGTCGACTCCACCGTGCTGCTGCACTGGCTGTGGCGCTGCGCGCAGACTTCCGGCACCGCCCTCCGCGCGGTGCACGTGCATCACGGCCTGCAGCCCGATGCGGATGACTGGGTGCTGCACTGCCAGCAGCAATGCGACGCCTGGGGCATTGAGCTGGCCGTGCACCGCGTGCAGGTCGAGAACGGCACAGGCCTGGGCACCGAAGGTGCCGCGCGACAGGCACGACGTGCCGCGTTCGCGGCTGAGCTGCGCGAAGGCGAAACGCTGGCACTGGCGCAGCACCAGGACGACCAGGCCGAGACCTTCCTGTTGCGCGCCCTGCGCGCTTCTGGCGTCGATGGCTTGGCGGCGATGTCCACGCACAGCCGCCTTGGCGAACATCCCTTGTGGCGCCCGCTGCTGGCGGTACCACGCAGTGCACTGCTCGACTACGCGCGCCAGCACGCGCTGCGCTGGATCGAAGACCCCAGCAACGCGGAAGACCACGCCGATCGCAACTTCCTGCGCCTGCAGGTGTTGCCGTTGCTGCGCCAGCGCTGGCCGCATGCGGCTGCAGCATTGGCGGGCAGCGCGACGCATTGCCGGCAGACCCGCGAACTGCTGGACGAGGAAGACGCCGAGCTGATCGCGCATCTGGAAGTGGCACCGCGCGTGCTGTCACTGGAACTGCTGCGCCAGATGTCGCCGCGCCGCGCAGCACGCGTGCTGCGCGCGTGGGTGCTGGGCCATGATGCGGCACCGTTGCCGACCTCGGTGTTGCAGCAGGCGCTGGAGGAGCTATTGCCGGCCGACACCGACCGCCAGGCGCGTGTGCGCTGGCAGCAGCACGTGATCCAGCAATGGCGCGACCACGCCTATCTGCTGCCGGCCCGGTTGCCCTCGCTGCCCCTCGACTGGCAGGCCGTGTGGGATGGCCGTGCACCGCTGCCATTGCCCGACGGCGGCCAGCTGAGCCTGCTGGGCGCCGGCGCTTTCGAACAGCCACTGCAGGTCCGTGCACGCGTGGGCGGCGAGCGCATCCTGCTGCCGGGTCGCCAGCATTCGCACGCGCTGAAGGACTGCCTGCAACGCGAGCACCTCGCCCCCTGGCGACGCGCGCAGCTGCCGCTGATCTTTGATGGCCCGCAGTTGCTGGCCGCCGCCGACGTGGTCATCGCCGCACCGCTGCAGGCCTGGTTGCAGGCGCATGACGCGCAGTTGCAGTGGCGCCCGGGCGGCTGGTGAATTGACCCCCGCGCGCGGCCCGTCCACACTTGCCGCATGGCCAAGAAGTCCCCCGAAAACGCCTCCCCCGTCGCCCAGTTCGAGCAATCGCTCGAATCGCTGGAGCAGCTGGTGGAGCAGATGGAAACCGGCGAGCTGAGCCTGGAAGCTTCGCTCAGTGCTTACGAGCGTGGTGTCGGCCTGTACCGCCAGTGCCAGCAGGCGCTGGAGCAGGCCGAACTGCGCGTGCGCCTGCTCAGTGATCCGGCGCAGCCGGAAGCCTCCGAGCCCTTCGACCCGCCCAGCCATGACGGCTGAGGTTCTGTTCGCGCGCTGGCGCGACCGTATCGAAAGCCAGCTCGATGCCGCCCTGCCCTCGCCTGCCGAGGCACCGCAGCGCCTGCATCAGGCCATGCGCTATTCGGTGCTTGGTGGCGGCAAGCGCATGCGGCCCCTGCTGGTCTACGCCAGTGGTCACCTGTTCGGTGCGCAGCCGGAAAGCCTGGATGCGGCGGCCATGTCCGTCGAGCTGATCCATGCCTATTCGCTGGTGCATGACGACCTTCCGGCGATGGATGACGACGCCCTGCGTCGCGGCAAGCCCACCACCCACGTCGCCTTCGACGAAGCCACCGCGATCCTTGCTGGCGACGCCCTGCAGACCCGCGCCTTCGGCCTGCTGGCCGATGCGCCGCTGCCGGCTACCCTGCGCGTCGCCTGTCTGCAGACCCTGGCCCACGCCTCCGGCGCGTCCGGCATGTGTGGCGGCCAGGCGCTGGACATCGATGCCACCGGCCAGCAGCAGACGCTGGCGGCGCTGACCCGCATGCACGCGCTGAAGACCGGCGCGCTGATCCGCGCGGCAGTGCGCATGGGCGCGCTGTGCGGCCAGGCCCACGAACCGCAGCTGGCCCAGCTCGACAGTTTCGCCGATGCACTCGGCCTGGCCTTCCAGGTCCGCGATGACATCCTCGATGTCGAAGCCAGTTCCGAACAGCTGGGCAAGACTGCCGGCAAGGACCAGGCGCAGGACAAGAGCACCTTCCCCGCCCTGCTTGGCATGGACGGCGCAAAGGCCCAGCTGCACGAGCTCGCAGCCCGCATGCAGTCGATCCTGGCCGGGTATGGCGAGGAAGCCGACGCGCTGCGCGCGCTGGCGACGCTGGCGGTGGAACGCGATCACTGATCGCTGCACGCGGCCCGGCATTCCCCGCACACGAAAACGCCCGGCAGTGCCGGGCGTTTTCAGTTCCGCGTGCGGACGATCTTACTTGATCAGGCGCAGCGCGAACGGGTAGCGGTAGGCTTCGCCGTTGTTGGCCTTGACCGCAGCGATGATGCTGAACACCAGGCTGATGATGCCGACGATCGGGGCCAGGAACACGCCGATGATCACGATGGTGAGGATCATGCTGATGACCATGGCGATGGTCACGGTGATCTGGAAGTTCAGGGCTTCCTTGGCCTGGTCGGTCACGAAGGCCTTGCCAGCATCGTCCTTGTTGATCAGCCAGATGATCAGCGCGCCGATGAAGCCGGTGAAGATGCCCAGCAGGTGCGCGGCCAGGGCCATGGTGCGCTGGTCGGCCGGAACGTCGGCGGTGGCCGGTGGCGGCGGCGGGACGTTATCGAATTCACTCACGACAAAACTCCTTTTCATTGGGTGGTCTTGACCAACCAGCACCCAGCTGATTGCGTCAGGCGGGCATAGCTTACGCCATCGACGGCATCAATCATTACCTGCGATGGTCATCCGCCCCAACAGGATCGAACCGGTCCGGATGTGCGAACGGGGATCGACGTCGCTGCCGACCGCCTCGATGCTGCTGAACATCTCGCGCAGGTTGCCGGCGATGGTGATGCCGTCCACCGGGTACTGGATCTCGCCGTTCTCGACCCGGAAGCCACCCGCGCCACGCGAATAGTCGCCGGTCACGCCGTTCACGCCCTGCCCCATCAGCTCGGTCACCAGCAGGCCATCGCCCATCTGCCGGGCGATGGCGTGCAGCGGGCCTGCATTGGCGGCCAACTGCAGGTTGTGCACGCCACCGGCATTGGCAGTGGTCTGCAGGCCCAGCTTGCGTGCCGAGTAGCTGCCCAGCACATAGCGCTGCAGCACGCCGTCCCGGACCAGAGCCGAGGCGCGCGTGGCCACGCCGTCGCCATCGAAGGCGGCCGAGCGCAGGCCACGACTCAGGTGCGGCAGCTCCTCGATCTGCATCCATTCCGGGAACAGGCGCTGGCCAACGCTGTCCAGCAGGAAGCTGGCCTGGCGATACAGAGCACCGCCGGACACCGCCGACAGCAGGTGCCCGACCAGGCTGCGCGCCACTTCCGGGGCGAACAGCACCGGCATGCTGCCGGTGGCCAGCGATCGTGGCTGCAGGCGGGCGACAGTACGCTCGGCGGCACGACGTCCGACCAGGTCGACGTCCTCCAGGTCCTCGCGAGCCAGCGCACTGGTGTACCAGCCGTCACGCTGCATGCCATCGCCCTGCCCGGCGATCAGCGCACAACCGACCGAATGGTGGGTGCCGCGCTCACGGCCGATGAAACCATGCGAATTGGCATAGACCGACAGGCTCTGCATGCTCGACACCGAGGCGCCGTCGGAATTGCGGATCTGCGCATCGGCCTCACGGCCTGCGGCTTCGCAAGCCAAGGCCAGGTCCACCGCCTCGTCGGCCTGCAGCGCCCACGGGTGCCAGCCGTCCAGGTCCGGGAAGTGGGTGGCCATCAGGGCCGCCTCGGCCAGGCCGGCGGCCGCGTCATCTTCGGTATGCCGGGCGATGGCGCAGGCCTGCTCGACCGTGGCCGCCAGGCTGGCCTCGTTCAGGTCGCCGGTGCTTGCGCTGCCCTTGCGTTGGCCGAAATACACAGTGACGGCGATGCCGCGGTCGCGGGTGGACTGCACGGTTTCGACCTCGCCGAGGCGGACATTCACCTCCAGCCCGCGGTCTTCGCTGCAGCTGACTTCGGCCTGGCTGGCGCCCAGCGCGCGGGCACGGTCGAGCAGCTGCTGGGAGAGGTCGGCCAGCCGTTCCAGCCGGGCCGGGCTGTCGTCGCCGACAGCGGCTTCAGGGGCGATCACGTTCAATGCTTTATCCTGTACGGGTTGGGCCCGGCATCACGCCGGGCGACTTTTTTTGAAATCAGGTATGGACGATGCGCGGACGCGACGAAGAAACCGGTGAATTCCACGACAAGAGCCGCAGCCAGAACCGGCGCGACGCGCTCGACGTCCTGGCCCTGGGCGAAAAACTGGTGTCGCTGACACCGGCCCAGCTGGCGCGCCTGCCGATCCCGGAAGACCTGCTGCCGCACATCGCCGAGTGCAAGCGCATCACCGCGCACATCGCCCACAAGCGCCAGCTGGCGTTCCTGGCCAAGCACATGCGCCGCGAAGAAGAAGCCACGCTGGATGCGATCCGCGATGCGCTGGATGCCAACAGCGAAACCGGCCGCCGCGAAGTGGCGATGATGCACCGCGTGGAAGACTGGCGCGAGCGCCTGCTGGCCGAAGGTGACAAGGCGCTGGCCGCCCTGCTGGACGATTACCCGCAGGCCGACCGCCAGCAGCTGCGCACGCTGGTGCGCAATGCGCAGGCCGAGAAGGCGAAGAACAAGCCGCCGCGTGCCTATCGCGAGATCTACCAGGTGCTGCGCGCACTGATGCTGCCGGCGGCGCTCGGCCTGAAGGCCAGCGCCGAAGACGCTGGCCACGTCGAAGCCGACGAGGCCGACGAGGCCTGAGTCCGCGCCGGAGCGGGCGGTGGCGCTGGCCATCGCCCGGCTCAGGCCTGGGTACCGCCGACGGTGATGCCCTCGATCAACAGCGACGGCTGGCCGACACCCACCGGCACGCTCTGCCCGTCCTTGCCACAGATGCCCACGCCCTCGTCCAGGGCCAGGTCGTTGCCGACCATGCGCACCTTCTGCATGGTTTCCGGACCGTTGCCGATCAGGGTCGCGCCCTTCACCGGCGCGGTGATGCGGCCATCCTCGATCAGGTAGGCCTCGGTGGCCGAGAACACGTACTTGCCGCTGGTGATGTCGACCTGGCCGCCGCCGAAGTTCACTGCATACAGGCCCTTCTTCACCGAGCGGATCATTTCCTGCGGGTCGTGCTGGCCGGCGCGCATGTAGGTATTGGTCATGCGCGGCATGGTCAGGTGCGCGAACGATTCGCGACGCCCGTTGCCGGTCGGTGCCATGCCCATCAGGCGTGCATTGAGACTGTCCTGCATGTAGCCGACCAGGATGCCGTCCTCGATCAGCGTGGTGCACTGGCTCGGGTGGCCTTCGTCGTCGATGTTGAGCGAACCGCGACGCCCGTCCAGGGTTCCATCGTCGACGATGGTCACTCCCGGTGCCGCCACGCGTTCGCCGATGCGGCCGGCGTACACGCTGGTGCCCTTGCGGTTGAAGTCGCCTTCCAGGCCGTGGCCGACCGCTTCATGCAGCAGCACGCCGGGCCAGCCAGGTCCCAGTACCACCGGCATCACGCCGGCCGGCGCCGGCACGGCGTCCAGGTTCACCAGCGCCTGGCGCAGGGCCTCGCGCGCAAACGCTTCCGGGCGGCCATCAGCGAACAGTTCCCCGTAGCCATAGCGGCCACCGCCACCGGCATAGCCGGACTCGCGGCGGCCGTTGTGTTCGACGATCACCTGCACGTTCAGGCGCACCAGCGGGCGCACGTCAGCGCCCAGCACGCCGTCGCTGCGCGCGATGAGCACCGTGTCCACGCCGCCGGACAGGCTCACCATCACCTGCTTCACGCGCGGGTCGGCGGCACGCAGGTAGCCGTCCAGGCGCTTCAGCACCTCGACCTTTGCCTCGTTGCCGACGCCATCGATGGGATCCAGCGCCGGATACAGCGCGCGTGAATTGCCGCGCAGCAGCGAGCGCCCGGACTGCGCGCCACCCTCGCGCGAAATCGCACGCGCCGACTGCGCCGCGGCCAGCAGCGCGTCGGCATGGATGTCGTCGGAGTAGGCGAATCCGGTCTTCTCGCCGGACATCGCCCGTACGCCCACGCCTTGCTCGATGGAATGGGCACCGTCCTTGACGATGCCGTCTTCCACGCTCCAGCTCTCGCGGCGGGCGTGCTGGAAATAGAGGTCGCCGAAGTCCACACCGGGGCCGAGCAGCTGGCCGAAGGTGCGCTCCAGGCCGTCGGTATCCAGCCCGCCGGGGCGCAGCAGGCGATCTTGGGCAAGCGTCAGGGCGATATCAGTCATGGTTCTCGATCTGGGGGTGCTGGGGCGCTCAGGCAAGCCCCGTGAAGAGGTCCACGCTCAGCGTGAGCGTGGCAGGTCGGTAACGGGCGGCGGAACGGCCGGGGCCGGGCGCGGCGCGGGCGCTGGCGGGGTCTTTTCGCGGCTGCGTTCGATCACTTCCACCTTCGGCTCCTTCCATGGGCCGGTCACCTTGTAGGTGCGGGCGCCGATCTCGCCGAGCGGTTTGGACAGTACCGCATTGGTGGCCGCGCCGAGCGCCGCGCCCACCGGGCCACCGGCCACCGCGCCGACCACCGTCAGCAGGTTGCCGGCGCGCGGGTTGACATCGATGGTCTGGTCGAACCGCTGGTTGCGCAGATCGGCCTGGCCGCGGATGGTGATGTTCGCTGCCGGGCCCTCGATCAGTACCTTGTCGGTGCGGGCCATGCCCTGCCCGAATTGCACGCTGCCGTCGACCTGGTTGAACGCGAAGCCCTTGGAGAAGAAGTCGCGGAAGTCGAACATCAGGCGCCGCGGCAGCTGGGTCACGCTGAGCAGGCCCAGCACGCGGCCTGCGCCCGGCTCCAGCTCCAGCAGCTGGCCATTGCGTGCATGCAGGTCCAGGCGGCCCTGCAGGTTGCCCAGCTGGAAGTCCGACGGCCCCCCGCTCCACGTGGCCTGCAGCTGCGCCTGGCCGGAACCGCCACGCAGCTGGCCGCCGTAGTCGAGGTTCTGCATCAGTCCGCCCAGGTCCTCGCTGCGCACCTGTGCGGTCAGCTCGGTGCGGGCGCCACCGGTGCGGCCCAGCCAGCGACCACTGATGTCGATTTCCTGGTCGGGCGCACGGAAGCGCAGCTCGTCCACGTTCAGGCCATTGGCCAGCGGCCGCGTACGGAGCACCGCCTGGCCCAGCACCACCTTGCCGAACTTCAGGTCGGCGATGTCCAGCGCGAACGGCGGCAGCTTGGCCGGGTCCATGTCGTTGGCGCCGGCCTGCACCCGGGCTGGCGCGGCCGCGCCCGGCGCCGGCGGCAGCGACTGCCAGTGCACACGGTCGAGTCGGCCGCTGATGGTGCCTCCTTCGGCGTTGGGTACGGTCAGGCGACCGGCCAGCGAAGGTCCATCCAGGCGCACGTCCAGCGCCTGCGGTCCCGGCTGCAGCTGCAACCGGGTCTGCTCGAAGACGCCGCCGATCAGCATCAGCTTGCCGACCTGCACGTCCACTGCACGCAGCGGCATGCCGTCATCGTCGTTGCCACCACGGGCCAGACTGATCCACTCCAGCGCATCCAGAGTCGGGCTGCGGCCATTGACGGACAGTCCGCTGGGCGGCGGCTCGCGATCGGCATGGTCGCTGCCCAGGGTGACCTGCACACCGGTGTGGTTGTTGTGGCTGCGCGCGGCCAGGGCGAGGCGCTGGCCAAAGGCCACATCGATGCGACCAGCGCCCATCGGCAGCTGCGCGGCTACCGTGGTCGCCAGCGGCTCGGTGGCCGGCTTGTCCAGCGGTGCCGGCAAGTCCAGGCGGGTTCCTACCAGATCCGAACTCAGGCGCAGTTCGCTGGGCGGTGCGGGCGCTCCCGGTGCGACTTTGGGCAGGTTGACCGCGATGGTCCAGGGCGAGTTACCCGCGATATAGGGCTTGAGCCACGCCATTTCCGGGGCGCGGTCAATCAGCACACCGGCGTCGAGGTTGGCCGTCAGCTGCGACTCGAACGCCAGCCTGCTGTCGTGCACGTAGCCGCCGGCACGCAGGCTCAAGCGGCCGTCCTGACCGAGGTGGCGCACCGCCAGTTCCTCGGCACCGAAGCCACCATTGCTGTAGCGCGCCTGCCCATGCATGTTGTCGAAGGCCAGCTGGAAGCGCTTGTCCACCAGCTTCACACCATTGAGGTCGACCGTGCCCTGCAGGTGACCGCCGCCTTCATCGTGGTGCAGCGGCTGCAGCAGGTCGAAGGTCACATGCGCCGGGCCCGCAGCCGTGAGGTTGTCCAGGGTGTCGCCATAGTCCTTGTGCAATGGGCTCTGCCGCAGCATTGCCAGCAGTCTGCCGGCCTCGCTCTGCGCATCGGCACGCACGTACAGCGGCTGCTGCCCGAAGTCCTGGATGCCCGCCTCGAATCTCTGCACTGCTACACCGGCCAGGTCCCCGCGCCCATGCATGTCGAAGCCGGGGCCGATGAAAGCGATATCGGCGTCGACCTGGCGCATCAGCGGCCAGTCGTGCTGGAAGCGGATGTCGCCGTTGGTGATATGGCCGGTGGCCTCGAAGCGGCCATCGTTGTTGTCGAACGGCCAGTCGTCCAGGTCACCGCTGACCAGGCCGATGCCATTGCGCACCTGGCCGCCGGCCAGCGCCATGTCCAGCCAGTCGGTGGCGCCCTTGCTCATCTTGGAGTGGATCCAGAAGCGTTTGGCCGCCGTCATCGGCACATCGTCCAGCTTGGCCGCCAACTGCAGCCAGGGCCGCGTGCCGTCACCCTGGAACCACACACCACCGCGCACGTCGGCCGCGTAGTCGGTGCCTTCCACGCGCATCGCCGCAGTGCCGATACGCCAGCCACCGGCCTCGTCACGCCAGCCCACCACCTGGCCCGCCAGGTGCAGGTCATGCCGCACGCCAAAGCCGGTGGGCCAATCGAACTGCAGCTGCCGTTGCGGTTGCAGCTGCAGGCTGAAGCCATCGGCGTCGCCCTCGAAATGTCCCCCCAGGCCGCGCAGACCCGGAGAATTGCCGACGCTGGCAAAGCCCAGCGACTGCAGCTCGCCCTGTGCCCGCAACGGGCCATCACGTTCGCCGGCCAGTTGCAGCTCTCGCACATCCAGTTGCGGTTTGGACAGGAACAACCAATGGCGCAGGCCTGGCTCGAGGCGATCACTCAGCGCCAGCGCACGCAGCGCCGTACCGGCCTGTACTTCGCCGGAACTCACCCGCAGCTGCCTGCCAACCTGCAACTGCAGGCCATCGAGCTGTTGTTCGCCGTCTTCGGTCTTCAAACGAAGGCGCGGTACCTGCAGCGCCCAACCGTCGGCCTGGCGCTGCCAGCGCAGGCGCGCCTGCAAGCGCTGCAGCTGCAACTGCGGCGTTGCCACGTCGGGCATCGGTGCACCGTCGACGCGCACGTCACGCAGGTCCGAATCGGTGGTCAGCGCCACCGGCGCGAAGTCGCGCAGGGTCAGCCACAGGTTCAGCTCACCCTTGCCTTCGCGCAGGCGCACGCCACCAGCTGCCAGCAACGGCGACCAGGCATGGAAATCAACAGGATCGGCACCCAGCCAGGCCTGCCCGTTGCCGCGCGCGCGGTCCACGTCCAGCACTGCGGTCAGCGGCAGGGCATCGGTCTGCGCCCAGGCACGCACGCCCACACGCAGGCGATCGCCATTGACGCGCAGGCGCAGATCGATACGCGGCAGGGTGGTATCGATACCCAGTCCCGGTGCATGCACACCCAGGCGGCCATCGATCACCTGCAGCTCGCCCAGCCGGCGCAGCGCGTCCAGCGGGTCACCGCCGGTGTTGGACTGTGGCAGGCCGCGCACCGACCAGCGGCCGTCCTCGCCCTGCTGCAGGTCCAGCGCCAGGCCACGCAGGCGCAGCTCGGTCAGCGAGCGACCAGGCAGCATCCCGCTGTACATCGACACCAGCACTTCGGCCTCGCCGATGGCCAGGCCCTGACCGGCGCCGATGCGCAGGCCCTTCAGCTGCAGCAGCGGACCACGCCGGGTCCAGGCCGTCTGCAGCTGGTCGAAATGCACCGGCTGGCCGGCACGCTCACTCAGCCAGGCGGCAATCCTGTCGGGGTGACGCTCGGCCAGCGGCAGCAGCTGGCTGAGGGTACCCACCAGCAGTGCCAGCCCGACCAGGCCTACCGCGCAGGCGGCAATGAAATGACGGCGGATCCTTCGCAGTCGCAGGCGCGGCGG
The DNA here is from genome assembly GCF_014145825.1 of Stenotrophomonas sp. I18B00994. Classification (NCBI taxonomy): domain Bacteria; kingdom Pseudomonadati; phylum Pseudomonadota; class Gammaproteobacteria; order Lysobacterales; family Lysobacteraceae; genus Stenotrophomonas; species Stenotrophomonas sp. I18B00994. The sequence goes on along the minus strand of NZ_JACIUW010000019.1, from coordinate 72,854 downwards.
CGCGCTCATCGGCCACCGCCGGCCTGCGGCCGGCGAGGATCAGAGCAGAACGACATCGAATTGCTCCTGCAGGTACTGCTCGTCCGCCTGGAAGCGGATGCTCTTGCCGAGGAATTCCTCCAGCTCGGCCACCGCCGAGGATTCCTCGTCGGTGATGCGCGCGACCACCTTGGTCGAGGCGATCACCAGCAGGCGTGCGGCATCGAACTGGCGCACGGCACGGGTGATCTCGCGGAAGATCTCGTAGGTCACCGTTTCGGTGGTCTTGATGCTGCCACGGCCACTGCACTGCGGGCACGTTTCCGACAGCTGGCGCTCCAGGCTTTCCACCGTGCGCTTGCGCGTCATCTCCACCAGCCCCAGCGGCGAGAAGTCGTACACCGTGGTCTTGGCATGGTCGCGGGCCAGCGCCTTCTCCAGGGTGCGCAGCACCTGGCGGCGATGCTCGGCATCGTCCATGTCGATGAAGTCGATGATGATGATGCCGCCCAGGTTGCGCAGGCGCAGCTGGCGGGCCACCGCCTGTGCCGCTTCCAGGTTGGTGCGGAACACCGTCTCTTCCAGGTTGCGCTGGCCGAGGAACGAACCGGTATTGACGTCGATGGTGGTCATCGCCTCGGTCTGGTCGATCACCAGGTAACCACCGGATTTCAGCGGCACCTGCTTGTCCAGCGCACGGCCGATCTCGTCCTCCACCCCGAACATGTCGAAGATCGGGCGATCGCCTGAATACAGTTCCAGCTTCTCGGCCAGCACCGGCATGTACTTGGCCACGAACGCCTGCAGCTGCGCGAAGGTTTCCTTCGAGTCCACCTTCACCTTGTCCACGTCCTTGCGGATCAGGTCGCGCACCGAACGCAGCGGCAGGCTCAGGTCTTCATAGATGTTGCTGCACGAGGCCGCTTCGCGGCCGCGGCGCTCGACCACGTTCCAGACCCGCGACAGGTAAGCGATGTCCTCGGCGATGGCCTCGGCCGGCTGGCCCTCGGCATTGGTACGCACGATGTAGCCGTAGCCGCCATGCTGCGCAGACAGCTCGGTCACCAGGGCCTTCAGGCGGGCGCGCTCGGCTTCATCCTCGATGCGCGCGGACACCCCCACCACCTTGGATTGCGGCAGCAGCACCATGTAGCGCGACGGAATGCTGATCTGGGTGGTCAGGCGTGCGCCCTTGGTGCCGATCGGGTCCTTCACCACCTGCACCACGATGTCCTGGCCGTCACGCAGCAGCTCGACGATGGGCACGCTGGCCGGCGGCGGCAGGGTCGTGTTCTCGGTGTCTGCACTGGCCACCGGGGCCGGGCGCACCACGTCGTTGGCGTGCAGGAACGCGGCGCGCTCCAGGCCTACCTCGACGAACGCGGCCTGCATGCCGGGCATGACCCGCTGCACCTTGCCCTTGTAGATGTTGCCGACCACACCCCGGCGCCAACCGCGCTCGATGTGCAGTTCCTGCAGCATGCCGTTCTCGATCACCGCGACCCGGGTCTCGCGCGGGGTCACATTGACCAGGATTTCCTCAGACATCGGCAGCCTCCCTGGCGGCATCGGCAGTGGGGGCCGGCACGCCACAGCGCGCCAGCAGACGATCGGTATGCAGCAATGGCAGCCCCATGACGCCGGAGTAGCTGCCGGAAAGATGTTCGATCCAGCGCTCGGCCCCGCCCTGGATGGCGTAGGCCCCGGCCTTGTCCAACGGCTCGCCGGTGGCGACATAGGCGGCGATGTCGGCGGCGGCGATCGGGGCGAAGGTCACTTCGGAAATGACCAGTTCGCTGTCCAGCCCGTCGGCGCCGACCACCACCACCGCAGTCATCACTTGGTGGGTGCGCCCGGCCAGGCGCGCCAGCATCGCGCGGGCGCCGGCGGCGTCGGCCGGCTTGCCGAACACTTCACCGTCCAGCACCACCTCGGTGTCCGAGCCGAGCACCCGCGCCTGCGGATCATCGGCCAGCACCCGGGCCAGGCCGGCGCGCGCCTTGTCGGCGGCGACCCGGCACACATACTGTTCGGCGCTTTCAGCGGGCGCGCGCTGCTCGACGACCTCCAGGTCCAGGGCCTGGAAGGGGCGTCCGAGTCGGGCCAGCAACTGGTTGCGTCGGGGGGAGCGGGAAGCAAGATAGAGCATCGGCACAGCATAACCTGAGGCCGCCACCTGAATCGTCGGCAACCCGTCCCGGAACGCGTTCAACCCCGAACGGGCTCACAGCGCGTTCATCGCTACGACACCACCCTCAACGGCACAACAAGGAGTTCTCCATGCGCCTGACCGCCACCCCGCTGCTGCTTGCCCTGTCCCTCGCCCTTGGAACCTCGATGACTGCCCATGCCGCCCCTTCGTCGCCGTCGATCGCCGCCGCGGCCGAAGGCACGCTGCTGAACATCTCGGCCAATGCCGAAGCCACCCGCGTACCGGACGTGGCCACCCTGTCGGCCGGCGTGGTCACCCAGGCCGCCGATGGCAACAGCGCCATGCGCCAGAACGCCCAGCAGATGGACAAGGTACTGGCCGCGATCAAGGCCGCCGGCATCGCCGAGCGCGACGTGCAGACCAGCGGCGTCAGCCTCAACCCGCAGTACCGCTATGCCGACAACGAAGCGCCGAAGATCACCGGCTACCAAGCCAGCAACACGGTCAGCCTGAAGGTCCGTGACATCGCCAAGCTCGGCAAGGTGCTGGACGCGCTGGCCGCTCAGGGCGCCAACCAGATCAACGGCCCCAGCTTCGAGATCGACCAGCCGGAACCGGTCTATGACGAAGCGCGCCTGGCCGCGCTGAAGAAGGCCCAGGCCCGCGCCCAGACCTATGCCAAGTCGCTCGGCCTTCAGGTGCGACGCATCGTCAGCATCTCCGAGAATGCCGGGGGTGGTTACCGCCCGATGCCGATGATGCGGACCATGGCCGCCGGCGCGGCGATGGACAAGGCCACGCCGGTCGCCCCGGGCGAATCCACTGTGTCGGTCAATCTGGACGTGGTGTTCGAGCTGGGTCGCTGATCCCATCCGTTCCGGCAGACAGAGGCGGGTCCCGCAGGGGCCCGCCTTTTTCATGGGCCGGGGCGGCTGGCTGAAGGCCAGCCCAACGATCCTGCCCCTGCCTCTAGGCAGTGGCCGGGGCCTGGCGTTAATGATTGGCTGCCAGCCGCGTGCGGCAACCCCGCCACGGGCCCTGGTGCGTTGAGGACTTCGTCACTGGCATGGAGGTGGACCATGGTTCGTACGTATCCCGTTGCATCCCCGCACTTCGACCCCGCCCGCGTTGCCGCCTGGAGCGCGGCCATCGCCCTGCACCTGCTCGCGTTCCTGTTGCTGCTGATCCCGGCGACCTACCAGGCCGTGCAGGTCCCGCGTGACAAGACCACGGTCAGGCTGATCGAGAAGATCCCGCCAACGCCGCCCCCACCGGTGCTGCAGGAACCGAAGGAAGTCGCCCGGGTCGTGCCGAAACCGCAGGCACAGCCGGCGACGCCGCCACTGCCGGCCCCAACCGCGACCGTGGAGGAAACGCAGGGCATCATGCTGCCGGCCGCCGAACCGGCCCCGCCGCAACGCGCGCCGAGCATCGACACCCATGCACCGCTGGCCGGCGCCCAGCTGCAATACCGCAGTGCCCCGCCACCGGCCTATCCGGTCGCCGCACTGCGCAACCATGAGCAGGGCACGGTGCTGCTGCGGGTGCAGGTCGACAGCAGCGGCCAGCCGGTCGCGGTCAGCATCGAGCACAGCAGTGGCTCGCGCCACCTGGACCAGGCTGCACGCCAACAGGTGCTCAAGCGCTGGCGCTTTGAACCGGCCCAGCGTGATGGTGTAGCGGTACCGGCCATCGGTTTGGTGCCGGTGCAGTTCTCGTTGCCGGACTGACGACCCGGGCCGGTCCGACCGGCTGTCGGACCGGCCTTCGGGACCGAACTGCCAAACTCGGCAAGGTTCCCGTTCAAACGTTACGGATTAAGCAAAATTTCACGACTTCGTCACCCGTCGGAAACCTAGATTGGCCCGTCCCGGACAGTCCGGAGACAGCCCTCAACGCTACGGTTTTCCAGTTAGGAGAGAAGCTGTGAAACACCTGATCCAACGGCCCGCCAGCCGCCGCCGCTGCACCCTGGCATCGTCCATCGCCCACATCCTTACCGGCGGCACTCTGCTGCTGGTTGGCGCCGTGGCTTCCACTTCCGCCTTCGCGCAGGAGAAGGCCACCAACCTGGACCGCATCACGGTTACCGGTTCGAACATTCCGCGCACCAACACCGAAACACCGTCCCCGGTGCAGGTGGTGACCCGCCAGGAAATCGACCGCACCGGCAAGACCACGGTTGCCGAATACCTGCAGACCATCACCGCCAACGGCGCCGGCTCGATTCCCAAATCATTCGGCAACGGCTTCGCCGGCGGTGGCGCCGGCATCTCCCTGCGCGGTCTTGGCGCGGGCTCGACCCTGGTCCTGTTGAACGGCCGCCGCATGGCGACCTATGGCCTGGCCGATGATGGACAGAAGGTCTTCACCGACCTGAGCACCATCCCCCTCGACGCCGTTGAACGCGTGGAAGTGCTGAAGGACGGCGCCTCGGCGATCTATGGCTCCGACGCCATCGCCGGCGTGGTCAACATCATCCTGCGCAGTGATTTTCAGGGCGCCATCCTGCGTGGCTCCTATGGTGTCTCCGGCGACGGCGACGGCGATACCCGCAAGGCGACCCTGACCGCCGGTACCGGCGACATGGCCACCGACGGCTGGAACGCCTTCTTCAGCCTGGACGTCGGCAAGAGCGACGCGATCAAGATCAGCGACCGCAAGAACCGCAAGTGGATCGGCACCGGCGATACCCGCCAGTGGGGCTACGGCAACAATGCGCAGTTCCTGGGCGGCGCCTTCCTCAGCGGCAGGACCCGTGGCGGTGTTGGACCGAACGGTTCGGTGTATGACGATCGCAATGTCACCGAGACCAATCCGGCGACGCTGGTACCGCTGCCGGGCTGCCAGGGCCTGACCACCATTGGTGGCCAGACCGATGCTTCGGTGGCCGCGCAGGGCTGCCTGTGGGATCCGGCGCAGCTGTACCGCGACATTTCGCCGGAAGAGAAGTACGTCAACGTGTTCGGACGTGCCAGCTTCGCCTTCGGCGAGGGCGGCGAGATCTACACCGAGATCGGCTACTCGAAGAAGGAAACCACCTTCAGCAACACGCCGTCCGGTGTTTCCGGCGGCTGGGGCTATCCGGGTGGCCCGGTGAACGCCAACAGCGGCGACGGTGCCGTGGTGCTCGGCCCGAATCATCCTGACCGGCCTGCCGGCCTGGGCAACGGCCCGTTGCGCCTGCGCTACAGCGCCTGGGATGTCGGCCCGCGCGTGACCGACAACACCAACGAGTTCAACCGCTTCCTGGTCGGCGTCAAGGGCAACTGGGGCGACTGGAGTTATGACACCGCCTACCTGCATTCGGGCACCGACCTGGTCAACGAGCGCACCGGCTTCCTGCGCTACAGCGCCGTGAAGTGCGCGCTGGGCGACGCGAACTGTGCCGGTGGCGTGTGGCGCATCGGTGACAATGCCAACCTGAACTCCAAGGCACTGTACGACTACATCTCGCCGAAGATCAGCGCACGCGCCAAGTCCAGCCTGGACATGTTCGACTTCACCGTGTCGCGCAGCCTGATGGATCTGAAGGGGGGGCCGCTGGGCTTGGCGATCGGTACCGAATGGCGCAAGACCAGCAACAGCCTGACCCCGCAGACCTACACCGACACGGGTGACATCATCGGCCTGGGCTACTCGGCCTATGACGGCACGCAGAACGTGTACGCCGGCTACGTCGAACTGTCGGCACCGGTGCTGGAGCAGTTGGAACTGTCCGCTGCACTGCGCTACGACAAGTATGAAAGCGGTGAAGGCAAGGCCACGCCGAAGCTGGGCGTGAAGTGGACGCCGGCCGACTGGATCGCCTTGCGCGCCAGCTACGCCGAAGGCTTCCGTGCACCGAAGCTGGNC
>NZ_JACIUW010000019.1:0-66782 GCF_014145825.1 Stenotrophomonas sp. I18B00994 | reverse complement strand
TGTCCGCTGCACTGCGCTACGACAAGTATGAAAGCGGTGAAGGCAAGGCCACGCCGAAGCTGGGCGTGAAGTGGACGCCGGCCGACTGGATCGCCTTGCGCGCCAGCTACGCCGAAGGCTTCCGTGCACCGAAGCTGGGCGTGAAGTGGACGCCGGCCGACTGGATCGCCTTGCGCGCCAGCTACGCCGAAGGCTTCCGTGCACCGAACCCGGCCGAGAACGGAGACGGTGGCCTGGCCGCCTTCTCCACGGCCTCGGATCCGATCCGTTGCCCGGACGGTGAAAACCCGGCCCCGGGTGCTTCGCCGGACGACTGCGGCTCGCAGTCGGTTGCGATCATCACCCGTCCGAACAAGGACCTGAAGCCGGAAGAGTCGAAGAGCTACTCGGTGGGCATCGTATTGCAGCCCACCAGCTCCACCTCGCTGACCGTCGATGCCTGGGAAATCAAGCGCACCAACGAGATCGCCCAGGGCGATACCGATGACGCGATCCGTGCCGGCAATGTCCTGCGCGACAACAACCTGCTCAACGGCGTCGCAGGCACCGGCAGCATCCTGGCCGTCAATACCGCCTACATTAACGCCAGCTCCTCGCGCGTTCGCGGCATCGACACCGACATCCGCCAGACCTTCGACATCGGCCCGGGCCAGCTGGAGATGGATCTGCAGTGGAGCCACCTGCTGAAATTCGAGCGCACCAGCGGTGGCAGCACCGATGACTTCCTGGGCACGCACGGCAACTGCGACGTGACCAACTGCATCGGTACGCCGAAGGATCGCATCAACTTCGGTACCACCTGGAAACAGGGTCCTTGGAGCGTGAGCGGCGTTGCCAATTACATCTCCAGCATGGACAACACCGACAAGCGTGGCGGCAAGTACCAGTTCTTCTACTTCGACGGCACGCCGGTGAAGAAGATCTCCTCGTTCACCACCTTCGATCTGTCCGGCCGTTGGGCTGTTACCGACGAGTTCGAGCTGAGCGCTTCGGTCGAAAACGTGTTCGATCGCATCGCTCCGCTGGATCCGCTGACCTATGGCGGCGTGAACTACAACCCGATGCACTTCAGCGGCGCCATCGGACGTTACTTCACTGTCGGCGCCAAGTACACCTTCAAGTAATACCGTTCAACGCACCACCTTCGAAGGCCCGGGCATCTGCCCGGGCCTTCGTCGTTGCGGCCCCTTGCGTGCATGTTCACGGGCACACCGCTACCGTGGGTCAGCGGCATCAGCGCCGCAGGGGACATCATGGCCGCGACATCACAACGCCTCGGGTTGCCCGCGTTGACCGCACTGGTGGTCGGCTCGATGGTCGGTGCCGGCATCTTTTCATTACCGCAGAACGTGGCGCGCAGCGCCGGTCCGGCGGCGGCGCTGCTCGGCTGGGCGGTCAGCGGCGCCGGCATGCTGATGCTGGCCTTCGTGTTCCAGGCCCTGGCCAACCGCCGGCCGGATCTCGATACCGGCATCTACGCATACGCGCGCGAAGGCTTCGGCAACTACATCGGCTTCTCCGCCGCGTGGGGCTACTGGGTTGCCTCGGTGCTCGGCAACGCCAGCTTCTTCGTGCTGATCTTCAGTGGCCTCGGCCACTTCATGCCGGTCTTCGGTGAAGGCAATACCCCGGCCGCCGTGGCCGCTTCGTCGCTACTTCTCTGGACCGTGCACCTGCTGGTGCTGCGCGGCCTGCGCACCGCCGCCATCGTCAACGGCCTGGTGACGGTGGCCAAGCTGCTGCCTATCACGTTGTTCCTGATCCTGGCCGCCGGTGCGTTCCGCATGGATGTGTTCCGTGCCGATTTCCTTGGCGCGCCCGCACTCGGCGATCTCGGCCAGCAGCTGCGCGGCATGATGCTGGTGACCGTGTGGGTATTCATCGGCATCGAAGGCGCCAGCATCTACTCGCGGCGCGCGGCCCGTCGCGCCGATGTCGGCCGCGCCACGGTGATCGGCTTCCTCGGCGTCTGGCTGCTGCTGGTGCTGGTCAGCCTGCTGTCGATGGGCGTGCTGTCGCAGGCCGAACTGGCGGGGTTGCCCAATCCGTCGATGGCTTACGTGCTGCGCGCCATCGTCGGCGAGTGGGGCGCGACGGTGATCATCGTCGGCTCGATCATTTCGGTACTCGGCGCGCTGCTGGCCTGGGTGCTGCTGTGTGCCGAAGTGCTGTACGCCGCTGCGGGCGACGGCACCATGCCGGCCTTCCTGGGACGCGAGAATGCGCGCGGCGTGCCCACCAACGCGCTGTGGCTGAGCAATGGCTTGATCCAGCTGTTCCTGCTGCTGGTGCTGGTCAACTCCGGCAGCTACACGGGCCTGGTGCTGCTGGCGGCCTCGATGAGCCTGGTGCCCTACTTCCTGTCCACCGCGTTCGGCGTGCAGCTGGCGTGGCGCGGGGACGCCTATGCGGGTGAACCGGGCGTGCGCTGGCGTGACTTCGCGGTGGCGCTGCTGGCCAGTGCCTACGCGTTGTGGCTGGTGTATGCAGGAGGCCTCGACAACCTGCTGCTGTCGGTGCTGCTGTATGTGCCCGGCGTGGTGGTGTTCGCACTGACCCGGCTGCAACGCGGTGAGCAGGTATTCACGCGTTGGGAATGGGTGTTGTTCGGCGCCATTCTGGTGGTGGCCATCGCTACGCTGGTAGCGTTCTCCAGAGGTGAGCTGGCACTGTAGAGTCGAGTGCGGGCTCGGCTCTACAACAACGCAAAAAAAAGACCTGCATCTTGCGATGCAGGTCTCTTCAAAGTGGCGCCCGAAGTTGGACTCGAACCAACGACCCCCTGATTAACAGTCAAGTGCTCTAACCGGCTGAGCTATTCGGGCAGACGACTAGTATAACCACTCTTCACGCGCGATGGTAGGGGTGATTCGCAATCATTGCGGCGGCCCGGTACAACTGCTCGGCCACCACCAGGCGCACCAGCATGTGTGGCAGCGTCAATGGTCCAATCGACCACTTTTCGTCGGCCAGCGCGGAAACTTCCGGCGAATGCCCTTCCGGGCCACCGATCAGGAAGGCAAGGTCCCTGCCCTGCCCACGCCAATGCTCCAGCCGCTGCGCCAGCTGTTCGGAACTGAGCTGGCGGCCCGGCACATCCAGCGCCACCACATAGGCATTCTTCGGCAGTGCGGCGATCACGCGCCTGCCTTCGTCTTCGGTGGCGCGGCGCGCATCGCGGCCCTTGCCGCGCAGGCCGGGCTCGATTTCCACCAGATCGAACGGCAGCCAGTGCGACAGCCGCTTCTGGTACTCGGCGAAGCCCTGCGCCACCCAGCCGGGTGCGCGTTCGCCGGTAGCAATCAGGCGGGCTTTCATCAACGGTCCTCCAAAACGTCGACGGCGCCATCGGCGCCGTCGAAGGGATGCATCAACGTGCGGCTCAGGCCACTTCGTCGTCGCTGGACGGCGGCTGGTCGCCAACGGTCCACAGGCGCTCCAGGGCATAGAACTCACGCACGCGCGGCAGCATCACATGCACGATCACGTCGCCCAGGTCGACCAGTACCCATTCGGCTTCGCGCTCGCCTTCAACACCCAGCGGCATCACGTCGAGATTCTTGGCAAAGCGCACGACTTCATCGGCGATCGACTTGACGTGGCGGGTCGAGGTGCCCGAAACGACGATCATGTAGTCGGCAACGCTGGACCGGCCGCGCACATCGATCTCGACCAGGTCCTTGGCCTTCAGGTCTTCGGTGGCTTGGCGGACGCTGGCCAGCAGTTCCGGCACGGACGGCGGCGGGCTGGGCAGATCGACCTTGATGGTCTGGGGCTGGGTCTGGTTGCTCAAAGTGGATCGACTCGATAAACGTGGGGGCGATTATACGGGCAAGCCGGGGCGGCGGCATTCACGGCGTAGGGGAGCGGTACAGGCCATGGGTGGCCACATAGTCGGCCACGGCCGGCGGCAGCAACGCCCGCCAGGGGCCGCCGGCGGCGATCTGCGCACGCACGGCACTGGCCGATTCCTCGCGCAGCGGATGATGCAGGCGCAGGATGCGCCCGGCCGGACTGGCGAACAGGGCCTGCTCGTTGTCGGCCCAGCGGCCTTCCAGGGCGCGGCCAAGTTCGCCATCCACCGAGGCCTGAAGGGGGCTGCCCGGGCGCTCGGCCACCACGAAATGGGCCAGCCCGAACAGTGCCTCCCATTCATGCCAGCGGGTCAGGCCCAGCAGGCTGTCGGCCCCGACCAGCCAGGCCAATGGCCGGCTGGGGCCCAGCTCGCCGCGCAGTTCGCGCAAGGTGTCGACGGTGTAGGACGGGCGGCCGGGAAAGCGTATGGCGCGGTCCAGTTCACGATGGTCCAGCAGCAGGCCAGGCTCATCGCCGATGGCCAGCGAGAGCATGGTGAAGCGCTGGTCAGCGGTTGCGCCCGGCACCGCGCGATGCGGCGGATCAGCCGCCGGCAGCATGCGTACAGCGACCTGCAGTTCGTCACGGGCAGCACGCGCGATGGCGAGGTGCCCGAGGTGCACCGGATCGAAGGTGCCCCCGTAATAGATCCGCAGGCTCATCACTCAGGCCCGCGCCAGCAGGCGCACGGCACGCGGTTCGGCCACGGCCACCAGCAGGCGCTCCAGCGCCAGCCAGGCATCACCGTCGGCGCGCCCCTTGGCGATGCGGTCGACCAGTCCGGCCTCGGCCACGAAACGCTCCCAGCGCTTGCCCTCGGGGTGCCGCTGCAGCGCACGCTTGTAGGGCGCTTGCCGCGATTCCCAGATGCCGCGCGATTTCATTTCGGCGGCCAGATTGCCGCCACGCGCCTGTACCCGGGCCAGGCCGGCACCAGCCAACAGCTCGCGGATCACCATTGGCATCAGTGCGGCCACCGCCTCGCCTTCGCCACGCAGGCCCGCCAGCATGCGCAGCACCGCCGGCGGCTGGCCGGAGAACGTGGCTTCCAGCAGCCGGAAAACGTCATAGCGGGCGGCGTCGGCCACCAGCGATTCCATCCGTTCCACGTCCAGCGCCTGGCCGTCGGCCAGCAACGCCAGCTTGTCGATTTCCTGCGCAGCGGCCAGCAGGTTGCCCTCGACCCGCTCGGCCAGGCGCTGCACGGCGGCCGGATCGGCACGCAGGCCCTTGCCACGCAGGCGGCGCTCGATCCAGTCCGGCAGTTCGTGCGGCTTGATCGCCCACGCCACCGACAGCACGCCGATGCGATTGACTGCCTCGGCCCACTTGCCCTGGTGGGCCTTGCTCCATTCGTTGGCGGTAATCATCAGCACCACGTCCGGCGCCGGGTTGGCGCAGAACTGGCTGATCACCTCGGCCCCGTCCTTGCCCGGCTTGCCGCTGGGCAGGCGCACCTCGACCAGGCGGCGGGCACTGAACAGGCTGGGCGCGTTGAAGCTGGCGTCGAGCTGGTTCCAGTCGAAATCACGCCCATCGGCGTCGAACACTTCCCGCTCGGCAATGCCGGCGGCGCGTGCGCGTGCACGGATGGCGTCGGCCGCCTCAAGCACGCGCAGGGTTTCCGGGCCGGCAATCAGGTAGACCGGCGCCAGCGGGGTGTCAGCGCCTTGGCTGGCCAGCTGCTCCGGACGCAGTTCCATCGTCGCGACTCAGTGCTTGGCTGCGGGAACCGGCTCGGCCGGCTCCGCCCCTTCGATCGGCTTGGCCTTCGGCGCCGTCAGGCTGCCGCCCTTCTCGATCTCGGCGCGCACCACGCTGTCGATGCGGCGGATGATCGACGCGGACATTTCCCGTCGCAGCTCATCGGCCAGGATTTCGCGTTCGGTGGTGGTACCGGTGGCGTCGGTCGGCGGCGAAACGTAGTCGCGCGAAAGTTCGATCACCTGCTGCGGCACCAGCTCGCTGCCATCCTCGCGACGGAAGATGAAGATCACCGCATAGCGCAGGCTGTACTCCTGCGCACGGCCCTGCGAGTCGATGGCGATCGGCAGGTCGCCCCAGCGTTCGGACAGCACCTGGAGCTGGGTACTGGGCCCCTTGCTGTCCTCGTCGGCCAGCTTGGCACCGGATGCCAGCAGGCTGCGATTGAGCAGCTTGACCAGTTCGCTGTAAGGCGCGGTGGAGACCACCTTCACCGGCGCCGTGTCGGTCGGCAGCATCAGCTTGCTGCGCAGATGGAAACCGCAGCCGGCAAGGCCGAGGACAAGAACGAGGGCAAGCAGGATTCGGGTCATGGAGACAGTCTGGCGGAGCCGGGCGATCACGGCAACACACAGCCTGCCCGAAGCCGCGTGAATGCAGGGCCATCAAGTGCATGGCCCCGCACCGGGAAGGTACCGGCCACCGCGTGGGTGACCGGCCCAGGATGCATCAGGCAGCGACGATGTTCACGATCTTGCCCGGCACGATGATGATCTTGCGCACGGTCAGGCCTTCCATGAACTTGGCCGCATTCGGCTCGGCCAGAGCCAGTGCTTCGACCTGCTCGCGTGCAGCGTCGGCGGCCACCTCGATGGTGCCACGCAGCTTGCCGTTGACCTGCACGGCCAGGGTCAGCGCGTCGCGCACCAGCGCACCGGTGTCGGCCTGCGGGAACGGCTGGTCTTCCAGCAGCGTCTCGCCATGGCCCAGCACCTGCCACAGGGCGTGGCTGGCATGCGGGGTGATCGGGTTCAGCAGCAGCACGATGGCCTGCAGCGCTTCCTGGCGCACCGCACGGCCCTGCTCGCTGCCGTCCTCGAACTTGGCCAGCGCGTTCATCAGTTCCATCACCGCCGCGATGGCGGTGTTGAAGCTGTGGCGACGGCCATAGTCGTCACCGACCTTGCCGATGGTCTCGTGGGTCTTGCGACGCAGTGCCTTCTGGTTGGCGTCCAGCGCGGCCACGTCCAGCGCCGGGGCGGCACCGTCGGCGGCGTGCTTCTGCACCTGGGCCCACAGGCGGCGCAGGAAGCGCGCCATGCCGTCCACGCCGGCTTCGTTCCACTCCAGCGACTGTTCCGGCGGGGCGGCGAACATCGAGAACAGGCGCACGGTGTCGGCACCGTACTTGTCGACCATCGCCTGCGGGTCCACGCCGTTGTTCTTCGACTTGGACATCTTTTCAGTGCCACCGACCACCACCGGCTGGCCGTCGGCGATCAGCGTGGCGCCAGTGATGCGGCCGCGCTCGTCGCGCTGCACTTCCACATCGGCCGGATTGATCCAGTCCTTCGAGCCGTCCGGGTTCGGGCGGTAGTAGGTCTCGGCGATCACCATGCCCTGGCACAGCAGGTTGCGTGCCGGTTCGTTGCTGTCCACCATCCGCGCGTCGCGCAGCAGCTTGTGGTAGAAGCGGAAATACATCAGGTGCAGGATCGCGTGCTCGATGCCGCCGATGTACTGGTCGACCGGCAACCAGTAATTGCCGCGCTTGTCGACCGCATCACGGGCACCCGGCGAGGTGTAGCGGGCGTAGTACCAGCTCGACTCCATGAAGGTGTCGAAGGTGTCGGTCTCGCGCTCGGCCGCGCCGCCGCATTCCGGGCAGGTGGTCTTGCGCCATTCCGGATCGGTCTTGATCGGCGAACCAGTCCCCGAGAACGCCACGTCCTCCGGCAGCACCACCGGCAGCTGCTCTTCCGGCACCGGCACCGCACCGCACTTGTCGCAGTAGATCACCGGAATCGGGCAACCCCAGTAGCGCTGGCGGCTCACGCCCCAGTCGCGCAGGCGATAGTTGACGCGGCGCTGGCCCTGGGCCTTGCGCTCGAAGCGTTCGGCCAGGGCTTCGAAGGCGCCCTGGAAATCCAGCCCATCGAATTCGGCCGAGTTGACCAGCTCGAAGGCACGGTTCTTGTCGCTGTACCAGTCCTGCCAGCGGGCACCATCCCAGGTGCGCTCGTCGTCGTTGCGCGGATCCTTCAGCGCGATCACCTGCTTGATCGGCAGGCCGTACTTGTTTGCCACTTCATTGTCGCGCTGGTCGTGGCCCGGAACAGCCATCACCGCACCGGTGCCGTAGCCCATCAGCACGAAGTTGGCGACCCACACCGGCACCTTTTCGCCGGTGACCGGATGGATGGCACGCAAGCCGGTGTCCATGCCGCGCTTTTCCTGGGTTTCCAGCTCGGCCTCGGACACGCCACCCTGCTTCATTTCCGACAGCAGCGCAGCCAGTTCCGGGTTGTTCTTCGCCGCATGCAGGGCCAGCGGATGTTCGGCGGCGATCGACACGAAGGTCACGCCCATCACGGTATCCGGACGGGTGGTGAACACGCGCAGCGGATCCAGCGCAGTGCCGTCGACATCACGCACGTCGAACTGGATTTCCAGGCCCTCGGAGCGGCCGATCCAGTTGCGCTGCATGGTCTTGACCGAATCCGGCCAGCCGTCCAGTTCATCCAGGCCGTCCAGCAGTTCCTGGGCGTAATCGGTGATGCGCAGGAACCACTGCGGGATCTCGCGCTTCTCGACCAGCGCGCCGGAACGCCAACCACGGCCATCGATGACCTGCTCGTTGGCCAGCACGGTCTGGTCGACCGGATCCCAGTTCACCACCGCATTGCGGCGGTAGGCCAGGCCCTTGCGCATCAGGCGCGTGAACATGCGCTGCTCATGGACATAGTAGTCCGGGCGGCAGGTGGCGAATTCGCGCGACCAGTCCACCGCATAGCCCATGGCCTTGAACTGGCCACGCATGTGCTCGATGTTCTTGTAGGTCCAGGCCGCCGGTGCGGTCTTGTTCTTGATTGCCGCGTTCTCCGCAGGCAGGCCGAACGCGTCCCAACCCATCGGCTGCAGCACGTTGTGGCCGGTCATGCGCTTGTAGCGGCTGATCACGTCGCCGATGGTGTAATTGCGCACGTGGCCCATGTGCAGCGCACCGGACGGGTACGGAAGCATCGACAGGCAGTAGTACTTCGGCTTGTCCGAAGTCTCGTCGACTTCGAAGGCACGGGTGGCGTCCCAGTACTTCTGGGCGGCGGATTCAACCTGCTGCGGGTCGTAGGCGTTGGTTTCAGCGCTGGTCATGGAACACGCGGATGCGGCGGCAAAGCGGTACAGCGTACCGCAGTGCGGCAAACGTCTCCAATCCTGCCCGCCGACCGCCGGCCCCGCCAGCGCCCGGAGCCGGTCTCAGCGCGGTCGCGACAGCGGCAGGGCCAGCGCCAGCCAGACCGCCCAGCAGGCGAATGCAAGCCGCTGTGCCAGCGGCGCCGGCAGCACGCCCTGCAGCGCAAAGGCAGCCAGCGCCGCCAGCACGCCACAGGCGATCGCCACCCCGCCCAGGGCGCGGCCGTGCGTCTGGCGCAGCTGCGAGATGCCCAGCAACAGGGTGCCGGCGACGAAGCCCAGCACCCAGATCATCCAGGCACTGGCGTGCAGCTGGCTGGCCGGCCCGTGCAGATCGTCCACATCCAGCGGCATCAAGCCCATCGCGGTGAAGGCCAGTCCGCCCAGCAACAGCATCTGGCTGCCCACCCGCGGCGCCCAGCCAGCACTGGCCGGCAGCTGTCGGCGCAGGCACTCGGCCACGACCACCGCCAACAGGCCCGGCAGTACGAAGCCCAGCAGATTGAAGGCCAACGCGTGCGGCACGCCGTGTGCGCCCAGCAGGGCCACCGGGTGAATGGCCTGTGCATAGCCGTCCAGGCCGGCGCCGAAGCCCAGCACCGCCAGCACGAACAGCAGTGCGGCGGCGGGGCCGGACAGACGCAACAGGGAAGACGGGGAGGTCATGCGGGCTCCAGGAGCAACGGCGGCGGGAACGACGCATTGTCGGGCATTTGCCGCAGTCCGGGTTGAGACTGGCATCGATCGTCACCATAGAATCGGTCTCCAGATGCCAATCGATGCCTCCCCCATGACCGAGACGACCTACGTATTCGACGCCACCACTGCGACCTTCGAGGCCGAAGTCCTGCAGAAGTCGCTGCAGACGCCGGTGCTGGTCGACTTCTGGGCCACGTGGTGCGGCCCCTGCAAGACCCTGGGGCCGATGCTGGAAAAGCTGGCCGCCGAATACAACGGCGCCTTCGAGCTGGCCAAGGTCGATGTCGACAAGGAACAGCAGATCGCCGCCGCCTTCCAGATCCGCTCGGTGCCGACCGTGTTCCTGGTCAAGGGCGGCCAGCTGGTGGACGGCTTCCCCGGCGCCATCCCGGAAGGCCAGCTGCGTGAGTTCCTGGCCCAGCACGGCATCGTGCCGGCCGACGTCGGCGACACTGCCGCCGAGGACGAAGCGCCGTTGGATCCGCAGGCACAGGTGGACGTACTGCGTGCGCAGATCGCCGCCGAGCCGGACAAGGACGAGCTGAAGCTCGACCTGGCCCTGGCCCTGCTGCAGATCGGCGGCGTGGACGAAGCCGGTACGCTGATCGACGGCCTGCCCGCCAACCTGGCCACCGACGACCGCGCCGTGCGCGCCCGCGCCCGGTTGTCCTTTGCCGCTGCCCTGAAGGACGCCCCGGCCGCCGAGGTGCTGGACGCGCGCATCGCCGCCAACGGCAATGACCTCAAGGCTCGCCACCTGCGCGGCGTGCAGCTGCTGCTCGGCGGCCATGACGAAGCCGCGCTGGCGCAGTTCCTGGAAATGCTGCGGATCGACCGGAGTTTCGAGGAAGGCCTGCCGCGCAAGGCGCTGATCGATGCCTTCAATGTGATCTCCGACGAGGACCTGGTCGGCCAGTACCGCCGCAGGATGGCCTCCCTGCTGTTCTGAACGGAAGCCGGGTTCGTTCAGAATCCCTGCACTGGACGCGGGCAATAATGCGCACGATGGCGGCCGTAGGGCCGCCACGATCCGTTCGGGGGGATGAGGTCGGGGCCATGGGGTCTTGCAGCTGCACCCCCGCATTGCCGGGATTGCAAAACTGTGACCTTCGTCCGCTCGCTGTTGTTTGCCATGCGCTTCCAGGGCGCCCTGCTCTGTGCCCTGCTCTGTGCCCTGCTTCTGCTGCCGGCCATCGCCGCCGCGCAGGACTGGAACTACCGGGTCCGCCCCGGCGACACCCTGTGGGATCTGGGTGGCGTGTATCTGAAACCCTCGGTGCGCTGGCAACAGCTCCAGCAGCACAACCGAATCGACAACCCCTACCGGCTGCCGCCTGGCCAGCTGCTGCGTTTCCCCATCAGCTGGCTGCGCATCGAACCGGCACCGGCGCGGGTGCTCTCGGTCCGCGGCAAGGTCGAACTGTCCAGTGGAGACGGCAGCGCCAGCCGCGCCATCCAGGCCGGCGAGCAACTGCATATCGGAGACACCGTACAGACCGAGGGCGAATCCAGCGTCACGCTGGAATTTGCCGATGCGTCGCGCCTGCAGCTGCGTGAGTACTCGCGCCTGCGCCTGGACCAGCTCAGCCGCTACGGCCACACCGGCATGGTCGACACCCGCCTGCGCCTGCAGCAGGGCCGCGCCAGCAATCGGGTGACGCCCGCGCGCGGCCCGGCATCGCGTTACATCATCGATGCGCCCACCGCCACCAGCAGCGTGCGCGGCACCGTCTTCCGGGTCAGTGCCGGCGACGGTCGTGATGCCGCGGCCACCGAGGTCCTGCAGGGCAAGGTGCAGGTCGGCAACGCCCATGGCCAGCGCATGGTCCAGCCCGGACAGGCCACCCGCAGCGCCAGCGCAGACGCCGCACCGGACGCAGTCTCCGCACTGCTGCCGGCACCGCAGCTGCGCAACGATGAACTGCGCCTGGCCCCGTTGCCGACGCTGCTGGCATGGACTCCGGTCACCGGCGCCGCGCACTACCGCGTTGAAGTGGTAGAGGCAGCCACGCCGGAGATCCTGCTGTTCGCTGCCACCACCCCCGATACCCGCCTGGCCATCGGCGATCTGCCGCCGGGCCAGCTGCGCATCCTGCTGCGCGCGGTCGATGCGCAGGGTGTGGAAGGCATCGACGCCAGTGCCGACTTCGAACTCAGCGACCAGCCCCCACCGCCGCTGACCCTGACCCCGCTGCATGGACAGACAATCAACAGCGACCGCCCGCGTTTCCGCTGGAGCCAGGCCCCCGGTGCGCGCAGCAGCGTGCTGCAGATCGCGGCTGATTCCACCTTCGTACAGCCACTGCAGGAACAGACCAGCACCGGCACCGACCTGCGCCTGGCGCAGCCATTGCCGCCGGGTCACTACTTCTGGCGGATCGCCTCCCGCAGTGCCGATGGGCACCAGGGGCGCTATGGCCAGGCCCTGCCACTGCAGCTGAGCAACGAGCCGGTCGATCCTGCGCTGCAACCGCCCGAGGCCGCGCACGGTGAACTGACCCTGCGTTGGCAGGCCGGCAGCGAAGGCCAGCGCTATCGCGTGCAGGTCGACCGCCGCGGCGACTTCAAGGCACCCCTGGTCGACGAAACCGTGGCCGAACCGCAGGTCAGCTTCAAGCGCCCGTGGCGCGGCACCCTGCACGTGCGCGTGCAGTACATCGACGATGACGGCCATGCCGGCGAGTTCTCGCCTGCCCAGCAGATCGCCCTGCCGTGCCGCCTCTGCTATGGCACCGGCGGCGGTGCTCTGCTGCTGTGGCTGCTGTTGTGAGGCGCTCGCCGCTGCCGTGGTCGAAGCGGATCCTGCTGGCCATGCTGGCCGGGATACTGACCCTCGTCGCCAGCCAGGGCCAATGGCTGTGGCGGCAGGACGAGGCCACCTACGACGCGATGGTCGGCAACTGGGACTATCGACCCGACCCTAGCGTGCTGATCGTGGCCATCGACGAAGGCAGCCTGCAACGCATCGGCCAATGGCCGTGGCCGCGCTCGGTCCACGCCCGGTTGCTGGATCGCCTGACCGATGCCGGTGCCGAACGGGTCGCGCTGGATCTGATGCTGTCCGAGCCGGACCGCCGCGACAGCCGCCAGGACGAGGCGCTGGCCGCGGCCATCCGTCGCAATGGCCGGGTGGTGCTGCCGGTGCTGGCCGCACCGGCAGCCGGTGATCGCATGGCCGAGGAAATGCTGCCGGTTCCGCAGATCGCGGCCAGTGCCGCCGCCATCGGCCACACCGACGTTGAGGTGGACAGCGACGGCGTCGCCCGCGGCATCTACCTGCATGCGGGCATCGGCAAGGCGCATTGGCCGGCGCTCGGGCTGGCCCTGACCGGCCTGCCCGCGGGCGCGGTGCGCGGACTGCCCGACCCTGATCCCGAGGTGGGCTCGCCTTATCAATGGCGGCGCAACGACTACGTGCGGGTGCGCTATGCCGGACCTCCCGAGCAGTTGCCGCAGGTTTCCTACGCAGACGTACTCGATGGCCACGTGGACATGGCGATGCTGCATGGCCGCCGCATCATCGTCGGCATGACCGCCAGCGGCATCGCACCGCGCCTGCTGACCCCGACCACCCGCGAGTTCTGGATGAGCGGCAGCGAGTACCAGGCCAACATCGCCTCGATGCTGCTGCAGCACAAGCAGATCGAGGTGCTGCCCCGCTTCTGGCAGCACACCATCAGCGCGGTGCTGGTGGCGCTGTGCGTGATCCTGCTCGGCCTGCGCCTGCCGTGGCTGGCGGCGCTGAGTTCGCTGCCGCTTGCCCCTCTGCTGAGCTGGTTGCTGTTGCGCACCATCAACCTCTGGTGGGCGCCAGCCACCGCCCTGCTGGGCGTCCTGCTGGTCCTGCTGGCCTGGGCGATCTGGCGGATTTCGGCCTGGCACCGGCAGGCCAACCGCGACGCACTGACCGGCCTTGGCAATCGCCTGCGTTTCGAACAGGCGTTGCAGCAGGAATGCGACGCCGCACGACGCAACGGCAAGCCACTGAGCCTGGCGCTGATCGACGTCGACCACTTCAAGCGCCACAACGACCGCCATGGCCACCAGGTCGGCGACCGCGTGCTGCGGGACGTCGCCCGGTTGATCGGCGCGCATGCGCGGCGGCCGCGCGACATGGCCGCGCGTTACGGTGGCGATGAATTCGCACTGGTACTGCCCGATACCCCGGCCGAAGGCGCGCGGCTTGTCATCCAGGACCTGATCGACTGCGTACGTGCGTTGCCGGTACACGGTGACGGCAGCGACGACCGGGTGACGCTTACCATCGGCGTGTTCACCCGGGTACCGGAAGGCGGGCTGCATCCGCATCATTTCGTCGAAGGGGCCGACACCGCGCTGTACCAGGCCAAAGCCAACGGGCGCGACGGGTATGTGATCGACGGCGGCGCGTGACCGGCACCACCAGGGTGCAACATACGCATGCGAATGGTTAGACTGGACACCTCGCCCAGCGCCCCCGGATCCGCATGAACGCCTGTCTGTTCCGCTTCGGCATCAACCTCTGGCCGCCCTTCCTGTTCACCGGCATCCACGTCACCCGCATCACCCCCGACTACCGGCAGATCGATGTCGAGCTGCGCCTGCGGCCATGGAACCGCAACTACGTCGGCACCCACTTCGGCGGCAGCCTGTTCGCGATGACCGATCCATTCTGGATGCTCGGCCTGCTGCACACCCTCGGCCGCGACTACTACGTGTGGGACCGCGCCGGCACCATCGACTTCCTCAAGCCGGGCCGTGGCATCGTGCGGACGTCGTTCCGCATCGACGACGCGCTGCTGGATGAACTGCGCGCCGAAGCGGCCAGTGGCGAGAAGGTGCTGCGCTGGTTCAGCAACGACGTGATCGATGAAAGCGGCGAGGTGGTCGCACAGGTCCGCAAGCAGGTGTACCTGCGGTTGAAGCCACACGCACGCTGAGCGCGCCTCAATCGCGCGCCAATGCAGTCGAAGCTGGCTCCGCCTGCAGCGGTACCGACAGCCACGGGTTCTCATCAGCGCTGCGCGCTGGAGAGCGCCGCGGCACCTGTAGATGGCGGCCATCCGCCGACAAGCGCGGCACCCGCACCGGCGAGGCGAACTGCGCCGGCAACCGCTGCAGGGCATCCACCGGATCCCCCGGCTGCTGCCGCAGCCAGCGCTGTGCACCCAGTAGGCGCAGCATCGCCGCGGCGTCCTGGGTGCGCGACGAATAGGCCGGATAGACCGGACCCGCAATGTCGGTCAACAGGCAACCCATGACGTTCGACAGGCAACCAAAGTCACGCTGCGGCGGCGCCGGCACCGGCAACGGACGGTCCGCCTCCAGCGCAGCGGTCGCCGTCGCGCCACAGGCCCAACCGAGATTGCCGGCCGCACGGGCCAGGGTGCTGCTGCGGTCCAGTACCAGCGCGCCGCCGAATTCCCGCGCCGAGGTCTCGATCGCCACCCGGTTCATCGCATACTCGCCCTGCATCGCACGGCACAGGCTCTGCTCGTCGGCCCGCATCGGCTGCATGGCCTGTTCGCATTCGGCCGGCAGCGGGCGATCGGCAGGCAGTTCGACCAGCATGTCGGCCAGCAGCTGCGCGTTGGCCTGCACCAGGCTGGCGCCGATGATGCTTTCGACCAGATAGCTGCCACCGGGCACCAGCCGCCGGCCCAGCTGCACTCCCCGGCAGCTGCCGCGCAGGGCACCGTCGATGTCACCCTGTACGAACGCCAGCGCGCGTGCGCTGGTGGCATCGACCACCAGCCCGTAGGTCGGCATCGGCACCAGGATGCCCTCGCCCTTCGGCTGGAACGGCGATACGAAGTAGTCTGCTTCGGCGAGCTGATCCAGCCGCGCGTGCAACTGCTGGTGCCCGGCATGGGCCTCCACGAAGCGTTGCGGGTCCGCGCGGACCTGGGCGAGGCAGCCGCGGGCGGCCGGCCCGCAACTGGCACCGGGCCGCGAGCGCAGCTCGGCATGGTTGGCCACCAGGTGTGTCTGGCCGCCGCTGCTGCCCCGCAGGTCGGCCTCCCAACGGCGCACGTCCTCGGCCAACGCCTGCTCGCGCTGGCGGGCATCCAGATCGTCGAACGGCAGCGTCCACAACAGGGCATAACCGTTGCGCCCGCTCGCCGGCAGCCGCGCTTCCAGCCGTTTCTGCGCCTGCAACCGCGATTCCGGCACCGGCCACATGCGTGAGGCGCACCACACCACGATGGTCAACAGCAGCAGGCCCGCCAGGGTCCAGCCCAGTCCGCGCAGAATCTTCAACACAGCTTCCCTTCCATGGCTCGTTGCCGCAGTCGATCCACCAGCGTAATCGACCGGCAGTGACCGCTACAATGCGCACATGTCGCTCGAAGCCCCCGCCCTGGTCCCCCGCCCCTCCCTGCAGCGCCTGTTCCTGACCGGCCTGCTGACCCTGCTGCCGATCTGGCTGACCTGGGTCGTGGTCAAGTTCGTGTTCGTATTGCTGTCGGGCATTTCCAGCCCGCTGGTGGTACCGCTGTCCGAGCAGATCGCGACAAGCTTCCCGCACTACCTCGGCTGGGTCCGCGCCGAATGGATCCAGGACACCATCGCCCTGCTGGCCACCCTGCTGGTGATCCTGGCGGTGGGCGTGGCCAGCCGCCGCGTGCTCGGCCAGCGCCTGCTGCGCTGGGTGGGCGCGGTCATCAAGCGCATTCCGCTGGCCAGCATCATCTACGACAGCGCAAAGAAGCTGCTGGACATGCTGCAGACCGAACCGGGCAGCACCCAGCGCGTGGTGCTGATCGACTTCCCGCACCGCGACATGAAATCGGTCGGACTGGTCACCCGCGTGATCAAGGAACACGGCACCGACCGTGAGCTGGCCGCGGTGTATGTACCGACCACGCCGAACCCGACCTCGGGCTACCTGGAAATCGTGCCGGTGGAACTGCTGACCCCGACTGACTGGACCGTCGACCAGGCCATGAGCTTCATCATTTCCGGCGGCGCCGTCGCACCGTCCAGCGTGCCGTTCACCCGCGCCGGCGAACGCACCGGCGAACGCACCGAATGACCCCGGCGCCGATCGAGCGCCCGCTGCAGGACCGCGCGGTCCTGCTGTTCATCGTGCTGGCCGCGTTCTTCTGCGGCAATGCGGTGCTGGCCGAGCTGATCGGGGTGAAGATCTTCGCGCTGGAAGACACCCTGGGCATCGCCCCGCTGAACTGGAACCTGTTCGGCCAGACCGGCTCGCTCAGCTTCACCGCCGGTACCCTGCTGTGGCCGGTGGTGTTCATCATGACCGACACCATCAACGAGTTTTTCGGCAAGCGCGGCGTGCGCTTCATCTCGTGGCTGGCGGTGGTGCTGATCGGCTACGGCTTCCTGTTCGCCTTCGCGGCCATTTCGCTGGCGCCGGCCAGCTGGTGGGTCACGTCGATGGATGGCCACGGTGTGCCCGACTACCAGGCCGCGTTCGCAGCCGTGTTCGGCCAGGGCATGTGGACCATTGCCGGTTCGCTGGTGGCCTTCCTGCTCGGCCAGCTGATCGACGTGGCGGTGTTCCACCGCATCCGCCAGGCCACCGGCGAACGCCACGTGTGGCTGCGTGCGACCGGATCGACCGCGATCTCGCAGGTGGTGGACAGCTTCGTGGTGATCTGGATCGCCTTCGTGCTGGGCCCGCAACACTGGCCGACCTCGCTGTTCCTTGCGGTCGCCAGCGTCAACTACGTGTACAAGATGGGCTTTGCGGTCGCCCTGATTCCGTTGCTGTACCTGATGCGGCGTGCCATCACCCGCTATCTGGGCGCCGATCGCGCGGCGGCACTGCGCGCCGCCGCTGCGGCTGACTGAAGCCCCAGCGCCGCCAAGCTGACTGCGTCTTCACGCTGGCCGTACGCGCGCGGATCGTGCAAGCTCCACGATCTGTGTTCCACGGAAGCTTCTTGATGCCGTATTCCCCCCGCGTCCTGGCCGCTGCCATTGCCGCGTTGTTCCTGTTCAGTGCCGTGCCGTCGGCCGAAGCAGCGAAGAAGAAGGCCAGCCGCCCTGCCGCTGCGCAGACCCGCCAGGCCGCCAAGCCCAAGGCCAGGCCCGCCCGTGCCACCGCACCGGCCCGTGGCAGTTCGGCGCGCCGCGCTGCGCCGCGTCCGGTCGCACCGGCCCGTGCCGTGCCCAAGCAGGTGCAGCTGGAACGGCTGTACGACGAGTACTGGGATGCCTCGATGCGGTTGAACCCGCTGCAGGCCACGTTCCAGGGCGAACCGCGCTACAACGACCAGCTACCCAACATCCTGTCCGCCGCCTGGCGCCAGCAGTCGCACGACTTCACCACGCAGTGGCTGGGCAAGGTCGAAAAACTCGGCAGCGATGGCCTGCAGGGCCAGGACCTGCTCAGTTACGAGATCTTCGTACGTGACGCGCGCGCCTCGCTGGCTGCCGAGCGCTACCCGAGCTGGATGATGCCGATCAGCCAGTACTACAACATCGGCAGCATCATGGCGATCCTCGGCTCCGGCGCGGGCGCGCAGCCGTTCAACACCGTGCAGGACTATGACACCTGGTCGCGCCGCTCGCTCGGCATTCCCGAACTGTTCGACCAGGCCATCGACAACATGCGCCAGGGCATGAAGGCCGGCGTGGTGCAGCCGCGCGACCTGATGGAGAAGGTGCTGCCGCAGCTGGATGCAGTGATCAAGCCGACCGCTGAAGAGAGCATCTTCTGGTCGCCGATCCGCACCATGCCGAACACGATTGCGGCCGAAGACAAGGCGCGCATCAGTGCCGAGTACAAGCGCATGATCGAACTGCGCATCATGCCCGCCTACCGCGCCCTGCGCGGCTTCATCGCCACCGAGTACCTGCCGGCCACGCGCGCCAGCAGCGGCATGGGCGCGCTGCCCGACGGCCAGGCCTGGTACGCCAACCTGATCGTGCAGACCACCGCCAGCGACCAGACCGCCGCGCAGCTGCACGCGCTGGGCGAGCAACGCGTGCAGGAACTGCAGGCACAGATCGCCACGGTGATGAAGGACGCCAAGCTGCGTGGCACGCCGGCAAAGCTGCTGCGCAGCATGCGCAACGATCGCCAGTTCCAGTACAGCGATGCCAATGCACTGATCAGCCGCTACCGCCAGGTGCAGCAGCAGGTCAACGCGCGCCTGCCGCAGGTGCTCGATACGCTGCCGAAGTCCGCGCTGGAAGTACGCGCAGTGGAACCGGAACGGGCGCTGACCGCCGCCGCTGCCGCCTACCAGCCGTCGCCGCCCGGGCAGCCCGGCGTGCTGTACATCAACACCCGCGACCTGCCCAGCCGCAAGCGCTGGAGCGTGCCGGTGCAGTACCTGCATGAAGCGATTCCCGGCCATCACGTGCAACTGGGCCTGCAGCAGGAGCTGGCCAAGCTGCCACGCTTCCGCCGCCTCGGTGGCGATCTCGCCTTCGTCGAAGGCTGGGGCCTGTACGCCGAAACGCTGGGCGAAGATCTCGGCGCCTACACCGATCCCTACGACCGCATCGGCTACCTGTACTCGCGCCTGCTGCGCGCCGCGCGCGTGGTCGCCGACACCGGCGTCAATGCACAGGGCTGGAGCAAGCAGCAGGCCGTGGCCTACCTGCAGAAGACGGTGGACATGAGCAGCGATGACGCCAACGCCGAAGTCGAGCGGATCATGGCCCAGCCCGGCCAGGCACTGTCGAACGTCGCCGGCATGACGACCATCGTTGCCCTGCGCGACAAGGCCAAGGCACGCCAGGGCGCAGCCTTCGATCTGCGCCGCTTCCATGCAGAACTGCTGAAAGACGGCTCGATGCCTCTGGACGTGCTGGACCGCAAGATGGAGCGCTGGATGGCACAGCCGGCCAGCGCTGCGCCCACACTTTCGCCCTGACGCTTCCGGAGCCACCATGCGCCCTGCCGTCGCCCTGTTCGCCGCCGTGCTGGGCCTGCTGCCTCTGGCGGGCGCCGCCGCACCGGTGCTGACCCCACCGGATGCCGGTATCGACGGCCTGATGCAGGCCTACGATGGCCAGGTGCCCGGCGCCGCAGTGCTGGTGCTGCATGACGGGCAGCCGGTGTTCCGCCGTGGCTACGGCCTTGCGGTGGTCGAAGACGGCACCCCGGTCACAGCCGCCAGCAACTTCCGGCTGGCCTCGGTCAGCAAGCAGTTCACCGCCGCGGCGGTGCTGCTGCTGGTGGAAGACGGCCGGCTCGGGCTGGACCAGCCGGCCCGGCAGTGGCTGCCCGAGCTGCCACCGGCTGCAGCGGGCATCACCCTCCGCCACCTGCTCTCGCATACCAGCGGCCTGCTCGACTACGAAGACCTGATGGACCCGGCAGACACGCGGCAGGTACACGATGCCGATGTGCTGGCCCTGCTGTCGCGCCAGGACCGGCTGAACTTCGCGCCGGGCACGCAGTACCGCTACAGCAACAGCGGCTATGCACTGCTGGCACTGATCGTGGGCCGCGCATCCGGCCAGGATTTCGCCGCCTTCCTGCAACAACGCATCTTCCGCCCGCTGGGCATGGCGCATACCGTGGCCCACCAGGACGGCGTGGACACGGTCGCCACACGCGCCTATGGCTACAGCAGGATCGATGGCCGCTGGCAGCGCACCGACCAGAGCACTACCAGCGCTGTACTGGGAGACGGCGGGATCTACTCCTCGCTGGACGATCTCGCCCGCTGGGATGCGGCGCTGTACGACGACCGCCTGCTGTCGAAGGCTTCGCGCCGGGCGATGTTCAGCCCCGCGACATCGACGCCCGAACCGGATGTGCCGCACTACGGCTTCGGCTGGCGGCTGAATGGTCCGGTGCAATGGCACAGCGGCGAGAGCATCGGCTTCCGCAACGTGATCGTGCGCCACCCGGAGAAGCACCTGACCGTGATCGTGCTGACCAACCGCAACGACCCCGAACCCTATCCGCTGGCGCAGAAGATCGCCCAGCGCTGGCTGGACACCCTGCAATGACCCCCGGTTCCGACGCCCTGCTGGGCATCCACCACGCCGCACTGATCTGCAGCGACTACGCACGCTCGAAGGACTTCTACGTGCGCATCCTCGGCCTGCGCGTGCTGGCCGAGAACCACCGCGCCGCACGCGATTCCTGGAAGCTCGATCTGGCCCTGCCCGACGGCGGCCAGCTGGAACTGTTCTCCTTCCCCTCGCCGCCGCCCCGTCCCAGCCGCCCAGAGGCCCAGGGTCTGCGCCACCTCGCGTTCCGGGTCGCTGCACTGGAACCCTTCATCCAGCACCTGGCCGCGCATGGTGTCGCCTGCGAACCGATCCGCGTGGACGAATACACCGGCCGACGCTTCACCTTCTTCGCCGACCCCGACGACCTGCCGCTGGAGCTGTACGAGATCGCGTGAGCGATTTTCAATCGCGGAGGCCCATCCACGCATGGCGTGGATCTACGTGTCGACCAAGGTCGACACCCACCAAGAGCAGGCCGTGGCATTCCAACAGATCGCGGAGACCTGTCGAAGGCGGGGTGGGTCCGGTTGCGGGGGCGTGAGCCGCATGGGCCCGAGGCATGCCTCGGGCGGGTTGGGCAGGACGCCCAACCCCGGTCTTGCCGTGTGCGCAGGACTGCGCCCACGAGCAAGCGGCGACCGAGCTTACATGGGTGAGGGCGCTTTGCTTGCGAAGCACTGCTTCGCAAGCGCCCGAACGCACAGCCGCCAGCGGCTGGGCCGGGTCCCGGAGGGGGACTTGCAGCGCCCCCCGCAACCGGACCCACCCCGCCATCCCACGGATAGCCGTCTTTGCTTTTGAGGTTGCCGGCCAGCGGCCGGCACTACCGCGGGTGCAGGGCGCAGCCCTGCAAAGCCCCCCTTCCCCATACCCCGCCGAATGGGTATACAGTCGACCCGTACCGGCATCGTGCCGGAATGAACCCTGGGAGGGGACCATGCGCAAGACCTTCAAGACCCTGCTGCTGGCACTGCCGCTGTGCCTGGCCGCGCTCTCGGCGCAGGCCGCCGATGGCGCCGCCGGCCGCTGGAAGACCATCGACGACAAGACCGGCAAGGTGAAGTCGATCGTGGAGATCACCCAGGCCGCCAACGGCACCCTGACCGGCAAGGTGGTCGACATCCTGCACTCGGACAAGGGCCCCAACCCGGTCTGTGACGGCTGTGAAGGCGCCAACAGGAACAAGCCGGTGAAGGGCATGACCATCCTCTGGAACCTGAAGGCCGACGGCGCCAACAAGTGGTCCGGTGGCACCATCCTCGATCCGGCCAATGGCAAGACCTACAAGTCGAAGATGGAACTGCAGCCCGGCGGCACCAGGCTGGACGTGTCCGGCTGCATCGCCTTCATCTGCCGCGCGCAGACCTGGCAGCGCGAATAAGCGCCCCGGCCCCCGCTTCATCCCCGTGACCCGGCCCCGGCCGGGTCACCTCGTTGCGGGCATGCGATACTCTGCGGTTCCCCTCGGCTTCACCCCGCGACCATGACCCGTACCGCGCTCGTCACCACCGCCCTGCCCTACGCCAACGGCCCGCTGCACCTGGGCCACCTGGTCGGCTACATCCAGGCCGACATCTGGGTGCGTGCGCGGCGAATGAGTGGCGGCAAGGCCTGGTTTGTCTGCGCCGACGATACCCATGGCACGCCGATCATGCTGGCCGCGGAAAAGGCCGGGGTCACCCCGGAAACCTTCATCGCCAACATCCAGGCCAGCCACGAACGTGACTTCGCCGCCTTCGGCGTGGCCTTCGACCACTACGACTCGACCAATTCGGCAGCCAACAAGGCGCTGACCGAGCAGTTCTACCTGAAGCTGGAAGCGGCCGGCCACATCAGCCGCCGTTCGGTGGCGCAGTTCTACGACCCGGCCAAGGGCATGTTCCTGCCCGACCGCTACGTCAAGGGCATCTGCCCGAACTGCGGCAGCCCCGACCAGTACGGCGACAACTGCGAAGTGTGCGGCGCTACCTATGCGCCGACCGACCTGAAGGAACCGCGTTCGGTCATCTCCGGTGCCACGCCGGAAATGCGCGATTCGGAGCACTTCTTCTTCGAGGTGGGCCACTTCGACGCGTTCCTGCGCGAATGGCTGGCCGGCGACGTCGCCCTGCCGGGCGTGAAGGCCAAGCTGGGTGAGTGGCTCAATGCCGAAGGTGGCCTGCGCGCGTGGGACATCTCGCGCGATGCGCCGTACTTCGGTTTCCAGATTCCTGGCCAGCCGGGCAAGTACTTCTACGTCTGGCTGGATGCGCCGATCGGCTACCTGTCCAGCTTCCAGACCCTGTGCGGCAGGATCGGCGAGGACTTCGAGGCGCACCTGCGCGCCGGTACCGCCACCGAGCTGCACCACTTCATCGGCAAGGACATCGTCAACTTCCACGGCCTGTTCTGGCCGGCGGTGCTGCACGGTACCGGCCACCGCGCGCCGACCCGTCTGCACGTCAACGGCTACCTGACCGTGGACGGCGCCAAGATGAGCAAGTCGCGTGGCACCTTCG
Organism: Stenotrophomonas sp. I18B00994; assembly: GCF_014145825.1. Lineage (NCBI taxonomy): Bacteria > Pseudomonadati > Pseudomonadota > Gammaproteobacteria > Lysobacterales > Lysobacteraceae > Stenotrophomonas > Stenotrophomonas sp. I18B00994. The sequence continues at coordinate 43,686 of NZ_JACIUW010000019.1, read as the reverse complement.
TGATGGCGCGTACCTTCCTCGATGCCGGCCTGGAACCGGAAGCGCTGCGCTACTACTACGCCGCCAAGTCCGGCGGTGGCGTCGACGATCTCGACCTGAACCTGGGTGACTTCATCGCCCGCGTCAACGCCGACCTGGTCGGCAAGTTCGTCAACCTGGCCAGCCGCTGCGCCGGCTTCATCAGCAAGCGCTTCGACGGGCAGCTGGCCGCGCAGCTGCCCGATGCGGCGCAGTACCAGCGCTTCGTCGATGGCCTGGCGCCGATCCGTGAAGCCTACGAGCGCAACGACCCGGCCGCGGCGATCCGCCTGACCATGACCCTGGCCGACGAAGCCAACCGCTACATCGACGACGTCAAGCCGTGGGTCATCGCCAAGCAGGAAGGCGCCGATGCGCAGCTGCAGGCCTTATGCAGCCAGGGCCTGAACCTGTTCCGCGTGCTGGTCACCGCCCTGAAGCCGGTGCTGCCGGCCACCGCCGCGCAGGCCGAAGCCTTCCTGGCCGCGCCGGTGAACGACTGGACCGAACTGGCACAGCCGCTGCTGGGCCACCGCATCACCGACTACACCCCGCTGTTCACCCGTATCGACCCGAAGAAGATTGACGCCATGATCGACGCCTCCAAGGACACCCTGCAGCCGGCCGCGGCCGCCGCTGCCGCCCCCGCCGCCAGGACCGAAGCGGCCAAGCCGGCCGCCCCGGCCCCGGCCAAGGACGAAGCAAAGAGCGCCGACGCGCCGGCCTACATCGGCATCGACGATTTCGCCAAGCTCGACCTGCGCATCGGCAAGGTGCTGGTCTGCGAGTTCGTGGACGGTTCGGACAAGCTGCTGCGCTTCGAGCTGGATGCAGGTGAACTGGGCAAGCGCCAGATCTTCTCCGGTATCCGTGGCAGCTACGGCGAGCCGGAGAAGCTGGTCGGCCGCAGCGTGGTGTTCATCGCCAACCTGGCCCCGCGCAAGATGCGCTTCGGCCTGAGCGAAGGCATGATCCTGTCGGCCGGTTTCGACGGCGGTGCGCTGGCGTTGCTGGACGCCGACAGCGGCGCGCAGCCGGGCATGCCGGTCCGCTGATGCCCGTAGCGGGCGTGGCCTCGGCCGCGCCCGCCGGCAGCATTGGCCAGCGGAGGCAACGCGATGGGAGGCAACGGAATGGAACTGGCGCTGTTCGACTTCGACCACACCGTGACCACCTGCGATACCTATGGCCGTTTCCTGCGCCGCGTGGCCACCGCCGAACAGCTGGCGCAGGCGTGGTGGAAGGTCGGCCCGTGGCTGCTCGCGTACAAGCTGAAGCTGATCTCGGCCGAACGCATCCGCGCGCGCGTCACCCGCCTGACCTTCAGCGACCGCCACAGTGACGACATCGCCACCCTGGCCGCCGGCTTCTCGCGTGAGTTCCTGCCCGACGTGGTGCGCCCGGAAATGCTGGAGCAGATCCGCTGGCACAAGGAACAGCAGCACACCGTGGTGATCGTGTCCGGCTCGCTGGACCTGTACCTGCGGCCGTGGTGCGAGCAGCTGGGCCTGCAGTTGATCTGCAACCGGCTGGAATGTCAGGACGGACGCCTGACCGGCCGTTACGCCGGTGGCGACTGTGGCCCGCGCAAGGTCGAGCACATCCGTCGCCAGTTCGATCTGTCGCGTTACGTGCGCATCCATGCCTACGGTGACAGTTCCGAAGACAAGCCGATGCTGGCGCTGGCCCACGAGCGCTGGTTCCGCGGCAAACCCCTGAAGTAACCCGACGCGCAGCCTTCGCCACGCATGAGCCTGATCCCGCCCCTGACCGAACGCCTCGACCGCCTGCTGCCGCAGACCCAATGCGGGCAATGCGGCTACGACGGTTGCCGACCGTACGCGCAGGCGATGGCGCGCGGCGAGGCAGGCATCGACCGCTGCCCACCCGGTGGCGATGCCGGTGCACGCGCGCTGGCCCAGGTTCTGCGCGTACCGGCGATTCCTTTTGATCGTTCGCGCGGCGAGCACAAGGCGCCGCAGGTGGCGTTGATCGTGGAAGCCGACTGCATCGGCTGCACCAAGTGCATCCAGGCCTGCCCGGTGGACGCCATCGTCGGCGGCGCCAAGTACATGCACACGGTGATCGCCGATCTGTGCACCGGCTGCGAGCTGTGCATCCCGCCGTGCCCGGTGGACTGCATCGAGCTGGTGCCGGCATAGCCACCGGACCAACCGGCGGAGCGGCGGAGCGGCGGGGTAGAGTCGACTGTTAGTCGACTGCTCTTCGTTCCGGCGGCGCAAAACCCCGCGCTGCGCGCGACAGTCGACTAACAGTCGGCTCTACCCCCCCCTCCACTGCTGGGAGGTGACCTTGCCGTTACGGCACTGCCGCCGTCACCACGATCTCGACCTTCCAGTCGGCGTGGGCCAGCTTGGCCTCGACCGTGGCGCGCGCCGGGGTCGCACCTTCCACCACCCACTCATCCCATGCCTTGTTCATGCCGTCGAAATCGGCCATGTCGGCCAGGAACACTTCGGCGCGCAGCACGTGCTGGCGATCACTGGCCACCAGCGCCAGCAGCTTGTCGATCTCGGCCAGCACCTGCCGGGTCTGCCCGGTGATGTCCTGGCTGGTGTCTTCCGGAATCTGGCCGGAAAGGTAGGCGACCTTGTTGTACACGGTCATTTCGGACATGCGCGGTCCGACGTCGTAACGCTCCATCATGGGCGTGGCTCCTGCGGGTGATCAGGCCTGCATTGTCCTCCAAACCGGTCAACGATGGGTGCAGGGCAGCCTTCCACACACGGTCACTACCGGCTTCCGACAGCGACGCTGGTCAAATGCCAGCGACAGGCGCACGATGCGCCACGGCTGCATTGACACCGCCCTCGCCCTCCCTGACGCACCCTTGCGCCGATGACCGAAACCACCGACCCCGCCACCGCTCCCTCCACCCCGGCATGGAAGCGGGTCCTCACCATCGTCATCCCGCTGCTGATCCTTGCGCTGGCGCTGCACGGCCTGGCCAACGAGTTCGATGAGAACGGCTACCGCGCCATCCGCCATGCCTTCCACCAGCTCAGTGGCACGCAGATCGCGCTTACTGTCGTGCTGGGCCTGGCCAGCTATGCCTGCCTGATCGGCTTTGATGCCATCGGCCTGCGCCGCAGCGGCATCCGCGTGCATCCGGCGCGCATCGGCATCACCGCGTTCCTGGCACACACGCTCGGCCAGACCGTGGGCTTTGCCGCGCTCACCGGCGGTGCGGTGCGCCTGCGCGGCTACCGTACCGCCGGCCTCGACCTGGCGCAGATCGGCCAGGTCGTGCTGATGAGCACGCTCGGCTTCGTGTTCGGTGCGTGGCTGCTGATCAGCGTGGCGCTGTGCATGGAACCGGCGGCAGCGGCGCTTGCCCTGCCGCTGGACCCGGATGCGGTGCGCGTGGTCGGCATCGTCGCGCTGCTGGCCTATGCGGCCACCCTGCTGCTGGTCGGCCGCGATGGACGCCAGTTCAGCGTGTTCGGCCATGCGCTGTGGCTGCCCGACCGGCGCACGATGATCGGGGTGACCGTGCTCAGCGTGATCGAGCTGGTGCTGGCCAGTGCCGCGTTCTATGTGCTGCTTCCGGACTCGACGCCGACCGGCCTGCCTGGCTTCGTCGGCCTGTACCTGGTCGCGGTGCTGGCCGGCCTGGTTTCGACCGTGCCCGCCGGCCTTGGCGTGTTCGAATGGAGCCTGCTGAAGCTGCTGCCACAGGTGGCACCGGCTGCGGTGCTGGCGGCGGCGTTGATCTACCGCGTCACCTACTACGTGCTGCCCCTGCTGCTGGCCACCCTGCTCGCGCTTGCACCCGCGCTACGCCAGCCGCTGCAGGCCAGTGCCGGGGCAACCCGTGCCGGCTGGAACGCGCTGCGCCCATGGTTGCCGCAGATCATCGCGCTGGCGGTGTTCAGCATCGGTGCTGCGCTGGTCATCGACGGCACGTTGCCCACGCCGCGCCGTCACCTGGTCAACGCATCACTGCCGATCCTGGAAACGTCCCATCTGATCGGGAGCCTCAGCGGCGTCGCCCTGCTGCTGATCGGCCAGGGCCTGGCCCGGCGCAGCCATGCCGCATGGATGCTGGCGATGGCCGTGTGCGTGATCACCCCGTTGCCACTGTGGCTGCGCGGTGGCCAACCGTTGATCGCGGTCTCCGCCCTGCTGGTGGCGATGGCGCTGTGGGCCGCACGCCGCGAGTTCTACCGCCAGGGCGCGCTGCTCGATGAAGCATGGTCGTGGCCATGGCTGCGCAACCTCGGCCTGGTACTGGTGGCGGTCACCTGGCTGTTGTTCTTCACCTACAGCCATGTCGAGTACCAGAACGAGCTGTGGTGGCAGTTTGCGATATCCGGCAACGCACCGCGTGCGCTGCGTGCGCTGCTGGTGGTGGCGATCGCGCTGGTGATGTTCGGCCTGGCGCGGCTGCTGCACAGTACGCGCAGCCCGCTGCCAGCCGCCGACGAGGCCACGCTGCAATCATTGGCGCCGGTACTGGCCGGTGCCACCGATACCCAGGCCTGCCTGGTACTGACCGCCGACAAGGCGGTGCTGCGCGATGATGCGAAACAGGGCTTCGTGATGATGCAGCGCTACGGCGGTTCGCTGATCGCGATGGGCGATCCGGTCGGCCCGCCTGATGTGGCGCGCGCGCTGATATGGCGCTTCCGCGAGGAAGCTGACCGGCTCGGCCTGCGCCCGGTGTTCTACCAGGTGGGCGAGACCTACTGGCAGACCTATCTCGACCTGGGTCTGGGCCTGGTCAAGCTGGGCGAGGAAGCGATCGTGCCCTTGCACGACTTCGGCCTGGAAGGCCGCGAACGCGCCGATCTGCGCCAGGCCTGGAACCGTGGCAAGCGCGGGGGCCTTTCGTTCCGCGTGGCACCGGTGGAAGAGATTCCCAGCCTGCTTCCCCGTCTGCACGCGATCTCCAACGCGTGGCTGGAAGACAAGGCCGGCGACGAGAAGGGTTTCTCGCTGGGCAGCTACGATCCGGATTACCTGGCGCGCTTCCCGGTGGCACTGGTCGAAGCCGAGGGCCAGATCGTGGCATTCGCCAACCTGTGGCAGGCACCGGCCGGCGCCGAGCTGTCGGTGGACCTCATGCGCCACGTCAACGAGGCACCGAAGGGCACGATGGACTTCCTGTTCATCGAGCTGTTCCTGTGGGGCCGCGCTCAGGGCTATGCGCGCTTCTCGCTGGGCATGGCGCCGCTGTCCGGGCTGGCCCAGCATCGCCTTGCTGGGCGCTGGAACCGACTGGCCGGCCTGCTGGCGCGGCATGGCGAACGCTTCTATGGCTTCAGTGGCCTGCGCCGCTTCAAGTCGAAGTTCGACCCGCAGTGGCGACCGCGCTATCTGGCAGCACCCGGCGGCATGCACCTGCCGGCCGCGTTGCTGGATGCCACGCGTCTGATCTCTCTGGACCCGCGGCGTAACTGAAGCCCTGAGCCGCCGGGCATGGCCCGGCGCTGCAAACCACCCGGTAGGTGTCGACCTTGGTCGACACGGCGGCGACAGCGTTCGGGCGTGGCCCGGCGCTACGCCCCGCCCTTGAGGATCACTTCGGCCAATCGGTCGTAATCACCATTGAAGTGATGGTCGCCCGGCAGCTTCACCTTCTGCACGCCGTCGTTGGCCGGCAGGCCGGGGCACAGCGCGTCGTCATCCTTGTCGCCATACACGCAGAGGGTCTTGGCCGCCGGCAGCTTCGCCACTTCCGGCGCGATCGGCAGACCATCGCCGCCACCGCCCAGCCAGTTGCTGACATGGAATTCGAAGTCAGCCTTCCTGCCCACCGACAGCAGCACGATACGGTCCAGCGCCTCACGGGTGCCGGCATCAAGCTGGTTGATGGTGGCCGGCAGCACGTCGGCACCCTGCGAGAAACCGATCAGCATCACCTTGTCGCGATGCCACTGCTGGCGGTAGTGATCGATGATCTTCTGCAGGTCAGTGGCAAATCCCTTCGGCGTGCGTTCGCTCCAGAAGTAGCGCAGTGAGTCGATGCCGACCACGGCCACGCCATGTTCGTTGAGCGACGATGCCACGTCCTTGTCCAGGCCGGCCCAGCCGCCATCGCCGGAAACGAACACGGCCAGCGTGTCGCCATTACCGGCAGCGGGTACTTCCACTATCGGCAGGCCCTTCAGCGCGGCTGGTGGCGGTGCCAGGCTGACGCCGGCCTGCGCGCCGATCACCCGCGCCGCCGCCACCAGGCCGGGTGAAGCATCGCCGCGCGCGGTGCGCTTGAACTCGCGTGCCATCGCCACCTGCTGCACGAAGCGGCTGGCCTCGCCAACCTTGCAGCCATGGTCGCCGGCGGCGCTCAGCCACGGGGAATTCAACTCGGCAGGCTGCAGCTTGTTGTGCTTCACGCCATCGCCGCAGACCATGCGCTCGTGGCTGTGATCCGGGCAGAAGCCGGTGGTCAGCAGGCCGGCGAACACCTGGGTGTCGGCCTGTGCGGCCAGCGTGTAGGCCATCTCGGCGCCTTCACCATCACCACCGACCAGCGGCAGGTGGTAGCCAGGCAGGTGCAGGGAGGCCTGCAACCAGCGCGAGAAGTTCTCGACGTCGCCGGAACCGAACGAACAGGTCGGATTCCCCTCGCGCTTGAGCACGCTGCGCAGATGCGCGATGTCCACGGCAGCGACCATCGCGCCATCGGCACGCAGGGCCTCGATCGGAAGGCGGCTGGTATCACCACCGGCGGTGGGTTCATGGAACCAGATCACCACACGCTGCGGCGTGCCAGCCGGCATGTGCACCGGAATCTGCTCGAACCGCCCGTGGCTGAACTGCTGCACGTTGGCCGCCGCCATTGCCGGCAGCGCTGCCAACGCCAGAACCACACCCATTGCCCTGCCCAGCCCTGCACGCTTCATGTCGCATCCCCGATGGAATGCGCACACGATACGCCGCCGCCGCGTACACGGCACGTACCGGCGCAGGCCGTTGGGGATTCAGTGGGCTGCGGCCCGACGGCTGCGCCGGTACAGGGCCATCGCCAGATACAGCAGCCAGCCAACGATCACCGCGATCACCACTTTCTGCCCCAGCCCACGCGGTGGTCCACCACGCCACAGCACATGCAGCCACAGCAGCACGAAGGCCAGCCATGCCCAGCCCCAGAGCAGGCCTGCGGCGGACTGCCAACCCGGTTCGCGGCGCAGATACCAGGCCTGCAGCAGCATGCCGACGCTGGCACACAGGAACGCGGTGTTGGCTGCCAGTCCATGGATGAACGGTGCCAGCAGCGGGGTCGCTTCAGGCAGCCAGCTGTCACCGATGGCGACCGTCGCCAGCCCCAGTGCAGAGACAGTGAACAACAGCGGCGCCGCCGCACTGCGGCGCGGCCCGATGCTGCCGCGATACAGCGCAATGCCAAGCGCCGCAATGGCCAGCGCCAGCAGGCAGTAGGCAGCGCGCAATACCAGGCCCCACGGCCCGTGCAGGTACAGGCTCAAGGTTGCCCGCACCCAGTCCAGATCACTGCGCGCGACCTGGGTCCACAGCGCGGTGGCCACGAACAGCAGCAGCGCCACCAGTGCCAGCACCGCCGCCGGACGCGCACGGCTCATGGCGTTGCCTCCGGATGCCGCGTCTTCCACTCGGCCAGCGCCTTGCGATAGCGCTGCAGCTCATCGGCGTACAGATCCAGCACGCACAGCGGGCAACCACTGCCGCAGCATTCGTTGGGACCGGGCTCTTCCGGTGGCAGCGGGCGGGGATCGGGATCAGGGACGGACACAGTGGGAAGCGACAATCGGTGAGAGCAGGCCCAAGTGTACCGGTCCAGCTCAGCGGGCCAGCTGTCGACGCAGGTTTTCCCTAGCCGCCGCATCCAGGCGCTGGTGGAAGAAGTCACTGAGGAAGATGCGCGGCGCCCGCAGCAGCCCCTGCAGGAAACGGCGACGCCCGGCGCGGTACAGGAAGCCCGGCACGACCCCTTTGTACTCTTCGGCCACGCCACGATCGTAGGCGGCGAACACCGGCTCGGGCGCGGCCAGGATCGCCATGTCGCAGTCCAGGAACAGCGCGGCCTCGGCATCAACGTCGTCCGGGCCCAGATCGCCATGGCGGGCTGTCAGCAGGATCAACTGCTCGACCCGCGCGGCGTCGACGCCGGCCAGTTCCGGGGCCCGTGCGATTGCCTGCAGGGCCAGCGCCGCCGAACGCGCTTCGTTGTCCTTGCGGCCCGCCACATAGATCGCGTCGTGGTAGAGCACGGCCAGGTACACCTCGGCGGGCCTCTGCCAGCCCGGGCCGTCAGCCACGTCCTGGCAGTGCTGCAGCACCGCGCGTACGTGTCCGAAGTGGTGGTAGGCGCGGGGCGGCGTTGCGTAGCTGTCCTGCAGCGCCTGCCACTGCGCAGGAGCCAGCGTCAGCGGAGAGAAATCCATACCCGGATCATCCCGCCTGCGCAGCCCCGCGGCAAGCTGATGGTTTTTTCACCACATACTCACAACGCTTGCCCGGTGAGGCCTGGACGCGGTTGTCCACAGCTTTGTCGAGCGCTGGTCCACATCGGTTGTGGATGAAACGCCGTACCGGCCACGCGCCGACCAACGGTCACTGCAGCGCGGCGCCGCCGGGTCTACACTCGCTGCAGGCGGGAGCGCCCGCCGCTGCCGGGAACTGTCATGTACCGCCCTGCCGCCCGCATCTTCGTCGTGGTCCTGGCCGCTTTGATGGCCGCGCCGCTCTGCGCACAGGACCACCCGCGCACCGATGCACTCCCGCCCATCGGAAGCGTCCCCCCGGTGGAGGTCCCCTCACCGGAACAGGTCTTCGCGATTCCTCCCGCAATGCGCGCGATGCTGCAGGCGCAGGTGATCGACCGCAGTTCATCGCGCGAGCAGCGGCTGCAGGCACTGGTGGAAATGATCTTCGCCCGCCAGGGGCTGGACCTGCAGTACGACGCGAACGCGACCTACACCGTGGACGAAGTCTGGCAGCAGCGCCGAGCCAACTGCCTCGCCTTCACGCTGATGTTCGTGGCACTGGCGCGCGAGGCTGGCATCCAGGCCCGCGTCCAGGAAGTCGGCCAGGTCGTGTCCTGGTACCAGGACCAGGACGCCGGCGTGGTCTACAGTGTGGGCCACGTCAACGCGGGCGTGGAGATCGCGGGGCGTTACGCCACGGTCGACCTCGATCGCAACGTACTCTACGACCGCCACGGCCCGCAGCCGGTCAGCCGCGCGCGCGCACTGGCCCATTTCTACAACAATCGAGGTGCCGAACGCATGGCCGAAGGAGACCTCGTCGGCGCCCGCGCGTTCTTCGATGCCTCGGTCGTGCAGGATCGCGCATTCCCCTCGGTCTGGAACAACCTGGGTGTGCTCGACAACCGTGAGGGCAACACCGATGCGGCGCGGCAGGCACTGGACCGCGCCCTGCGCCTGGACGGTCGCCAGGATGCGGCGCTGACCAATGCCAGCGCGCTGTATCGGCAGCTTGGGCTGGATGCGCAGGCCAAGGCCCTGGAGCGACGCTTGAAGTCGGTGCAGCGTGAGGACCCGTTTGCGCAGTACATGCTGGGCACGCAGGCCGAGCAGGCCGGAAAGCTGGCCGAAGCCATCCGCTATTACCGGCAGGCCGTGCGCCTGTATGACACCGCGCACCAGTTCCACTTCGGGCTGGCGCGCGTGTATTTCGTGTCCGGGCAGCTTGAACGCGCCGACCGTGAACTGACCCGCGCGCAGCTCCTGGGTGGTGCAACGGAGCAGGCACGCTACCAGGCCAAGCTCGACAGCCTGGCCCGCTGGCGCGCGCAGCAGCAGGCCAGGCGCTGAGACCGATCAGGCCTTCTTGAGGAAGCAGGTCTTCAGGACCAGGCCCTTGATCTTGTCCGAGTTGCCTTCGATGTGCTCGGCATCATCTTCGACCAGGCGGATGTTGCGGATCACGGTGCCCTGCTTCAGCGGGATCGAAGACCCCTTCACCTTCAGGTCCTTGATCACGGTGACGGTGTCGCCGGCCTGCAGGGTATTGCCGTTGCTGTCACGCACGACCAGGGTCGAACCGGCACTTTCCTCGGCGGTCCATTCGAAACCGCAATCGGCGCAGATCCACAGCGCGCCATCGGCATAGGTGTTTTCCAGGGTGCACTGCGGGCAGGCGGGAACAGACGACATCGGCAAGTACCTCAAAGTGAATCAACAGCCGCCATTGTAACCGCCCGGTCCGGGGCCCCGGCTCCCTGGCAGGTGCCCGGCCGCCGCCATGACCGCGGCTGGAGCAGCCGTGACGCTGGAACTTGCAGTCGGCGACGAACTGCAGCAGAGTGCGCGGCCCCTGACCGCCCCCGGAACTCCCCATGCGCCTCGGCATCGACTTCGGTACCAGCAACTCCGCCGCCGCCATCGTGCATGAGGGGAAACTGCTGCCGATCCGTTTCGGTGACGCCGAACAGTTCCGCACCAGCGTGTACTTCCCCGGCGTGGTGCCCGACCCGGACGACTTCCAGCTCGACGACGGCCAGGAACACCAGCTGCAGCAGATGATCGATAGCGCCGCGCGTGCAGCCCGTGCCGCCGGCCAGGAACGCACCCCGCAGGCGCTGCGCCGTGAAGCCCTGCGCGCCCTGCGCCGTGAATGGATGGAGGCCCGCGCCGGCAAGGAACGCAGCGCCAGCGACCTGCTGCAGAACGCGGTCTACGGCGACGACGCGCTGGAAGCCTATTTCGAGGAACACGAAGGCAACCTGGTGCAGAGCCCGAAGTCGATGCTGGGCTACAACCTGCACCCACGCGCGAAGCAGACCATCACCGGCATCGCCGCGCACATCCTCGAACACATCCGCCTGACCGCCAGCGCCCAGCTTGGCCAGCCGCTGCGTGCCGCTCTGCTCGGCCGCCCGGTGCAGTTCCGCAGCTCGATCGGCGCGGCCGGCAATGACCAGGCACTGGATATCCTGCGCGAGGCCGCCACCCAGGCCGGCTTCGACCAGATCGATTTCCTCGAAGAACCCGCCGCGGCGGCCATGCACTACCACGCCGAAAGCCGCGAGCGGCACCAGGCGGTGATCGTCGACATCGGCGGCGGTACCACCGATATCGCGCATGCCGAAGTCGGCGGCGACGACGCCCCGCGTATCCACCGCGCGTGGGGTATCGCCCGCGGGGGTACCGACATTGATCTGGCGCTGAGCCTGTCCAGCTACATGCCGCTGTTCGGCCGCGGCATCACCCGCGTGCCCGCCCACCACTATGTGGAAGCAGCCACCGTGCAGGACATGACGCGCCAGCGCGACTTCCGCCAGCACAAATACGATCACGTCGACGAGCCGTGGGGCGGGCGCCTGCAGGCCCTGCAGGACACCGGCAATACCGCCCGCCTGTACCGCGATGTCGAACGCGCCAAGATCGCCCTCAGCGCCGCCAGCGAGCACCGCAGCACGCTGGACTACATCGCCCGCGACCTGCATGCCGACAGCAGCGCCGATGGCCTGGCCGCCGCCGCCCACGGCTACCTGGAGCAGATCCGGGAACTGCTGGCCCAGGTCCGCAGCGACATCGGGGGCGACCCGGATGCGGTGTTCCTGACCGGCGGCATGTCCCGTGCCGGCTACCTGCGCCAGGCCGTGGCCGAGGCCTTCCCGGGGGCCCGCATGGTCCACGGCGAGCCCTCGCTGGGCGTGGTCCAGGGCCTGGCGTTGGCGGCAGCCTGCCAGGATTAACAAAACGTTACGCGGTCTAAGTTACTCTTGGTCGGCTAGAACCCCGCTGCACCTTCCACCGGCCACGCCGGTGTGTGTCCACGGTGCAGCCTGGCCCGCCCTGCGGGCCTAGCGGCCATGCCTTCCTGGCTCGTTCATGGTCCGCGCAGCACCTGAGCCGCCATCGAGACCCGCTTTGGGCACCCGCCAGGCCCCTGTGGCCTTACAACCTGACGCAGCACCTGCACCCATCGACTGCCGCCGTTGTGACGCGGTCTGTTGCCGGCTGCCCGTGCTGCTGCAGCCCGGCGACCACGTGCCTGGCCAGTTCCTGTCACGCGACACCCACGGCCGTGCCGTGATGGCGCGCAACGAGGAAGGCTGGTGCGCGGCGATCGATCCCTATCACCTGCGCTGCACGATCTATTCGCAGCGCCCGGCGATCTGCCGCCAGTTTTCGATGGGCGGCGATGACTGCCGCCGCGAGCGGCAGGACTACCTGCGCCAGGCCGATGCCTGGGCGCTTTCCTCCCCTTCCACCTGACAGGAGCAACCATGCCCCGCAAGGCAAAGACCCCCGCGAAGGCCAGCAACAGCATCCGCAGCGAACGCAAGGGCGCGGCCGCCAGCACCGTGGTCAGCAGCGATTCGATCGCTTCGGACCTGGCAGCGTTCCGCAAGGCCGGTGGCAAGATCGAAGTCCTCGGCACCACCTGGGCGCTGAAGAAAGCCAGCTGACCCAGTACCGACCGCGGCGGCGCTGCCGCCGCGGCCTGCCGGACCGTGCTCAGCGATCCAGGCGTACCCGCACACTGCCCGAATGCGACTGGATGCGGATGTCTCCATCGCCGCCCCCCAGACGCGTATCGAGATGGCTGCCCGGCCCGTAGCGCGGCCGCTCCACCTGACCGGCGTCGCTGTTGATCGAGCCGCTGAAGCTGTTCACCGACAGCTGTGCCGACACCGTGCGTGGCAGGCTCAGCGTGACCGAGGCACTGACCGATTCGACATTGATGCGGCCGCCGGGCGCCAACCCGGCTGCTGCCAGATCGATGCTGCCCGAAACGGTTTCCACCGCCAGTCGCTGCACGCGCCCGGCGTCGACCTGGACCCGTCCGGACACCGTCTGCGCACCGATATCACCGGACACGCCACCGCCGGCCTCGATGCGGCCACTGACGGTGTTCACATCCAGCTTCGGTGTCTGCAGGCGTGCGCTGACACTGCCACTGACCGTGTTGAGCTTGCTGTCGCCACTGCGGCCAGCCGCGCTCAGGCTGCCGCTGACCGTGTCGGCCTGCAGCCGTCGCACGTCGATACCACTGATGTCCTGGCTGGCGCTGACCGTGCTCAGCAGCAGCTCCACCGATCGCGGCACGTTCAACACCAGCGTTGCACCACCGCTGTTGCTGCGGCGCGGATATTCGATCTCCCAGCGCACACGGTTGGCGCTTTTTTCCTGGCGCAACTGCAGGCCGTCGCTGAGCGTGCCGGTGAGCTGCACGTCATTGCGGTCCCAGCCACGCACGGTCACCTTGCCGGCCACGTTGCTCAGCTCGATGCGACCGCCCGCAGCCAAGGTGTGGCGCTCGTCGATGCGGATGTCGGCCAGTGCCACGGCAGGGGTCAGCAGCAGCGCGACACAGCAGGAAATCAGGGTTCGGGTCATGGGGGTCTCCTCAGGTCGTCAAGCCGGACTCGGCGGCATAGGCCGCCTGCCGGGTCAGTTCCAGCCGCAGCGCATAGGTGCGCTTGAGCTGGCCAAGCAGGTGCGGCGCACGCGGGTCCTGCGCCAGGGCGGCACGGATCTGCGCCGCGCTTTCATCCAGTTCGTGCAGGGCCGGCTGCCATTCCGGCGCCCGTCCATCGGGCAGCGAAGCGACGGCCTGCTGATACTGCTCGGTCATCGCCGCGGCCTGCAGCTGCAGGGCGGACGGCGCCGGCGTATCCGGCTGCGCATGCCGCCACGGCGCCACCGCATACAGTGCCAAGCTGGCAGCCAGGGCAGCGCCGGCCGGCAACCACCAGCGGCGCCGCGAACGCACCGGCAGGACCACCACGTTGTCCGTTGGCGCGGGCGCTGCCTGCGATTCACGCGGCGGCAGCCGGGCGGACAGGCGTGCCCAGCCATCGGCGGGTACATCGCGCTCGTTCGGCAGCGCGCGCAGCCGGGCCAGCAGGTCGTGATCGGAATCGTGTTCGTGTGTACTCATGTCATGTCTCCCAGCCGTGCGCGCAACAGGCCGCGCGCACGATGCAGCTGTGCCTTGGAACTGCCGACAGCCATCTGCAGCTGCTCGGCGATTTCCTGGTGTTTCCAGCCTTCGATATCGTGCAGCACCAGTACCGCACGCGCCCGTGGTGGCAGTGTCGACAATGCGCGCTCCAGGTCACGCTCGGTACCCGCGCAACGGTCATGCACCGCCAGTTCCAGCAGGCCGCCATCGACATCCTCCAGACTGTCGTGATCCTGCCCTGCGGCGCGACCACGCAGTTCCATCAGTGCGGCGTTGACCCCCAGCCGATGCAGCCAGGTGGACAGGCTGCTCTCGAAACGGAACCCTGGCAGGGCTTTCCAGGCCTGCAGGAAGGCCTCCTGCAGCGCATCCTCGGCACGTGCCTGCTGGCCGCCACACAACCGCCACAGGACAGCGAATACACGCGGCGCGTGACGCCGGTACAGCAGTTCGTAGGCAGCGGTGTCGCCGGCGGCCGCCGCCCGTACCAGAGCGGGTTCGTCGACGGCGTCGTTGGCGGCGGGCGGCGCGGGCATGGTGGTGTCGAGCATATCGCTTGGATGCGGCGACCCGGGAAAAGGTTTAGAGCCGATCGACGGCCGATGCCATGCAACCTTTTCGACGGCTGCTGCATCCATGGAAGGTCCTTCGCGAATCTGCCGTCCGGGAGTCCTGCCATGTCCAGCCCTTCCTGCGCCGCCCTGCTGGTGATCGCTGCCTGCGTCCTGCTGCAGGCGCTGGGCCTGTCACTGCAGCTGCGCCCCGACAACGGCCGCGCCTGCCTGCAGCAGCACCGCCAGGAGCTGGTCTGCCTGGCCTGGACCCCGGCGGTCGAATCCCCCGCACGCGCCGGGTAACATCGAGGGCCGTTATTGCCACCCGTCGTCGCCCCCATGATGTTGTCCCTGAAGGATCACCTGCCGACCTGGACCTACCCTTGGCTCCACGACGCGGGTATCGCCGTGAAGATCCTGCTCACCCTGCTGGCCGCGTGGCTGCTGCGGGTGCTGGCACGGCGCTTGATCCGCCGCTTCGCCGAGCACTACACGCTGCCACCGGAAATGGTGATGGGCGCGCGCCGGATCACCAGTTTCGTGGTCTATTTCAGCGCAGTGCTGTACATCCTCAGCCTGCTCGGCGCATCGCCGTCGGTACTGTGGACCGCGTTCACCGGCTTCGCGGCGGTGGGTGCGGTGGCCTTCTTCGCGGCCTGGAGCGTGCTCTCCAACATCTTCTGCACGCTGCTGATCTTCACCACGCGCCCGTTCCGCCTGCATGACTACATCGAGGTGCTGGAGAACGGCGAGAAACCGGGCCTGAAGGGCCGGGTGATCGACGTGAACCTGATCTACACCACGCTGCAGGAGACCGGCGACGGCCACGAGGGCACGGTGCTGCAGCTGCCGAACAACCTGTTCTTCCAGCGCACGGTGCGGCGCTGGCGCGACCCGGCGCAGGCCCCCGGCGGCATCCAGGGCGACGGCTGAGGGGGGGGCCTTTGCAGGGCTGCGCCCTGCACCTGCAGAGGCCGAAGCCGAAGCAAGATCAAGAGCGGCATTCCGTGGGATGGCGGGGCGGTGTCGGAGTGCGGGGTGTCCGCGGCATGGATGCCGCGGCCAAGGCCCCATGGACGGGTTCACGGCGTCCCCGCACTCCGACACCGCCCTGCCAACCCACGGAATGCCAGCCTTTGATGTTGACGTTGCTTCTGCAGGTGCAGGGCGCAGCCCTGCAATAAAACACCCCTTACCTCAGCTGGCTGTCCTTGCTGCCACGCCGGTTGTACCCGGCATGCGCCTGCTCTTCGTCGTCATGCGCCTGCTGGCACGCCACGCACAGCCGTACCCCAGGCACGGCCTGGCGCCGCGCCAACGGAATCGGTGCGTCGCATTCCTCACAGTGTTCCAGACCAGGGCCCTGCCGCAGCTGGCGCCGCGCGCGGGCAATCGCATCGTCGACGGTGGCGTCGATCTGGTCCTGGACCGCGCCGTCTCCCGCCCAACCGGTGGCCATGGCCATCCTCCGCAGGTGTGTCGCCTGATATGGGGACGATACACCCGCGCACAAAGGAGCAGACCTGTGTTGAGCAGAGCCATGCCCGGCTGATCTTCAGCAATCTGAGCAGAACGTGGAGGGCTTCAATCAGGTCGATCGCGACTTAATCCCCTCCGTCCCCTTTTTGCTTACCAGACCAGGTCGTCGGGCACCTGGAACTGCGCGTAGTAGGCGTCGTCCTCGGCGTTGCCGGTGGAGATCTCCGCGGTCGAGCCCGGCTGGCCGTGGTCGACGATGATCGCTTCCGGGGCGCGCTCACGCACCTTCTCGGCAGCAGCACGTGGCAGCAGCGCGTAACCGTCGCCGTGGGCAACGATGACCAGCACGCCGACCGACAGCGCCTTGCGCAGCTTGGGGTCGATCAGCAGGGTGCGGATCGCCGTGCCATCGCTGAAGCGGTACTCGTCATCGCCCTTGTGGGGCACGGCATGGGCCGCGATGATCTGCTTCGCCTGCGCCTTCTGTTCAGCCTGCCTGGCCTGCGCATTGCGCTCGGCGGCCAGCGCGCGGTCGCGCTCGACCTTCTCGGCGCGGGCCCGTTCAGCCTCGCGCTGGACGTCGGCCGAGGTCGATTCGGCCTTGCCCTGCCGGGCCTTGGCCTGCTCGCGCGCGGCGGCGCTGGCCTGCGACTTCTTGGCCAGGCCGGCCTTGAGCAATTGTTCCTGCAGCGCGTTGGGCTTTGCCATGGTCGGTGCGTACCGCGTGTAATCTTGGATGCCCCATTCTACCGACGCCCCGCCGCCCCTGCATGGCAGTCCTGAAGTACCTCACCGGCTATCCCGAACCCTTGGTCGCCCAGGTCAGCGAACTGCTGGCGCAAGGCAAGCTCGGCCCCTGGCTGCAGCAGCGCTATCCCGACCCGCACGAGGTACGCAGCGACCGCCAGCTGTACGACTACACCCAGGAGCTGAAGGACCGCTACCTGCGCAAGTCGGTGCCGCTCAACAAGGTCTGCTACGACAACACGCTGGAAGTGATCAAGCACGCGCTGGGCACTCATACCGCCATTTCCCGCGTGCACGGCGGCCGCCTCAAGGCCAGCCGCGAGATCCGCATCGCCACCGTGTTCCGCCAGGCACCAGCAGCGTTCCTGCGCATGATCGTGGTACATGAGCTGGCCCACCTGAAGGAATCCGACCACAACAAGGCTTTCTACCAGCTGTGCCAGCACATGGAGCCGGAGTACCTGCAGCTGGAGTTCGATACCCGCCTGTACCTGACCGAGCTGGCCAACCGCGGCCAGCGTTGACCGGCCGCAGCAGCTACACTGCGCGCCCCCTGCCCGACCTTGCCGCCATGGAACCGATCCGTCTCGACAAACGCCTGTCCGCCCTGCTCGGCATCCCGCGCGGCGAAGCGCGGCGCTACATCGAAGGCGGCTGGGTCACGGTCAACGGCGACGTGGTGGAGCAGCCGCAGCGCCCGGTCGATGACAGCGCGGTGATCGTCGTAGCCGCGCAGGCCAGCGATGAAAAGGCCGAGCGGGTCAGCATGCTGTTGAACAAGCCGGCCGGCGTTGCCGCTGAGACCCTGTGTGCGCTGGTCAGCAGTGACAGCCACAGCGAACTCGATGCCAGCGACATCCGTCCTCTGCAGCGTCACTTCCATGGCCTGCAGCTGGCCGCCTCGCTTCCGGCCAGCGACAGCGGCCTGGTGGTGGTCAGCCAGGATCCGGCCACGCTGGCCCATCTGCAGCGCAATCTGGGCCGCACCGAGCAGGAATACCTGATCGAAGTGGCCGAAGGCGGCCCGGAGCGTGGGCCATGGCTGATGGCGCGTCTGCAGCAGGAGGCCGGCGGCGGCAAGGTCAGCTGGCAGAGCGAACAACGCCTGCGCTTTGCCGGCAAGGGGCTTACCGCCAAGGGCCTGCGTGCAGCGGTGACAGCCGCCGGGCTGCAGGTGACCGGGGTGCGCCGCCTGCGTATCGGACGCGTGGCGCTGGGGCCGCTGCCGCCGGGGCAATGGCGCTACCTGGGCAGCCACGAGCGGTTCTGAGGTGTGCGGGTCAGAGCCCTTTCCTGTGGAATGGGATCCGACCCCATCGGTGACGCCCCCTCGGGGCGGGATCCCGTGCCGAAGGCAAGGGCTCTGACCCCCTGTCGATCCTGCAGGCATTCCTTCACGCATGGCGTGGCTCTACCATCGGGGCATGAGCCTGCCCAAGCCGCTGTGGCGACGCCTGCTGCGCATCGCTGCAATCATTCTCGCTGCGCTGGTGCTGCTGGTGCTGTCCGGCCTGCTGCTGGCCGACCACCTCACGCCGCAGGCACGGGGCACGCCTTCGCATGTGCTGCCACTGCAGTCGGCGCAGACCCGCATCGACCAGCAGATCGTGCCATTGCAGGAGGCCCATCCCGGCCAGTCCGGCGTGGCCTTCCTCAGTGATGGCATGGATGCCTTCGCCGCACGCGCGATGATCACCACGCACGCAGGCCGCAGCCTGGACCTGCAGTACTACATCTGGCACGACGACCTGATCGGCCACCTGATGGCCAAGGCGCTGTATGACGCCGCCGAGCGCGGCGTGCGCGTGCGCATCCTGCTTGATGACATGAATGCCAAGGACAAGGACGCGCTGATGATGGCGCTCGATGCGCATCCGAACATCGAGATCCGCCTGTACAACCCGTTCCGCAACCGGACCGGCATCCTGCGCATGGTGGAGATGGTGCAGCGCTTCTTCAGCGTGAACCACCGCATGCACAACAAGAGCTGGATCGCCGATGGCCGCGTCGCGATCGTCGGTGGCCGCAACATCGGCGAGGAGTATTTCAGCGCGCGCTCCGATGTGAACTTCCAGGATCTGGACCTGCTGGTCGCCGGCCCCGCCGTGGAGCAGGCCAACCGCATCTTCGACGACTACTGGAACAGCGAAACCGCCATTCCGGTATCCGCGCTTGCCTTCCATACCGACGCACAACTGCGCCTGCTGGTGCGCGAATCGGACCACGAGGCGCAGCGGGACGTGGCCCGGCCGTACCTGGCGCGCGTGGCCGAATCGCGCAAGCGGCAGCGCCCGAGCCCCGAGCCGCTGCGCTGGAGCGGTGCAGTGCGCATCGTGTCCGACCCGCCGATGAAGCACCGCAAGGACGATCGCGCTGCCTGGCTGGTGTCGACCCTGATCAGCGAGCTGCAGGCCGCCAGGCACAAGGCCCTGTTGATCTCGCCCTACTTCGTTCCCGGCAACGAGGGCCTGGATGGCTTTTCGGCCATGTCCGGGCGGGGCGTGCAGGTCGGCGTGGTCACCAACTCACTGGCCGCCAATGACGTCGCCGCCGTACATGGTGGCTACATGGGCTACCGCGTGCCGTTGCTCGAAGCCGGCGTCCACCTTTACGAACTGAAGGCACAAGGGCAGTCCGGCGATGCCGGCGTGTTCGGCAGCAGCGGCGCCAGCCTGCATACCAAGGCGTTCCTGGTCGATGACCGCCGCGGTTTTGTCGGTTCGTTCAACCTCGACCCGCGCTCGGCCTATCTGAACACCGAGATGGGCGTGCTGTTCGACGATCCGGTGCTGGGCGCACAGCTGCGGGACGAGTACCTGCGCCTGGCTGATCCCAGGCACAGCTGGTGGCTGGCGCTGGATGACCGTCGCCGGTTGCGCTGGCTGGAGCGCGAACCGCCACCGCACTGGGTGGAGGCGGAGCCGGGGGCAACGGCGCGCAAACGCTGGTTGTCGCGGGTGATCAGCTGGCTGCCGGTCGAATCGCAGCTGTAGCGCTCAGGGCGTTGGACCCGCCTCTTCCTGTCCGGCCTCATCACGTGTTTCCACGCTGCGTCCATGCAGGCGCCGCCAGATCCAACGCAGGGCATGCGGCGGCGCTGAAGGCAACTGTTCGAGCAGGGCCAGCATGCGGCTCTGGCTGGCATGTCCATGCCGGCACAGCAGGCTGGCTGCCGCCGCAGCGCTGGCCAGGCGCAGGCTGTCGGCGAGTGGGCCATCGGCCTCCGGCGCCAGTGCCTGGTGCACGGGCTCGGGCAGCTCCCAGGCTGCAGCCACGCGTTGTGCCAGCGGCAACGACCATTGCTGGAGCAGTTGCAGGGCCAGCGCCGGCTCCACGGTTTCGTCGCGTGCCTGCGCTTCCTGCAGCAGCTGGCGCATCACCAGCGCTGCCCCCAGCCCCTGCACCAGGCCCAGCCACTGCGCAGCGAAGGCATCACCGAAGGTGACCGTGCGCGCATGATCGGCGGCCGCACGCGAAGCCAGCAGTGCGTGCTCCCAGATGACCGTGCTGAACTGCGGAAACATGCCGCACTGCACCTGCATCACCGGCTGCACCAGCACCGCGCTGATGATCTGGCGCACGCCCTCGGTACCGACCAGGGTCACCGCACGCTGCAGGCTTTCCACCGGCCGCTCATGCACCTTGTAGGCCGGGCTGTTGGCGATGCGCAGCAGATTTCCGGTCAGCACCGGGTCCTGGCCGATGATGGCCGCCATCACCCGTGCCGAGGCGGCATCGTCGTTGACGGTCTGGATCAGCTGCGGCAGCAGTTGCGGGCGCCGCGGCAGGTGCCGGGCGGCCCAGTCACGGTCCTGCAGCGCGCGCGCCACCGCTTCGCCCAGTGCCGGATCCTGCACGGGGGCAGGCTCGCCGGCCAGCCGTGGGTACAGGGCAAGTGCATGCAGGCCGCGCTGCAGGTGGGCGGCGATCTCACCGGCCTGCAGCGCCTCGCCCTGAAGGCTGGCTGCGGCAGCAGCGACCGCCTGTCGCGATACGGCCGCCAGGCGCAACGGAGCCGTCCCGGTCGAGCGCGCCAGCCAGCCGCGCAGCGATCGCCACCAGGCCGGCGTCATCGCCGCCTGCCCTGTCGTTGTGGTGCCCTTGCCGTCACTGACCGCCCTGCCTCTTCACGCGAATCCGGCCACCCGCCGTCGTCGCAGCATCGGCCGCACTTTCATCTTCTTTAACCGGAAGGGCGGCGATGTCGACGGCAGCAACCGGGGGAATGGACTAGAATGGCGCCGCGCGACCCGTCCCCCTGCACTGACGACGTCGCTTTTTTTGTTTTGGGACCCTACCGTTCATTGGCCGTTCGCTGCAGTTCGCCGCTGTTCGCGCCATCGGAGACGCCATGCTATTCGAAACCCTCGCCACCACCGGCCACGAACAAGTGGTGTTCTGCCACAACCACGATGCCGGCCTGAAGGCGATCATCGCCATCCACAACACTACCCTGGGCCCCGCCCTGGGCGGCGTGCGCATGCGCCCTTACGCCAGCACCGACGAGGCGCTGGCCGATGTGCTGCGGCTGAGCCGGACGATGACCTACAAGAATGCGCTGGCCGGGCTCAACGTGGGCGGCGGCAAGGCGGTGATCATCGGCGACCCGAAGACGGACAAGACCGAGGTACTGTTCCGCGCCTTCGGCCGCTACGTCGATTCGCTGGGCGGCCGCTACATCACCGCCGAGGACGTTGGCACCGACGTCAACGACATGGAGAACATCTACCTGGAGAGCCAGTTCGTGACCGGCGTGCACCAGGTCCATGGTGGCTCCGGCGATCCGGCGCCTTTCACGGCCTACGGCGCACTGCAGGCACTGATGGCGTCGATGCGCTTCAAGTTCGGCCATGAGGAAGTAGGCAAGACCAGCATCGCGGTGCAGGGCCTGGGCCACATCGGCATGGAACTGGTGAAACTGCTGCGTGACCGCGGTGCCAAACTGTATGTCACCGACCTGGACAGTGCCCTGGTTGATCGTGCAGTCAGCGATTTCGGCGCCGAGGCGGTCAAGCCGGACGAGATCCACGAAGTGAACGCCGATGTGTTCGCACCGTGTGCGCTGGAAGGCGCGATCAACGCCGATACGCTGCCGCGGATCAAGGCCAAGATCATCTGCGGCACGGCCAACAACCAGCTGTCGAGCCTGGAGATCGGCGACGAACTGCATGCGCGCGGGATCCTCTACGCCCCGGACTACGCCGTCAACGCCGGCGGTGTGATGAACGTGTCGCTGGAGATCGACGGCTACAACCGCGAACGCGCGATGCGCCTGATCCGCAGCATCTACCACAACCTCACCCGCATCTTCGAACTGTCGCAGCGCGAGAACATCGCGCCGCAGCGGGCCGCCGATCGCATTGCGGAAAGCCGCATCCTGTCGATCGGCAAGCTGAAGATGCCGCTGGGCCGCAGCACTCCGCGCCTGGGCAACCTGCGCGGCGGCTGAGGCTGCAGACGTCGCGCCGGGAGCCTTCCCGGCGCGACCGATTGCTAGAACCCGGTGCTGTAGCGCAACGCAGCCTGCCGCGCGCCCTCGCCACCGATACGCTGGTCGAAGCCCAGGCTCAAGCGGCCATTGCGGCCCCACCACGATTCCAGCGCCACGCCGATCAGCGCACTGCCGCGCGGCGCATCCCAGCCTGCCAGCGGCGCCCAGGCATCCACGCCGACAAAACTGGCCTGCCAATCGGCGTCACCGCCGTCCAGCCGCTGCTGCCACTCGGCGTGTCCGCGCAGGTTCCAACGCCCCCAGCCCCGCTCGCCGCGGATGCCGGCCAGCATCTGGCTGCGCTGCGCGCGGGTGGCTTCACCCCGCAGGCCGAAGCCGAAACCGCCCAGCTCATTGAACGCATCGGTATCGACACGCGTGGTGCTGGCACCGAGGTAGGGCGTCACCGAAGCGCCTGCGCGGCCCAGGCGATATCCGCCTTCCACGCTGGCGCTGCTGAAACGCCCGCCGTAACGCGCCGAGACACCGTAGGCACCCGCACCCAGCAGCAGCTGGCGATCCAGCGCGCGGGTGAACTGGCCACTGCCGAACTGGGCCAGCGCATAGCCGCGCCCCAAGCTCCAGCCAGCGTACAACTGTGCCTGCGCCTGGCGGTCGCGCCCGCGATCACCGTCGAAGCTGCTGCCTCCATTGCTGCGGGTCTCACCGAAGGCGACGCCCATCAGGCCGTTGCCGCCCAGCGGCAGATCCTGGCCGGCCATCCAGCCCCGGCTGTCGGCGGCGTTGCCGGCGAAGCTGCCCTGCCCCACCTCACCCAGCGCGCTCTGCCAGCTCCCGCGCAGGCGCGGGGTGGCCTGTACACGATCGAAGCGCTCGGCAATCGCACGCCGCGACATGTCGATGCTGTCGAAGGTGGCGGCCTCGGCGCGGGCATGCGCCTGGCCGGACAGGCTCTGCAGGCTGTCGGCCAGGCCCTGCTGGCCGCCTCCGGCCCACTGCAGCGCACCGGCTGCCGCACCGAAGGGCGATCCCTGCAGGCCGGTGTTGCCGTCGAGCACTGCGAATGCGCCTTCCAGGCGCTGCGCTGCGGCCTGTGCGGAGGCGCTCAGGCCACTGGCTGCGGCGGTGACGCTGACCTGGTTCACGTTCAACCAGGCGTTGTTGCTGTCGTAGCCATACGTGGGTGCCACCAGGGTCAGCCCCTGCAGACCGGTGGAAGTGGCTTGGCTACTGAAGGTGCCGTTCAGGCCACCCGCGGCGTGGATGAGGTCCTGGCGCGTTCCGTTCTGCGGCACATAGCCGGAGACGAAGCCGTGCACACGCACACCGCCATTGATCGTTGCGTTGCCGATGACCTGAAGTGCGTTGGCACCGAGCGCGATCATCAGCTGCGCGCCGGGCTGCTGGGTGTAGTTGCCCTCGATGGTGCCGGTGGTGTTGCCGGTGGTGAGGAACACGCTGCCGCCGTTGACCACATTGCCGATCACCCGCGGCGTGCCACCGTTGAACTGCAGACCGGTGGAGTCCGGGTCGGGCTGGGCGAGGATCGTCACATTGGAACGGATCACGCCACCGTTCTGCAGCGTCAGGATGCCGCGCTCGATGCGGGTGGCGCCGGAATAGCTGTTGTTGCCGGCCAGTACCAGCTTGCCTCCGCCCTGCTTGACCAGGCCACCGCTGCCGGTGATGTCGTTGCTCCACATCGAGTTGGTCGAGCCGGCATCAACGTTGGCAACCACATCGCCCCAGTCGAAGCGGCCGGGACCGTTGATCGCGCGACCGATGTCGAGCAGGCCATAGCCGAACACCGGATCCACGCCGGGCGCACCGATGTCCTTGGCAGTGCCCAGCAGGGTCTGCCTCACCAGATCGTTGCTGAAGTAGGGGAAGCGCTGCCAGACCAGCGCCGCCGCACCGGAGACCAGCGGCGCGGCGAACGAGGTGCCGTAGTTCCAGTAGTAGCTGCCACCGTTGGCATCCGGGTAGACCGCGCTGCCCGGCGCTGCCAGGCAGTAGCGGGCCGCCTGGCCGCAGGCATTCGAATAGCTGGCCAGCGCGCCAGGCGTAAACGGGTCCACCGCCGTGGCCACCAGCCAGCCGCGCTCCAGATCGGCCGCCGGAAGCGTGCCTGCCACGCCCTTCTGGCTGGGCAGCGCGGCCAGGCTGCTCGGCTCGCTGCGGCCGTCATTGCCGGCGGCGAACACCACCAGGCCACCGTGGTTGATCACGAACGGCCGGTATTCGGCGGCTACCTGCGCGGTGGTCGGCAGGTCGGTCCAGTACAGGCCGCCCCACGAGTTGTTCATCACCTTCACGTTGTAGCTGATCAGGTCCTGGTGGACCTGGGCCACGCCCAGCGGCCCACTGAAGGCATTGCCCTGGCCACTGCCGTCATCGGTCGGCGGCTTGTCGGAAATGATTCTTGCCGAGACGATCTGGGCGCCTGGCGCGATACCGCCCGGCCAGGTCCCCACTGCTGCGCCGGCGGCGAGGCTGGCCACGGCGGTGCCATGCCCGACCACGTCATCAACCGCCAGGTTGTTCCTGGCGGGATCGATGTAATTGAAGTTGGCCAGCACGCGACCATTCAAGGCCACCGCGTTGCGCTGCACGCCCGAATCGACGATGCCGATGCGCACGCCCTGCCCGGTCAGGCCGGCGGCCTGTGCGGCACGCGCGTTGGTGACTGAAAGATGCGCATCAAAGGCCGGCTCCTGCGGCTTGGCCGGCGGTGGTGTCGTCGGCGGAGGCGTGGTTGGAGGGGGCGGCGTGGTCGGGGGTGGGTCGACGCGCACGTTGCTGCCGCCTCCGCCGCCTCCACCACAGGCCGTCAGCGCCATCGCCAGCGCGGTTGCCAGCACAGACCTCACCATCATCGTTCGCTCCATCGATTCCTTCCCGTGAACGTTGGCCTGCCTTCATCCCGGCAGGCGTTCGGCGCCGCACAGCGGCAGCCCTCCCCGACCCTCTATACTTGGGCCGACCCCCACGCAGTCTGCCGGGAAACCGGGGCGCATCCAACGGCCTCCGGTCTCCTTTCCGAACATTGCTTACGCATCAACGAGATTGCCATGTCCAACATCGTCATCGCGGCCGCCAAGCGCACCGCCATCGGCTCCTTCCTCGGCCAGTTCAACGGCGTACCGACCCCGACCCTCGGCGCGGCAGCCATCGCCGCCGCGCTGGAACAATCGGGTGTCCCGGCCAGCGACGTTTCCGAAGTCCTGATGGGCTGCGTGCTGCCGGCCAACCTCGGCCAGGCGCCCGCCCGCCAGGCCGCGATCGCCGCCGGCATTCCGCTGTCGGCCGGTGCCACCACGCTGAACAAGGTGTGCGGCTCGGGCATGAAGACCATCATGCTCGGCCATGACCTGATCAAGGCCGGCTCGGCCAGCATCGTGGTCGCCGGCGGCATGGAATCGATGTCCAACGCCCCGCACATGCTGCCGAACTCCCGTACCGGCAACCGTTTCGGCAACTTCCAGGCGGTCGACCACATGGCCCACGATGGCCTGGTCAACGCCTATGACGGCAAGGCCATGGGCGAATTCGCCGAGTGCGCGGTGGACAAGTACCAGTTCAGCCGCGAAGAGCAGGACGCCTATGCGATCGAGTCGGTCAAGCGCGCGCAGGCTGCCCAGGCCAATGGTGCGTTCGCCGACGAGATCGTCGCGGTGAAGGTAGCCACCCGCAAGGGTGAGGTCGAGGTCGCCATCGACGAGCAGCCGGGGCGCTCGGACATCGCCAAGATCCCGACCCTGCGCCCGGCCTTCAAGAAGGACGGCAGCGTCACCGCCGCCAGTTCCTCCAGCATCTCCGACGGCGCCGCCGCGGTGGTGCTGCTGACCGAAGAGGACGCCGCCGCGCGAGGCATCACGCCGCTGGCCCGTATCGTCGGCCACGCCACCCACTCGCAGGAGCCGGAGTGGTTCACCACCGCGCCGATCGGTGCGCTGCACAAGCTGCTGGGCAAGACCGGCTGGTCGCTGGACCAGGTCGATCTGTTCGAAATCAACGAAGCCTTTGCCGTGGTGGCGATGGCCCCGATGCGCGAACTGGGCATCCCTCACGACAAGCTCAACGTGAATGGCGGCGCCTGCGCACTGGGTCACCCCATCGGTGCTTCCGGCGCACGTCTTGTGGTGACCCTGGTCAACGCTCTGCGCACGCGTGGTGGCAAGCGCGGCATTGCCACCCTCTGCATCGGCGGCGGCGAAGCAACGGCAATCGCCATCGAATTGATTTAAAAAGATTTAACGATGATTTCGCAAAAATGAATGCGGGATCGCTTGACACCCAATCTTGGCTTGTCATCATGTTGTCGGCGCGCAGCATGCGCGTTGCCTAATTCTAACGACGAGGATTTACACAATGAGCATCAACAAGCTGCTGGTCGCGATGTCCCTGGCTCTGGCCCTGGCCGCCTGCTCGAAGCAGGAAGCTGCCCAGGACGCCGCTGCTTCGGCCAACGAAGCCGCCACCGAAGCCCAGGCTGCTGCCGACCAGGCCGCCGCTGCTGGCGCCCAGACCGCCGACGCTGCCCAGCAGGCCGCTGACACCGCCGCCACCGCTGCTGACGCCGCCACCGACGCCGCTGCCCAGACCGCCGGTGCTGCCACCGACGCTGCTGCCGGCGCTGCTGCTGACGCTGCCAAGGCTGCTGAAGGCACCGCTGAGAAGGCCAAGGACGCTGCTGAAGAAGCCAAGAAGTAATAACTTCTTTCTTCACGCCGTTCTGGAAAAGCCGCTGGTTCGCCAGCGGCTTTTTCTTTGCGTGGATGCCGGCGATCAAGCCCCTGCATCGCGACCCGGTCTTCACAACGGCATGAATAGGCTGGCGTCCCCATCCATTGCAGTGCCGGAGACCGCCATGAAGATTCGTCCGATCACCACCACCCTGCTGGCCGCCTCCCTGCTGCTGGCCCTGGCCGCCTGCAAGGGCCCGGAAGCCGAACAGGCCAAGCAGGACGCGCAGCAGGCGGCCGACAGCGCCGGCGCTGCCGCCCGCGACGCCGTCGACAAGGCTGCTGCCGCCACCCGCGAAGCCGCCGACAAGACCGCCGCCGCTTCCGAGCAGGCCGCCGCCGATACCCAGCAGGCGCTGGACAAGGCCGCAGACGCCACTGCCAACGCCGCCGACAAGGCCAAGGACGCCGCAACCGACGCCGCCGCGCACGCCAGCGACGCCACCGCCGACGCCGCGCAGAAGGTCGCCGACAAGGCCCGCGATGTCGCTAATGACGCCAAGGCCAACGCCGCCAAGGAAGAAGCCAAGCACTAAGCCTTACCGGCAGCCGAGCACCGGCTCGGTTCCACAGGAAAAGCCGCGGCACTGCCGCGGCTTTTCTGCTTTTCGCTCCCTGCTTCTTCTGTTGATTCCGTGGTGTGCGCCCACGGAAAGTGTCCAAGGACGCGCGGGTAGGTTGCGCAGGGGCGTAAGCGCCATGGATGGCGCGCCCGAGCCTTATCTGATGAAAATCTGTCAGCGTAGGTGTCGAGAGCCGGCGTGGGCCGCCCCTACGGCAGCGCGCGCGCCAGCATCGCCGTCAGCTCCAGCCCCGCCGGCAGCGTCCCGAACGCCAGCCCATGCTCCGCTTCCAGCCGGCTACGCACGAACGCCTCCGCCATCGGACTGCGCGCACGCAGCAGCAGCGCCGCCTGCAGCAGCAGCGCAGTGCGCTCGCAGAACAGCCGCGCCTGCGCTTCCTCCGGTGGCGGCGCCGCTGCCCAACGCTGCAATGCCGCTGCATAGCGCGCATCACGGTCGGCCACCGACGCCAGCTCACCGCGCAACGCCGCCATCGCCTCCGGTTCACGCGCCAGCGCACGCAGCACATCCAGGCACTGGATGTTGCCGCTGCCCTCCCAGATCGAATTCAACGGTGCCTGCCGGTACAGGCGGGGCAGCATCGACTCCTCCACGTAGCCGGCACCGCCCAGGCATTCCTGCGCTTCATTGACGAAGGCCGGCGCACGCTTGCACAGCCAGTACTTGCCCAGCGCCGTCCCCAACCGCGCCATCGCCGCTTCATTGGCATCCACACCGGCACGATCCACCGCGCGTGCGATGCGCATCGCCAACACCGTGGCCGCTTCCGACTCCAGCGCCAGATCAGCCAGCACGTTGGTCATCAGCGAGTGCTCCACCAGCAGCTTGCCGAAGGTGCGCCGATGGCGTGCATGATGCAGCGCCTGCGCCAGCGCCATGCGCATCTCCGCCGCCGCACCCAGCATGCAGTCCAGACGGGTCATCATCACCATGCCGATGATGGTCGCCACGCCACGCCCTTCTTCGCCCACGCGCCACGCCTGCGCGCCACAGAACTCGACTTCGCTGGACGCATTGGACCAGTCACCCAGCTTGTCCTTCAGCCGCATCAGCCTGAATGCATTGCGGTCGCCGTCGGCCAGCCGGCGCGGCATCAGCAGGCAGGTCAGCCCGCCCGGTGCCTGCGCCAGCACCAGGAAGCCATCGCACATCGGCGCGGAAAAGAACCACTTGTGGCCGACCAGGCGGTAATGTTCGCCATCGATCGGCTCGGCGCGCGTGCTGTTCGCACGTACATCCGAGCCGCCCTGCTTCTCGGTCATGCCCATGCCCAGCGTGATGCCGGTCTTGTCCGCCACCGGCACGTCGCGCGGGTCATAGACCGGCGCGGCGGCCTTGCGCGCCCATTCGGCCAGGTGCGGCTGCGACTGCAGCACTGCCACCGCCGCATGGGTCATGGTCAAGGGGCAACTGGTGCCGGCTTCGGCCTGGTGGTGCAGGTAGCTCAGCGCCGCACGCGCGACGTGTGCGCCGGGCTGCGGCTCGTGCCAGGACAAACCCGCCACGCCATGCTGCTTCGCTGCGGACATCAGCTGGTGGTACGCAGGGTGGAACTCGACCGTATCAATACGGTGGCCCTGCGCATCGTGCGTACGCAGCCGCGGGCGATCACGGTTGGCATCGAAGCCGAGCCGGTACAACTCGTCGCCGGCCAAGGCCCCGTACACGGCCAGGCGTGGCGCTAAGGCACCGGCACCCTCGCGATGCACCGCCTCCGCCAACGCCACATCGTCGGTCCACAGCTGGCGGCCCGCGAACGGTGGCGGCTGGTTCAGCACCACATGGGTTTCAAACGGCGCGTTGCTGCTGAAGCTGGGTCCACTCATCCGGTCCATCCTGGCGGCAAGAGGTATGCGGCCCGATTGTGCCGCATGCCCCGCCAAGCCCGTGTTCAGGCCGGTTCTCACCGCCTGCACGAAGCGCAGGCCACAGTGGCCGCATGGAAGGCAATGACGATCTGGTGGTGCTGCGTCCGGAGGGGCTGTACTGCGCCGCGGGAGATTTCCACATCGATCCCTGGCGCCCGGTGCCGCGCGCGGTCATCACCCATGGCCACGGCGACCACGCGCGCCCGGGCATGGGCGAATACCACTGCAGCGAAGGAAGCCTGCCGATCCTGCGCTGGCGGCTGGGCGATGTTGGCGTGCAGGCGCACGCCGAGGGGGTGCCGTTCCGCTTGGGCCGGGTGCAGGTATCACTGCATCCGGCCGGTCATGTGCTCGGTTCGTCGCAGGTGCGCATCGACGATGGTGAACGGGTATGGGTGGCGTCCGGCGACTACAAGCGCCAACCCGACCCGACCTGCACGCCCTTCGAAGTGGTGCCCTGCGATACGTTCATTACCGAAGCGACGTTCGCGCTGCCGATCTATCGCTGGCCGGACACCCCGGCGGTCGCCGCAGAGATCGTGGCGTGGCGCCGCGAATGCGAACAACGTGGCGAAGCGGCGATCCTGCTGTGCTATGCACTCGGCAAGGCGCAGCGGGTGCTGGCCGAGTTGTTGCCACTGGACGACCGCCCCGCGTGGCTGCACGGCGCCATCGCCAATGGCGTGTCGGTCTACCGGCAGGCCAACATCCCGATGCTGGAGACGCTCACCGTCGCCGAACAGGGGCGTCAACCCGATGCCGCCGGCCAGTTGATCCTGGCCCCACCCTCGGCCGCAGGCACGCCGTGGATGCGCCGCTTCGGACCGCATCAACTGGGGTTCGCCTCGGGGTGGATGCAGCTGCGCGGCAACCGGCGGCGCCGCAACGTCGACCGGGGCTTCGTCATTTCCGATCACGCTGATTGGCCCGCGCTGCTGCAGACCATCGAACAGACCGGCGCGCAGCGGGTCATCGCCACCCATGGCAATACCGATGCATTGATTCCGTTCCTGCGCGAGCGCGGCGTGGCGGCTGAAGCCTTTCGCACCGACTTCGGGAGCGAGGAATGAAGGCGTTCGCCGCGCTCTACCAGCGCCTGGACCGCAGTACTGCGACGCAGGACAAGCGCGCCGCACTGGTCGACTACTTCCGCCACGCAGCGGCGCACGATGCGGCGTGGGCGCTGTACCTGCTCAGCGGCGGCAAGGTCGGCGGCGCACGCCGCAGGATCGCCGCCAGTGGTGAGCTGCGCAGCTGGATTGCCGAGGAATCCGGACTGCCCGCCTGGCTGGTGGAAGACAGCTACGCTCAGGTCGGCGATCTGGCCGAAACACTGACACTGCTGCTGGATGACCCCTTGCATCCCGCCGCCGACCGGCCGTTGTCGGACTGGATCGAACAGCATCTGCTGGCGGTGGCCAACCAGCCCGAAGTGGTGCGCCGTGCGGCGGTCGTCGCCGGCTGGCAGCAGCTGTGCAGCGGCGAGCGCCTGGTGTTCAACAAGCTGCTCACCGGCGCGCTGCGCGTGGGTGTCTCGCAACGGCTGGTGCAGCAGGCGCTGGCAGAATGGTCCGGCCTGGACATCGCGCGCATCGCCCAGCGCATGCTCGGCGAGTGGGTGCCCTCTCCCGCGTTGCTGGGGCAGCTGCTGTCGCCGGATGAACTGCCACTGGACCGGCAGCAGCCGTACCCGTTCTTCCTGGCCTCACCGCTGGAGGGCGAACCGGGCGAACGGCTGGGTCCGGTCGAAGACTGGCTGCTGGAGTGGAAGTGGGATGGAATCCGTCTGCAGCTGCTGCGCCGACGCGGTGAAGTGGCGCTGTGGTCACGTGGCGAAGAACGGCTGGATGGCCGCTTCCCGGAAATTGAACAGGCCGCGATGGCGCTGCCCGACGGCTGCGTGCTGGACGGAGAACTGCTGGCCTGGGACGAGAGCGACGACCTGCCACGCGCCTTCACCGCGCTGCAGACCCGCATCCAGCGTCGCAAGCCCGGTGCAGCGACCTTGCGCAACACCCCGGTGCGCGTGCTTGCCTACGACCTGCTTGAACGCGATGGCGAGGATCTGCGCGGGCTGCCACTGCAGCAACGGCGTGCACAGTTGGCCGAGGTCATCGGTGCCCTCGGCGATACACGCATCCAGCTGTCGCCCGACGTACCCGCTGGAGACTGGCTGCAGGCGGCCACGTTGCGGGAGGCCGCCCGTGAGCGGGGCGTGGAAGGGTTGATGCTGAAACGCCGGACGTCCGCCTACCAGTCAGGGCGACGGCGCGGCGACTGGTGGAAATGGAAGGTCGCCCCCCTGACCATCGATGCCGTGCTGCTGTATGCGCAGGCCGGCCATGGACGGCGCAGCACGCTGTACACCGATTACACCTTCGGCGTCTGGGACGGCGATACGCTGGTGCCGGTGGCCAAGGCCTATTCGGGCCTGGATGACAAGGAAATCCTGGCCCTCGATCGCTGGATCCGCGCCAACACCCGTGAACGGTTTGGCCCGGTGCGCAGCGTGCGTGCCGAACAGGTGTTTGAACTGGGCTTCGAGGCAGTCAACCACAGCAGCCGGCACAAATCCGGCATCGCCGTGCGCTTTCCCCGCATCCTGCGCTGGCGCCACGACAAGCCCGCCACGGAAGCCGACCAGCTGGCCACGCTGCAGGCGCTGGCGCGATGAACCGCCGCGAGGCGTTGCGTAGGCTGGAAGACTGGTTCGCTGCGCGCGGCTGGCGCTCACTGCCGTTCCAGCGCGCGATGTGGCGGCACTATCTGGCGGGCGACTCCGGGCTGCTGCACACCCCCACCGGCAGCGGCAAGACGCTGGCCATGTTCGGCGGCCCGCTGCTGCAGGCGATGCTCGATCCACCGTCGGCACCGCGCCGGGCCAGCGCGGTGCGGCCGCTGCAGGTGCTGTGGGTGACGCCGCTGCGGGCATTGGCCAGTGATACCGCACGTGCGCTGCAGGCAGTGGTCGACGGGCTGGGCTTGGGCTGGCGGGTCGGCCTGCGCAGCGGCGATGCCAGCAACCGCGAGCGCCGGCAGGCCCGCGAAGGCCGCGTCGACGTACTGGTGACCACGCCGGAATCGCTGGCACTGCTGCTGAGCTATCCCGACACACTGCCACGCATGCGCCAGCTGCGCTGCGTGGTGGTGGACGAATGGCATGAACTGCTGGGCAACAAGCGCGGCGTCCTGCTGCAGCTGAACCTGGCGGTGCTGCGCGACGCCGCTCCTTCCCTGCAGCTCTGGGGACTGTCGGCCACGCTGGGCAACCTGCCGCAGGCCCGCGACGTGCTGCTGCCTGGCCAACAGGATGCACCGATCGTACAGGGCGTTCGTCCGCGCGCGATCAGCGTGCGCAGCCTGCTGCCGGAACCCGGTGAACGTTTCCCTTGGGCGGGGCATCTCGGCCTGGCGCAGCTGCCGCGCGTGCTGGACGCGCTGATGGCCGTACGCAGCAGCCTGCTGTTCACCAACACCCGCGCGCAGGCCGAGCTGTGGCACCAGGCGCTGGCGGCGGTATGGCCGGAAGACGCGGACACGCTGGCACTGCATCATGGCTCGCTGGATCCAGCACTGCGCCAGCAGGTGGAAGACGGCCTGCGCGCAGGCGCGTTGCGCTGCGTGGTGGCGACCTCCAGCCTCGACCTCGGCGTGGATTTCCCGGAGGTTGAACAGGTACTGCAGCTGGGCAGCCCCAAGGGCGTGGCGCGGCTGCGCCAGCGCGCCGGGCGCGCACGCCATCGTCCCGGCGCCGGGGGGGCCATCGTCTGCATACCCAGCCACGCACTGGAACTGGCCGAATATGCAGCGGTGCGCCGCGCACTGCACGAAGGCGTGGTCGAAGCGCGTCGACCGCCGAGGTTGTCACTGGACGTGCTGGCACAGCATGCGGTCAGCCGCGCCCTCGCTGGCGGCTTTGACAGTGATGCGCTGCTGGCGCAGGTGCGTCGCACCCATGCCTTCGCCACGCTGGGCGATGAACAATGGCGGGCCGTGCTGGACTTCATCGTGCAGGGTGGGCAGGCGCTGGCGCAGTACCCCGATTTCCACAAGGTCGTGCGCGATGCCGATGGCAGCTACCGCATGCACGATCGCCGCCAGGCGCTGCGGCACCGCCTGTCGATCGGCACCATCAGCAGCGATGGCAGCGTGCGCGTGCAGTTCCTGCGCGGTGGCGGGCTTGGTGCAGTGGAGGAGCAGTTCGCCAGCCGCCTGCGTCGCGGCGACCGTTTCCAGTTCGCCGGGCGCCTGCTGGAACTGGTGCAGCTGCGCGACATGACCGCTTTCGTGCGGCTGGCACGAGGGCGCGGCGATGGTGTGGTGCCGCGCTGGCAGGGAGGCCAGTTGCCGCTGTCGATGCCACTCGGCCGTGAGCTGGAGTGGGTGCTGTCCGGCGCCGACGACAGTGCCGAATCCCGCTGGTTGTCACCGTTGCTGGCACTGCAGCAGCAGCTGTCGGCGCTTCCCGGCCCAGAGCACCTGCTGGTGGAAGAGGTGCGGCGCCGCGAAGGCCAGTTCATGTTCGTCTACCCCTTTGCCGGCCGCCACGTACACGAGGCACTGGCCGCGCTGTTGGCGCTGCGCTGCACCCGCCAGCAACGCAACAGCATTGGCTATGCGGTGAACGATCATGGCCTGGTACTGGCGCCGGCGCAGCCGATCGATCTGGATGAGGCGCAATGGCGTGCATTGTTCGGCAATGACCGCTTGCTGGCCGATCTGCGCGAGGCAGTGAACCTGGGCGAGCTGGCGCGACGTCAGTTCCGGGGCATCGCACGCGTAGCAGGCCTGCTGGTGCCCAGCCTGCCCGGTGGCATGCCACGGTCACTGCGCCAGCTGCAGGCGTCCGCAGGCCTGCTGTACGACGTGCTGCGCGAGCACGATCCGGAACACCTGCTGCTGGCGCTGGCGGAACATGAAGTGCTGTACGACAGCCTCGACCTGCCGGGGGTGCAGCAGGTACTGGAGCGGATCGGCACGCAGCAGCTGTCGCTGCAGCGACCGTCATCACTCACGCCGCTGGGCTTTCCATTGTGGGCCGAACGCCTGCGCGGTCAGTTCAGCAATGAAGACTGGCGTATGCGCGTGCAGCGCGCGGCCCAGCAACTGGAGCGCCGCCATGACCGATGAATTGCCGCTGCTGCTTGCTGGTGAGTCCGTGGTCCTGGTGGGTGCGCGTGCGCTGTACTGGCCCGCGCGGCAGGCACTGCTGATCGCAGACCTCCACCTGGGCAAGGCCGATGTGTTCCGTCGCGCCGGCATCGCGTTGCCCAGCGGCGGCACCGGCGAAGACCTGCAACGCTTGCAGCGGCTTCTGGACCTGCATGCCTGTCGCGAGCTGTGGATCCTGGGCGACATCCTGCATGGACCGGCGCATCGCGCTGGGTGGTACCAGCAATGGCTGGGATGGCGTGAACGCAATGCTTCGCTGGACGTGCATGTCCTGCGCGGTAATCACGACCGCCAGCTGCCGCATGCGCAGTTGCAGGTCCAGATCCACGATGAAGTACGACTGCGGCCGTTCCTGCTTCGGCATGAGCCGATGCCCGATGCGGCGCTGCATGTGATTGCCGGGCATCTGCACCCGCAGGTCGCCTTGAAGCCACTGCGACGGCGCTTCCCCGCGTTCTGGCTGCGTGACCGGATGACGGTCCTGCCGGCCTTCTCCGCATTCACTGCAGGCATCGTGCCTGCCCCCGCCCGCGGCGAACAGATGATCGCCTGCGTGGAAAGCGGCCTGGTGGAACTGCCGGTCGCCTGACTCAGGCCGGGCCAATGCCCAGCTGCGGCATCAACTGGAAATCAGGGGTGTCATTCTCACGCCGCCGCGGCAAGGCCTGGATTGCCGCCAGCATCTCCTGCGCGCAGGTCCGGATGCGTGCGTGGTGTTCCGGCGACGCATGGCTGACCAGGCTGCCGACATGGAACTCGAATACATCCTCCAGTACGTCGGGCTGGTCCTCGTGC
The DNA here is from genome assembly GCF_014145825.1 of Stenotrophomonas sp. I18B00994. NCBI lineage: Bacteria > Pseudomonadati > Pseudomonadota > Gammaproteobacteria > Lysobacterales > Lysobacteraceae > Stenotrophomonas > Stenotrophomonas sp. I18B00994. The sequence goes on along the minus strand of NZ_JACIUW010000019.1, from coordinate 8,391 downwards.
AGCATCTGCAGCAGTCCACGCAGCTTGCAGATTTCCGATTCCAGCTCTTCGACCGCGAACAACATGGCGTCCTCCTCTTCAACATCAAGCGGCACGTCCGGGCCGCAACAGGCCGCAACAGCCGCGCTGCCCGGGCCACGCGCGATGTTGATCACGGAAAGGAAAACGGGCGACGCGCAGTCGCGTGCAACCTACTTCTCGCACATCCGCGGTGAGGCAACCGTTAATTCACGTGACGGCACGCTTCACACGCTGGCCGTGATCGCGTTGCTGCGAGGTATCTCCATCGTCGTCGCCAATGCGTCGATGAAGGCCGGATCCAGCGTAAGCGAACCGAACCACCCCTGCTGCGTGCCGCTGAGCACGCGCAGCATGTGGCCACGGCCTCCGGGCAGGCGCCCCATCGGGCCCAGCAGCACGTCGCGCGTCTTCGCCAAGGCATCGCGATCGGACTGGAACAGCGGCGTCAGCCAGCGACTCCAGCGCTGGTAGACCGCCACGTGGGCCCTGCGTTGCGCCTGGTAGGCCTGCAATGCAGCGGCACCACCGCCATGCGTGCGCACCGCATCGCGCAGCGCCAGCGCATCGAGCAGCGCCATGTTCACCCCCTGCCCCAGCTGCGGGCTCATCGCGTGCGCCGCATCACCTGCCAGCACCATGCGGCCCTGGTGCCAGCGCGTCATCACTGCATCGCGATAGACCGCGCGCGCCAGCTGGCCGGCATCGCGCAGGTGGGCGAAGCGCGCACTGGCCTGCGGCCACAGCGCATGCAGCTCGTCCAGCCAGGGCGTCATGCCATCGGCCTGCCAGCGCTCGAAGTCGGTGCGTGGCAGGCTCCAGAAGAAACTCAGGCGCGGCGTGTCATCGCCGGGGCGCGTGCCGACCGGCAACAGGCCGATCATCTTGCGCGCGGCCACGTAGCGCTGCCGCAGCTCCTGCACATGCGGCCAGTCTTCGGCCGGCAACAGGCACCACAGCGCTCCCCACGGATACACGCGGTCCAGCCCGGCACCGCCGGCAATGGTGCTGCGCAGCGTAGAGGCCGCGCCATCGGCGGCCACCACTAGGTCGAACGGGCCATGCAGGCGCCCTTCGCTGTCGCGCAGGCGGCCCTGCTCGGCATCCACGGCGGCGATGGTGACGCCCGCATGCAGATTGCCTGCCCCCGCGCGCGCCTGGTCCAACAGCGAGAACAACGCCCCACGCTGCATGCCCAGGCCATGCAGGCGCGCATCCAGACCGTCGTAGCGCATGTCCATCACCGCGCGCTCGCATGGCGTGTCGCCATACAGGCGGTGCACCGGCGCGGCATGCGCGCGCACCGCATCCAGCAGGCCCATCTGCCACAGCACCTGCAGGCCGCTGGGCTGCAGCAGGAAACCGGCACCCACCGGTCCCGGCGTCGGCACGCGTTCGAATATCTCCACTTCGTGGCCGTCACGGGTGAGGAGGATGGACATTGCCTGTCCAGCGGTGCCGTAGCCGATCACGGCGATACGCAGTCGTTCCGTCATGGCCACATTGTGCCCGAGGCGGGTGGATCGCGAACCGGCCGCGGGCACGCCGCGCAAAAAAAAAACCCCGCCGAAGCGGGGTTTTCAACGCACTGTCGAGTGGATCACTCGGCCGGCGTGATGTTCGAAGCCTGGGCACCCTTCGGGCCCTGGGTCACGTCATAGGTGACACGCTGGCCTTCCTGCAGGCTGCGGAAGCCCTTGGAGTTGATGGCGGAGAAGTGCGCGAACACGTCGGCGCTGCCATCCTCCGGCGAGATGAAGCCAAATCCCTTGGCGTCGTTGAACCACTTGACGGTACCGTTCGGCATGGTGATGCGAGACCTTATGCAATGAATGGGTGGTGTACGCTGAACCCGCGCACAAGCTGAGTATGCAAAGCTTGCTCGGGGAAGACAATCACCCCCGCGCCAATTCGCCCACCAGTTCCGGAAGTCCGTTGCTGGCCGCCTGTACGTTGGCCAGCACTTCGGCCATCGTAATCTCCTCGCCATCACCACAGCCGGCAGCCCAGTTGGCGATGATCGCCAGGCAGGCGTAATCCAGCCCCAGTTCGCGTGCCAGCGCGGCTTCCGGCATGCCGGTCATGCCCACCAGGTCGCAGCCGTCGCGGCGCATGCGGGCGATTTCAGCGATGGTTTCCAGGCGCGGGCCCTGCGTTGCGCCGTAGCAGCCACCGTCATGGACCGTGACGCCGGTCACTTTGGCCGCCGCCAGGATCTTGCTGCGCAGCATCGGCGTGTACGGGTGGCCGAAATCGACGTGGACCACATCGGTGCCCTCTTCTTCACAGATGGTGCTGATGCGGCCCCAGGTGTAGTCGATGATCTGGTCCGGGCAGGCCAGCACGCGCGGGCCGAAGTTCTCGGTGATGCCACCGACCGTGTTCAACGCCAACACGCGCTGCGCGCCCAGCTGCTGCAGCGCGGCCAGGTTGGCGCGGTAGTTGATCTTGTGCGGCGGCAGCGAGTGGCCTTCACCATGGCGCGCCAAGAACGCCACGCGATGGCCGAGCAGCGTACCGACGCGCACCGGGCCCGACGGGCGGCCGAAGCGGGTGTCGACCTCGTGGGTCTGCACGTCGTCAAGCTTGGCCAGGTTGTAGACACCGGTACCGCCGATCACGGCCAGGGCGATCTGTTGCATTCGAAGCACTCCATGAAAAGACGAACGCCGGCACCCGAGGATGCCGGCGGCAGAAGAAGACGCGCCGCGGGCGGCTGCGCCGTTATTCCTTCATCGCGTAGATGGCCGGCACGCAGCGCAGGGTTTCGTTGACGTCCATGCCGAAGCCGAACACGTAGCGGTCCGGCAGTTCGATGCCGGCGTAGTCGGCGGTCACGTCCGGCAGCGCGCGGTCGTGCTTCTTCACGGTCATCGCGGCGATGCGCACGTCGGTTGCGCCCTGTTCCAGGCACCAGGTGCGCACGCCCTGCAGGGTGTAGCCCTCGTCAAGGATGTCGTCGACCAGCAGCACGCGGCGGCCGAACAGCGAGGTGGCCGGCTTGTGCTTCCAGACCAGGTCGCCGCCGGTGGTTTCACCGCGGTAACGGGTGGCGTGCAGGTAATCAAACTGCACGTCCTGGCCGCGCGCGCCCAGTTCCAGCGCCAGCTGGCCGGCGAACGGCAGCGCACCGTGCATGATGGACAGGAACAGCGGCACCTCGCCCTTGTAGTCGCGCGCGATGGCGTCGGCGATACCAGCAATGGCCTTGTCGATGGTGGGGCGGTCGACCAGCAGGTCAGCCTGGGCCAGGGCCTGGGAAATGGTGAGGTTGGGCATCAGACGGTTCTTCCAAGGGTTTCAAGCAGACGGGTTTGGGTGTCGCCATGGCGGGCATCGGCCAGCAGGCCATCCCAGCCAAGCGCGCCGCGGCCGATCAGGCCCAGCAGCGCAGCGGTATTGAGGGAGCGCCCCTGCACCGCGTGCAGGGCTTCATCGACCAGCTCCGGGTGGCAGACCAGCACCACGTCGCAGCCGGCGTCCAGATGGGCGTGCACGCGCGCCGGCACGCCGCCAGCGCTGTGCGAGGCGGCCATGCCGATGTCGTCGGAGAACACCACGCCACGGAAGCCGAGCTCGCCGCGCAGGATGTCCTGGATCCAGCGCGGCGAGTAACCTGCCGGTTCAGGCGCAATCTGCGGGTAGATCACGTGCGCCATCATCACCGCATCGGCACCGGCGGCGATGCCGGCCTGGAACGGCACCAGGTCCTGCGCACGCAGCTCGTCCAGCGCGCGCGGATCGATCGCAGTATCGACGTGGGTGTCTTCCAGCACGGTGCCGTGGCCGGGGAAATGCTTGAGCGTGGCGGCCATGCCGACCGAGTGCATGCCACGCACGTAGGCGGCGGTGAACGCGGCCACCACCTGCGGGTCTTCACTGAAGGCGCGGTTGCCAATGGCACGGTTGCCACGGCCAAGGTCGACCACCGGCGCGAAGCTCAGGTCCAGGCCGCTGGCGCGTACTTCGCTGGCCATCAGCCAAGCGTGCCGTTCGGCCAATGCCAAGGCCTGCTGCGGGTCGGTGGCATACAGGGCACCAATGTCCTGCAGTGGCGGCAGATCGCTGTAACCCTCGCGGAAACGCTGTACGCGGCCACCTTCCTGGTCAACGCAGATCAGCTGCGGGCGCGGCGCGGCGGCGCGGATCGCCGCGCTCAGATCGGTCACCTGCTGGCGGGAGGCGAAGTTGCGCTTGAACAGCACCACCCCGGCCACGGCATCGTGCTGCAGCCAGTCACGTTCCTGGGCGGTCAGTTCGGTGCCGGCAACGCCGATCAGCAGCATGGTCGATCTCCACAACGCGCGCCCGCATGGCGCAGTGCCGCATTGTCGCAGAACCGGCCGACAGGCGCAGTGGTCAGAAAAAGGGGAGTGTGCGGTCAGAGCCCCTGCGGGGCCCTGACCCCGGGGCCGGATCCCCGCAGGGGCCCTGACCCCGATCTGCTCAGACCTTGCAGCCGTCCGGGCCGCAGGCCTCGTCGTCGCCAGCCGGGGTGGCCGGGGCGCCCTGTTCGGCGGCAATCTGGCGCAGGGCGTTGGCGAAGGCCTCGGGGGGCTGCGCCCCGGAAATGGCCCACTTTCCATCGATGACGAAGGTCGGCACCGAGGAGATGCCCAGCGCATGCGCCTCCGCCAGCTTGGCTTCGACCTCGGCCAGGCCGCGGTCGGAGGCCAGCATCTGCGCGATTTCGCCGCCGTCCAGGCCGCCCGCCACACCGGCCTTGATCAGCACCGCGCTGTCCGCCAGGTTCTGGCCAAGCTCGAAGTGGGCCCGGAACAGCGCCTCCCCGACCGCGTCCTGCACGCCGTGCTGGCCGGCCAGCCACAGCACCCGGTGCGCCGGCAGCGTGGTCACCCGCACCTGGCCCCGGCTGAAGTCCATCGGCAGGCCTTCCGCACGCGCCGTGGTCTGGGTCTGGCCGAGGATCTGCTCGGTGCGCTCGACGCCACCGAACTTGCGCACATAGGCCTCACGCAGCGGCACCGGGGTTGCGTCCGCGTCCGGGTCCAGCTGGAACGGCTGCCAGTGGATATCGAGTTCAGGCGCATCGGCGCCCAGCAACTGCACGCCCTGCTGGAAACGATGCTTGCCGATCCAGCACCAGGGACAGACCACGTCGGAGTAGATGTCGATTCTCATCCCCCCGACATGGGGCCCGCCCCCACCGAAAAAAGGGGACGGAGGGGATTAAGTCGCTTTCCGCACAGGCGGGGTAAAGACGACTTAATCCCCTCCGTCCCCTTTTCAGGGTTTCACCACTGTGAATAGGGACGACTGGCGAGTGCGACGTTGTAGTAGCGGGCGTCGTCGGTGACTTCCGCGCCGGCCCAGTCCGGCAGTTCGATGGCCTGGTCGGCGCTGTCCAGTTCCACCTCGGCCACCACCAGGCCGGCGTTGTCGCCGAGGAACTCGTCCACTTCCCAGGTCAGGCCGGCGTGCTCGACCAGATGGCGGCGCTTGTCGATCAGGCCACCCACGCACAGCGCCAGCAGCGCGCGCGCGTCCTCCACCGGAATCGGGTAATCGAATTCCTGCCGGGTGTGGCCGATGGTGCGCGACTTCAGGTTCAGCGCAGCATGGTCGCCCTCGATACGCACGCGCACCGAGGCGTTCTGGGTACCGCGATCCAGCGCGCCCATGTCGTTGATGTAGCCCTGCGCCATCGGGGTCACCCGGTGCGCAGCGGATCGCCAGCCATCGTTGATGACCAGGAATTTGCGTTCGATTTCAATGCCCATGGCGCGATTATGCGCCATGGGTGATGACAGCCGCTCAGCGCTTCTCGAACACCGCGATGCTTTCCACGTGCGCGGTGTGCGGGAACATGTCCATCGCACCGGCGCTGATCAGGGTGAAGCCCTGTTCGTTGACCAGATAGCCGGCATCGCGCGCCAGCGAGCCCGGGTGGCAGCTGACGTAGACGATGCGCTTGAACTGCTTCAGCGGCAGCTGCTGCAGCACTTCGATGGCGCCCGAGCGCGGCGGGTCCAGCAGCAGCTTGTCGAAGCCCTGGCGCATCCACGGCGTGCTGCGCTGGTCCTGGGTCAGGTCGGCGCTGAAGAACTGGGCGTTGGCCAGCCCGTTGCGCACGGCATTCTCACGGGCACGCGCGACCAGGCCGGCATCGCCTTCCACACCCACCACTTCGCGCACGCGGCGGGCCAGCGGCAGGGTGAAGTTGCCCAGGCCGCAGAACAGGTCAAGCACGCGTTCGTCCTCGCCCGGCTCAAGCAGGTCCAGGGCGTGGGCGATCATCTTTTCGTTGAGCTTGGCGTTGACCTGGATGAAGTCCAGCGGGCGGAACGCCAGTTCCACGTCCCAAGGCGCCAACCGGAACGACAGCGGCACGCCCTGCCCGTCCAGCGGCTGCACGGTGTCCACGCCGCCGGACTGCAGGTAGATCACGAAACCATGCTGCTGGCCAAAGGCGGCCCAGGCGGTGCGGTCGGCATCGCTGAGCGGCTGCAGGTGACGTACGGTCAGCACCACCGCCTGATCGCCGGCGATGAACTCGATCTGCGGGATGTCGCGCTTGCCATCGAGCGATTCGATGAAGGTCGACAAGGCCTCGACCTTGGTACCGATCTCCGGGATCACGGTCAGGCACTGGCTGAGGTCGGCGACGAAACGCGGGTCCTGTTCACGGAAACCGACCAGAGTCTTGTCCTTCTTCTCGACCCGGCGCACCGAGAAGCGGCCCTTGCGGCGATAACCCCAGCTCTCGCCGACCAGCGGCGCCAGCACCTTGCCCGGCTTCACATGGCCGATCCGCTCCAGGTTGTCCATCAGCACGCGCTGCTTGGCGACGATCTGCTGGTCTTCGTCCAGGTGCTGCAGCACGCAGCCGGCGCAGGTACCGAAATGCGGGCACTTCGGGGTCACGCGCTGGGGCGAGGCCTGCAGCACTTCCACCGTGCGTGCCTCGTCGAAATGGCGGCTGCGGGCGGTCTGTTCGGCCATGACCACCTCGCCCGGCAGGGCGCCGCTGACGAAGGTGACCTTGCCGCCCTCGCCTTCACGGCGGGCGACGCCGCGACCATCATGGCTGAGGTCGAGGATCTCGGTCTGGAACGGGGTACGGTCGATGCGGGAGCGGGATCGGGCCACGTGGCAACAGGCTGCGGGCAAAAATGGGGGCACATTGTCGCAGATCCTGACTGGCAGGGTCCGGACCCGCTTGCGCCCGCCGCCGCCGTGCTTGATGATTGCAGCAGCTGACATGGAGGCAGCCCTGATGCAGATGACCCCGCGGGCCAGCCGGCCCCGCTTCCTGCTTGTCGAGGACGACATCATCAGCCGCGGTTTTTTCAAAGCGGCGTTGGAAACGTTACCGGCGGACGTGGACACGGCAGATTCATTGGCCAGCGCGCTGGCCAGCGCCGAGCCCGGCGCGCATGACCTGTGGCTGATCGACGTCAACCTGCCGGACGGCAATGGCGCGCAGCTGCTGCGTGAACTGCGCCGTTCACACCCCGATACCCCGGCATTGGCGCATACCGCCGATGGCGACACCTCCATCCATGCCCGCCTGCGCGAAGCTGGCTTCAGCGACACGCTGGTCAAGCCGTTGGGCCGCGACCAGTTGCTGAAGGCCGTGCGCCGGGCACTGGTGAACAGCCCGGCGGGGATCTCCGTTGCCCCGGCTCCGGCAGCGGTCGAGCTGCAGGTACAGGACTGGGACGAGACCGCGGCACTGGCCGCGCTCAATGGCCAGCGCAACCACTTGATCGCGCTGCGCGAGCTGTTCCTGGCCGAGTTGCCGGGCGTACGCGACGCGGTCGAGCAGGCCGTGGACCAGCACGACGAGCGCCAGCTGCGCAGCCAGCTGCACCGGTTGCAGGCGAGCTGTGGGTTTGTCGGCGCGGCACGGCTGGGACGGGCGGTGCGGCAGCTGCATCATGCGCCGGAGTCCGGGCAGGCCCAGGACGGGTTCCGCGCGGCGGTGGCGGCCCTGCTGCATTGAGGGTGTTCGGCAGGGCTTGCAGCCCTGCACCTGCTTCAAGCCAGAGCAACAGCCGAAGCAACGGCAACAGCGGGCATCCCGTGGAATGGCGGGGCACTGTGGGTATGCGGGGACGGCGCAAGTACGTCCATGTAGCCTTGGTCGCGCCATCCATGGCGCTCACACCCCGCAAACCCATAGTGCCCCGCCTTCGACAGTTGACCGGTGGCCAGTAGATCCACGCCATGCGTGGATGAATCTCTGTCAGATATCGAAATTCAAACTGGGGTCAGATCCGTTTTCCCTGGTTGTCCGAACCATCCGGGTTGGTGTTCGGAGCAATCGGACGGCTCTCGCCGTAGCCGATCGGGCCGACCAGGCGACCGGCGTCAACGCCGTTCTTGGTCAGGTAGTTGTACACGGCGGTA